>JAGWNX010000020.1 GCA_028872955.1 Acidobacteriota bacterium
GATGGTCGTGAAGCGCTTCTCCATCTCGTCCGGACTGGTGCCGGGATAGATCCAGATGACCGTGACGACGGGAATATCGATCGTCGGAAAGATGTCGGTGCTCATCGTCAGCATGCTGACGATGCCGAAGATCAGAATCAGCACTGACATGACGACAAACGTGTACGGTCGCCGCAGTGCAAGTCGAACAATCCACATCGTACGCCTCGCGTTCCAGGTGGCCCCGGGCGCACTGCACCCGGATGCCGGTCAGAGGTCTTATTGCAATCGATACATTGTTGCACGAGAGAAGCGGGCACCTGCCCGTGGCAGCCTGATGCCTAGGCGCAGCCAGCCACCCCCACAGCTGCGGTTGAGGTCCTAACCAGTTCTACTGACGGTCGGCCACGCCCAGAGGTCGCAAAATCTTCGCCATCGCGTCCACTCCCGGCCGGCTGCGGCCAGTGGCGTAAGATAAAGACAGGTCACGTGGATGGGAGAGTAAATCCGTGGAAGAACAACAGGCACAAACGCCAGCCCCGAGTTCAGAACCCCGCGCCTCTGAGGCCAAGGCACGGGCCGATGAGGCGACCCGCAAACGCCAGCTGCAGAGCCTGCAGTTGCAGCGCGAGCGCATCCTCTCGGAGCGGACCTCCAGCCCGCACCGCAGGTCCGCGCTGGAGAATGCCCTGGCCGACATTGAAGAGAAGCTCGCCGAGCTCGGCTGGACGATCCACCTGTAACGCGACTCGGCAGCCTGTGCTGCAAGGCCCCTCGCACGGGTGCGCCTGCACTCCATCTCTACCCCGGGCCGCTGCCCCCTAAAACGAAACCGCCCACTCCCGGGGAGCAGGCGGCTGGGTGGTACGTGACGTGAAGCCTTAGCAACCGTTACGCAGAGTGCGTGTGCTGGTTGCCGCGATGCACAAAGTGGTACGGAGGCCAGGGCCCGGAGAGCTGCATCCGGCACTCCTTCAGCTCCTGCGACGCCGAGGAGTACTTGTTCTGGTAGCGTTCCACCGTCTTGTGGTCGATGAGATGGGCGATGTCCAGCAGCATCTTGCCGGACTCCATCCGCTTGCAGGTCACCTCTTCTGCCAGAGGCAGAAACATACGATGCATCTGCAGGGAGAGCGCGCGGGCCTTGGACTGGCGCTCGCGCTGACGGCTGGCGTTCTCGCGCAGGCTGCTCAGGTACTCGTGGCCAGCTACCGTGCTGAGCGCGGTGTTGCCGGGGCAGGTATCGTCCACCAGCACCTTCAGGTGCATCTCAGCCTTGCCGCGCAGCCGCTCGACGTTGGCAATAAAGTGGCGGTGGTTGGAGCGCACGGCGCGACGCAGCGCATCATCGTCGTGGAAGGTGGTGCCGAAGCGGAAGGGCAGAACCGTGGAGTGCTTGAAGCAGTCCGCAATCACGCGGGCATGGTCCTTGGCGGTCTGCTGGTCAAAACGGGAGCTATCCTCCGGGCTGTGCTCGGAGACTACGATGGCGAGGTCACTGGCAGGAAAAAGAAAGGTCTGATTTCCGAAGACTCCGTTGACGCCAGTCAGCGGCATCGGGCGGCGGTGGCGGTTAAGTTCTGGAAATGCTTGCCGTTCAGCGATGCAATAGGCATACCATGCCATAGTCATTTACCTTCCAAAGCGCACTGCGGGGTATACCCCCGTCAGGAAGTTGTGGTGCTACGCGAGGCTTTTTGTCTGGAACTGCGACATGCGTGAGGTGCGTTGGTCAGGGTTGCGCGATTAGCGTACTTCCTCCATTGCGAGTCGGATAGTATGCCTATCGGCACACGATTGGCAACGAAAATTTATCAAAATTGTGCATCCCGGGCGGTGCAAACGCATCGAGCAGCTACCACCCCGATAAAGCGCTTAAATCGAGTCATTCCAGCCGCTGGCAGACCAGTTTGGCATGCAGCTTGCTCATCGACGAATCCACGGCAGCCAGCCTAGCGCCACAGTACGCCGTTCTGCCACCGGGCCACCCCACCCTACCGCGCGCATCCTGCCCCACGTATCCTGTCTTCTATGACCTCTGCTCTCCGTACTCGCCTTCCGAGCCGCATCGGCGGCACGCGTCTAGATCTGCACATGGCCCGGGCACTCGGCGCCGCGGTGCTGCTGGCCACCACCCTTGCAGCTGCCGGCCAGGCTGCGGCGCATGTGCCGGATGTGATTGTCTTTACCAATGGCGACCAGCTGACCGGAACGCTGGAACACGGTGCCGGAGATACGGTCGTCTTCAAGAGCGACATGGCTGGCGAACTCACCATTCCCCTGGCCAAGATCAAGGAGCTGCGCGTCGCCGGCAACTATGCGCTGCTGCGCAAGAGCCAGCCGCTGACGACCCAGCACGTGCTACCCGGCAGCATCGCACTGAAAGGAGGAGCGATCCAGCTGACGGTGCCCGGCACGCCCGTGCAGACCATTCCGGTCAGCGATATCGCCTTTCTGGTGGATGGGCCTACCTACACGAAGCAGCTCGCTGCCGAGCCTGGTCTCTTCCACGCATGGAAGGGCAATGTGAACGCCGGGGCCAGCCTGGTGCGCTCCACGGAGAGCGCCACGACGTTTACGGTCGGCGTCAGCCTGGAGCGCGCCATCCCCACCGTTCCGTACCTGCCGGCGCGCAACCGGACCCTCTTCAACCTGGACGAGACCTACGGCCGGCAGACCCAGCCGGTGATTCCGCAGACCACGCCGCCCTCGCCGGATGTGGTGACCACGACCAGCATCTTTCACACCGGCGCCGAGCGGGATGAGTACCTCTCAGCACGGGGCTTTGCCCTGGCCAGCCTGGCCTACGACCACAACTACGCCCAGGGGCTGAACCTGCAGCAGGTCTATGGCTTCGGATTCGGCTATACCCTGCTGCAGACGACCGCGCAGCACCTGGAGGTGAAGGGCGACCTGCACTACGAGCGCCAGTCGTTCCAGACCCCGGCCAACAATCAGAACCTGATTGGCGCAACCCTGGGCGAGAACTACCTGCGC
Source organism: Acidobacteriota bacterium (assembly GCA_028872955.1). GTDB lineage: Bacteria > Acidobacteriota > Terriglobia > Terriglobales > Acidobacteriaceae > Edaphobacter. The sequence goes on from JAGWNX010000020.1 coordinate 2,977, forward strand.
CACCTGCCGCGCAAGGTGATCTTTACGGAGTCGGCGACCGTGCTGCCGGCCTTCAATAACGCCAGCGCATTCTCTGCCAATCTTGCGGCTGGCATCGCACTGCCGGTCTATAAGCGCCTCAGCGCCAACTTCACCACGCTGGACAACTATCTGAACGACCCGCCGGCGGGCTACAAGAAGAACAGCTACCAGTTCCTCACCACGGTGGCGTACAGCTTCTAGCTCAAGTTGCTTCAAGGCTTAATACAAGAGCCCCGGAGAGTCGAGGACACTCCGGGGCTCTGACTTAAGGCGAGCCGCTAGTTCGTGGGCGTGGTCAGGATCTTCTTGACCGGGTCCGGCAGGTCCTGGTCGGCGTTCTTCAGCAGCAGCGAGACCTGCCACATCTGGGTGTCCGACAGCACGTGGTTATAGGAGGGCATTCCGGTCAGGCGAATGCCATTGGCCACCTTCCAGTAGGTCTCGCCGGCCTCATCGTCGCTGACGCCCACTACGTTGGATTTGCCGTGCTTCTTCCACAGCTGCGGCGCACGCGGATACATATAGCGGGCATAGGGCACGTCGTGGCCGGGGGTTCCGTGGCAGGCAGCACACTGCTGCACGTAGACCTTGGCACCGGACTCGAAGACGTCCTCGCTGGTGCCAAAGGGCGCATTTGTCTTCTCTTTGTCAATGCGTGCCTCCAGCGGCACGTGCACCAGGGGCTGCTCCAGAGGGAAGGGCTTATCGGCGACCGCCACCGGAAGGGTTGCGAACTTCAGGTAGGCCAACCCTGTGAGAGCTACCGCCAGCACCCCGAGCGCGAAGCCCAGGATGAGCTTGCCGGTGCCGCTACTACCGCTATTTTTTGCCATTCTTGCTGTCTCCTTGAGGATGAGGCCGCCACAGAGGGCGGCTGCAATGTTCTAATACTATGGACGGGCTTTGTGGCTTCAAGCCTACCCACCTTCCGTACGAAATAGTAACTGTTGCGGACGAGATGCTGTTGCAGGAGTGATCGTTGATGTCTGGTTTCAGGTCGAGAGTATACAGTCTGGCAGTCCTAACCCTCGTTGCCGTATCGCTGCTGGCAACGTCTCACGCAGATGGTCAGATGACCCGCCGCGAACGCCGCGAGACCAACGCGAATCGCCAGGCACGTATCGCCCGCACCATTCAGGAGACCTACACGGCACGCTACGAGCTGTTCGGCGGCGGCGGCTTTCTGCGCTTCCGGCCGGGCGAGTACCTGCAGCGCAATCCGGAGATCACCTGGGCTACCAGCGGTACCTACTTCCTGAGCGAGAAGCTCGGCATCTCGGCAGACATCCGTGGTGGATACGGCAATGCCAAGGTGGGAAACACGATCTACAACATTCCCAATCCGCTGATTACGGAGTACACCTTCATGGGAGGTGCCACGTACCGCGTGCGCACCCGTCTGAAGTATGCCGTCAGCGTCAACGCCCTGGCGGGCTACTCGCTCGGCAACTTTGACGGCGGCTCCAAGGGCATCTCCGCCACCAAACTGGGCATGTGGGCTACCTCGAACAAGCCAGTCTTCTCCGTGGGTGCCAGCTTTGACTACAACCTTTACCCCAACCTGGCGCTGCGCGTGACACCGACCTACGTGGGTACTATGTTCCGCGGGGTCGACCTGAACACCGGGGCCAGCAACGGCACCATCCAGAACAACCTCGGCTTCAACGCCGGCATCGTCTACCGCTTCGGCAAGATCAAGTAACGGCCCACCAGTCTGACCCGGCGGCCTGCCCTGTGCAGGCCGCTTTTTGCTGTCTGCAACACGCGTGCGATGAGCGACCAGGCAGCAGCCACCCCAGGCCGGGGCGGCTTACAATGGGTGCGGAAGGAACCGACCTCAGAGACCATGGCCATCATCCAGCAAGACGACCTCATCCAGTCCATCGCCGGCGCGCTGCAGTACATCAGCTACTACCACCCGGTGGACTACATCACCAATCTTGCCCGCGCATACGAGCTGGAGCAGTCGCCCGCAGCCAAGGACGCCATGGCGCAGATCCTGATCAACTCGCGCATGTGCGCCGAGGGCCATCGGCCCATCTGCCAGGACACCGGCATCGTCACCATCTTTCTGAAGGTGGGCATGGAGGTGCAATGGCAGGGGCCGACGGGCGGACCGGCAACGCTGGACCTGCAACAGATGTGCGACGAGGGCGTACGCCGCGCCTACCTGGACCCGGACAACAAGCTGCGCGGATCGATTCTGGCGGACCCTGCCTTTACCCGCAAAAATACCAAGGACAACACGCCCGCCGTCGTCGAAGTGCAGCTGGTGAAGGGGGGCGGAGTCGATGTGATTGTCGCGGCCAAGGGCGGCGGCTCTGAGGCCAAGAGCAAGTTCGTCATGCTGAACCCCTCGGACTCCATTGTGGACTGGGTGCTGAAGACCGTGCCCACCATGGGCGCAGGCTGGTGCCCGCCGGGCATGCTGGGCATCGGCATCGGCGGTACGGCCGAAAAGGCGATGCTGCTGGCCAAGCAGGCGCTGATGGACCCCATCGATATGCAGGAACTGAAGCAGCGCGGCCCACAAAACAAGATCGAGGAGCTGCGCATCGAGCTGTACGACAAGGTCAACCAGCTGGGCATTGGCGCGCAGGGCCTGGGCGGGCTGACCACCGTGCTGGATGTGAAGATCCTCGACTACCCGACCCACGCCGCAAACCTTCCGGTAGCGATGATTCCAAACTGCGCGGCCACCCGCCACGCGCACCTGCATCTAGATGGCTCCGGGCCGGTGTTTCTCGATCCGCCGTCACTCGCAAGCTGGCCCAGGCTGACCTACGACGTCTCCACCGCGCGGCGTGTGGACCTGAACACCGTGACGCGCGACGAGGTGAAGAGCTGGAAGCCGGGCGAGGTGCTGCTGCTGAACGGCAAACTGCTGACCGGCCGCGACGCCGCGCACAAGCGCATGACCGACATGTTGAACCGCGGTGAAAAACTGCCGGTGGATTTCACCAATCGCTTCATCTACTACGTTGGCCCGGTGGACGCCGTGCGCGACGAGGCCGTAGGTCCGGCCGGCCCCACCACCGCCACGCGCATGGACAAGTTCACCCGCCAGATGCTGGAGACCACCGGCCTGCTGGGCATGGTGGGCAAGGCAGAGCGCGGCCCTGCGGCGATTGAGGCGATCCGCGACAACGAGGCCGTCTATCTGATGGCCGTCGGCGGCGCAGCGTACCTGGTCTCCAAGGCGATCAGGAGCAGCCGCGTGCTGGCCTTTGAGGACCTGGGCATGGAGGCCATCTACGAGTTCGACGTGGTGGATATGCCGGTGACCGTCGCGGTGGATACCAAGGGCACCAGCGTCCACACCACCGGCCCGGCGGAGTGGAAGGCACGCATCGCCGGCCACCTGGGGAATGTGCCGATTCTGCAGTAAGCCAGAGGCAATTTCATCGACGGCGCGATTTCTCTTGGAGATCGCGCCGTTGTGCCTGACGCGACAGCCTAAGGATGTTCGGCTGAGGGCTGGCTGGGCTTCTGTTTGCGGCTGAGCACGAAGCTGCGGCGCTTGCGGCGCGTGTCGCTGGCGCGGTCGATCTTCTTCCAGAAGCCGACGAAGTAGTCGACGGCCGAGATGATGGAGACGATCGACATCCAGTAGACGGCGGTTACCGAGATGAGGTGTACGCCGATGATGAAGCCGAACCAGTTCCAGTTGTCCCAGCGATGGTTCAGGATGCAGGCCACCACCGCGACGATCTGGATGACGGTCTTCAACTTGCCGATCTCGCTGGCCTCGATGGTAAAGCCCTCGGCGGCAGCAATGGAGCGCAGGCCGCTGACCAGGAACTCCCGCCCGATGACCAGCACGGCGATCCACGGCGGCATGACGCGCGGGTTATAGCCCACCAGGATGATGAAGGCCGCGGTGACCATCAGCTTATCGGCCAGGGGGTCCAGCAGCATGCCGATGGTGGTGATCTGGCCGCGTTTGCGGGCCAGGTAGCCGTCCAGGCCGTCGGTGATGCTGGCGGCGATAAAGAGCAGCGAGGCTGCGATCTCCTGCTCACCATGCAGGCCGTGGGGGCCGCTCCACGGGAACGCCGGGGAGAGGACCCAGAGCAGCAGCGGCACCGAGGCGATGCGGCTCAACGTGATGGAGTTAGGCAGGTTCATCAGGGCGCGCCCATGCGCTTGGGGCGCATCAGCCAGACTCTAGCATTCTGCCATAAAGCAACAGTGGGCCGGGTAAAGATGCGGAGCCGGGCCGTGGCGCGCCCCGGCGGCGGAGCAACCCGAATTGGCACTCGGGCAGACTTCGGGCCGCGCTACTGCCCTAGTGCCCGGGGCATCGTCTGCCGATAACACCCGTGTGTACAACCGATTGCACTCAATGCTCAGGGCGCGCCGGTGGCGTGGATGCGCCGCGTTCCTGCTGGCGATCGCACCCCTCGCCTGCCCGGGCCAGCAGACTCCGGTAACGACCGGGGTCACGCTCTACATCACCTCGCCCCTCACGCTCCCCTATGGGCAGCCGGTGGACGGTTACGCGCAGGTCGTTACGGCTGCCATCACCAACCTGAGCGGCACCATCACCTTCTACGATGGCTCCACGGTGCTGTGCGTGCTGCCGATCGCTCCCTCGGCCAGCTGCCCGGCGAATGTGGGCTCCGGCTTTGCTGTGGGCACGCATGTGCTCTCGGCAGCGTACTCGGGCGACTCGGGCCACCAGCCCTCCACGTCAAACACCGTAACGGTGACGGTGGTGCCGGACGTGACCAGCGTGACCCTCTCCAGCTCTGCCAATCCTGTTCCTGCGGGCCAGCCGGTGACGCTGGCAGCCGGGGTATCGGCCAACGGCGGCCCCGTTGGCGCGGGAACGGTCAGCTTTGCGGACGGCAGCTCTGTGCTGGGCATCGCCAGCCTGGGTGCGGATGGCACCGCCGCCATGACCCTGAGCAACCTTGCACCGGGCACCCACACCATTCTGGCGACATACGCACCCACGCCGCAGTTCGCCGGCTCAACCAGCGCGCCGCTGGTGCAGGTGGTGCAGCCTGCGCCCAGTACGCCGGGCCCCACCGCCGGCTACAGCATCTCCGCCGCTGCCACCAGCGTGGTGCCGGGCGATGCGGTCTCGATTCCGGTCACCGTGACCGCGCAGGGCGGCTTCAACGAGGCCGTGCAGCTGAGTTGCGGTCCGCTGCCCGATGGCGTGACCTGCCACTTTGCCGGGGCCACGCTGCCTCCCGGTGGCGGCACCACCACACTGCAGCTCTCCACACTGGCCCCTGGCCCGTGCGGCGCGAACGTCTCCTACACCGGCACCCTGGCAGCGGGCACCGGCAAATGGCTGCCCGCGCTGCTGACCGCGCTGACGGTGCTGCTGATGGTGCGGCGCAGGAGGATGCTGCCCCTGCTGGCGGCAGCGCTGTGTCTGGCGCTGAGCGGCTTGAGCGGCTGCGGAGCCTGCACGGATCTGGGCACGCGTCCCGGCAGCTACACGGTCACGCTTCAGGGCGTTTCCACGGGCCCTGCAGCCAGGCAGGTGACAACCCGGCTGCCCCTGACCGTGGCTTATTAGCGCAGGTCGCACGTTGGCTAGGCGTAAAAGCCGCGCTGCCGCGTGGTTGCAGCCACGCGATCAATGGCCAGCATGTACGCCGCTATCCGGTTTTGCACGCTGTGGTTGGCTGCGTAGGCAATCACGTCGCGGAAGCTCTGCGACATGATGGCGTCCAGCCGCTGGTTCACTTCATCCTCGGGCCAGAAGAGGCCCATGCGATCCTGCACCCACTCAAAGTAGCTGGCGGTGACACCACCGGCGTTGGCCAGGATGTCTGGGATGATGAAGACGCCCTTGGCGGCCAGCACCTCGTCTGCCGCCGGCGTGGTGGGGCCATTGGCTCCCTCGCACAGGATGCGGCACTGCAGCCGCTCCACGTTGTGGCTGGTAATGACGTTCTCGGTAGCCGCCGGAATCAGGATCTCGCACGGGCGGGTCAGCAGTTCGTGTGGCTCAGCCGCTGTGGCGCCGGCAAATCCGTTGATGGTGCCAGCGGACTTGCGATGGGCCAGCAGCGCCGGAATGTCGATGCCCTGCGGGTTATACAGGCCGCCGTCGTACTCGGCTATGCCAATGACGGTGTAGCCGCGCGCTGCCAGCACCCGGGCGGCGTTGGAGCCCACATTGCCAAAGCCCTGCACGACGACGCGGCAACCTGCGACAGGCATGCCCAGGTGGCGCAGCGCCTCGTCGCACACCACGGCGATTCCGTGGCCGGTGGCCTCGCGACGCCCGCGTGAGCCGCCCAGGCCGACGGGCTTGCCCGTGACGACCGAAGTGACCGTCTGGCGCAGGTGCATAGAGTAGGTGTCCATGATCCAGGCCATCGTCTGCTCGTCGGTGCCCGCATCCGGCGCGGGAACGTCCTTCTCCGGCCCCAGAAACTCGATCAGCTCGGCAGTGTAGCGGCGCGTGATGCGCTCCAGCTCGCCCTGCGAAAGCCTGCGCGGATCGCAGATCACGCCGCCCTTGGCCCCGCCAAAGGGGATGTTGACCACCGCACACTTCCACGTCATCCAACTGGCCAGCGCCCGCACCTCGTCCAGGGAGACATCGGGCGCGTAGCGGATGCCGCCCTTGGCTGGCCCGCGCGCAAACGAGTGCTGCACGCGGTAGCCGGTAAACACCTGGATGGAGCCGTCGTCCATCCCGACAGGAAAGTGCACAATCAGCTCGCGGCTGGGGTAGCGGAGCACCTTCCACAGTCCCTCGTCCAACTGCAGCTTGCGGGCGGCAAAGTCAAACCGGGCGGCCTGCGCCTCCCAGGGGTTGGTCTCCTGCAGGTTGGTCTGCACGGAGGAGTCAGGACGGGGGGCGTGCACGGGGACGAGAGAATCGATGGGTGTCACCTGAGGAAGCTCCTGACGGCCGGTCTTTGCCAGCGCGGCCGTCACATCCGCTGCTACGGACAACACAGAGTTGGACTCGCAACCCGTCAAAAGAGATGCTTTACCCGGGGACTCAGGGTAGCAGAGGCGGAGACGCCGGCGGCGCGGCGAATCTGAGGCGCAGAGACCGACCTCGCCTGCAGGGCAGCAGCGCAAGATATGATGGTAAGGACCATGGCTCACGCACGCACCCATACCATGCCCGCAGCGGGCCAGTTTCACAAGCTGTGCCGCAAGCACTCGCTGGTCCCGGTCTATCGCACGGTGACGGCAGACCTGGAGACACCGGTCTCAGCCTTTCTGCGCATTGCGGCTGAGGAGCCCGAGGCGTTCCTGCTGGAGTCTGTAGAAGGCGGCGAACATGTGGGGCGTTACACCTTTATCGGTATTCAGCCGTACAAGAAGCTGGTCTCGCGTGGACGCCAGATCACCGAGCAGATTGGCCGCAGGAAGCGCAGCTTCGAGGGCGACATCTTCGACGAGTTGAAGCAGGCCCTGAGTGGCCACAGCCCGGCTCGCCTGCCCGGACTGCCGCCCTTCACTGCTGGCGCGGTCGGCTTCTTTGCGTACGATGTCGTCCGGCAGATTGAGAAGCTGCCGGAGCTGGCCGCTGACGAGCTGGGCGTGCCGGATGCCTGCCTGATGTTCTTTGACCAGGTGCTGGCCTTTGACCACGTCAAGAAAGAGATTCACCTGATGGTGACGACGGATCTGCAGCGCGAGTCGGCGCAGGGCGCCTATGCGCGCGCCGTGCGTCGGCTGGACAAGCTGGAGCGCCGCCTGGCCGGCGCGCTGCCCAAGCCTGCCCGCAGGAAGGCGCTGGGCAAGCTGAAGCTGACCGCGCGCACGCCTCGGGCCAAGTTTCTGAAGGCGGTGGAGAAGACCAAGGAGTACATCGCCGCCGGCGACGTCTTCCAATGCGTGCTGTCGCAGCGGTTTGACTGCGAGCCGGGGGTCGATGCCTTTGAGGTGTACCGCGCACTGCGCATCGTCAATCCATCGCCGTACATGTACTTTCTGCGCTTCGGAATGGACGACAAGGCGAAGGCTGGCAAGCGCAGCGCCAGGCACGAGGCGCACATTGTGGGCTCATCGCCTGAGCTGCTGGTGCGCGTGCATGGCCGCCAGGTGGAGTACCGGCCCATCGCCGGCACCCGCCCGCGCAGTGCCGACGAGGCCGAGGACCGCGCCCTGGAAGCTGATCTGCGCAACGACACGAAGGAAGTGGCCGAGCACGTGATGCTGGTAGACCTGGGCCGCAACGACGTGGGCCGCGTGAGCGAGTACGGCAGCGTCCGTGTGAAGGACCTGATGTTCGTCGAGCGCTACAGCCACGTGATGCATCTGGTGAGCTCGCTGGAAGGCCAGCTGCGCGAGGGCCTGGCGCCGATTGATGCCTTCAAGGCATGCTTCCCTGCCGGGACGTTGAGCGGCGCACCCAAGATTCGCGCCATGGAGATCATCGAGGAGTTGGAGCCGGCGCGGCGGGGCGTCTACGGCGGCAGCGTTTTGTATGCGGACTTCAGCGGCAACCTCGACTCCTGCATCGCCATCCGCACGCTGTACATGAACGGCAAACACGGTCACATTCAGGCTGGTGCCGGTCTGGTGGCAGACTCCGTGCCGGAGAAAGAGTTTGACGAGTGCAACAACAAGGCGCGCGCAGTCGTGCGGGCCATCGAACGGGCGCGGGAGCAGCAGTGATCTCCGTGTTATACGAACATCCTTACGGCAATGGCCATCGAACGGGCGCGGGAGCAGCAGTGATCTCCGTGTTATTCGAACATCCTTACGGCAATGGCCATCGAACGGGCGCGGGAGCAGCAGTGATCTCCGTGTTATTCGAACATCCTTACGGCAATGGCCATAGAACGGGCACGGGAGCAGTAGCCCGCCGCGAACCATGAATCCGAACCCATCAGCCCGCTGGCTGAGGCACAGAAAGAGCGACGCACATGTCCACAATTCTTGAGAGTCTGCCGTCCGGTGAGAAGGTCGGTATCGCGTTTTCCGGCGGTCTGGATACCAGCGCCGCGCTGCACTGGATGAAGCAGAAGGGCGCGCTGCCCTACGCCTACACGGCCAACCTGGGCCAGCCGGACGAGACGGACTACGACGAGATTCCGCGCAAGGCACTGGAATATGGCGCCGAGGTTGCCCGGCTGATTGACTGCCGCAGCCAGCTGGTGCGCGAGGGCATCGCCGCGCTGCAGGCCGGAGCGTTCCACATCACCACGGCCGGCGCAACCTACTTCAACACCACGCCCATTGGCCGCGCGGTAACCGGCACCATGCTGGTGACGGCGATGAAGGAAGACGACGTCAACATCTGGGGCGACGGCAGCACGTACAAGGGCAACGACATCGAGCGCTTCTACCGCTACGGCCTGCTGGTGAACCCGGAGCTGAAGGTCTACAAGCCCTGGCTGGACAGCACCTTTATCGACGAGCTGGGCGGCCGCGCCGAGATGTCGGCCTTCATGCAGCGCTCAGGCTTCGCCTACAAGATGTCGGCAGAGAAGGCCTACTCAACGGACTCCAACATTCTGGGCGCGACCCACGAGGCCAAGGACCTGGAGCACCTGAGCAGCAGCATGCAGATCGTGGTGCCCATCATGGGCGTCGCCTTCTGGCGCGACGACGTGGAGGTGAAGCGCGAGACCGTGACCGTGCGCTTTGAGGAAGGCTGGCCGGTCGCGCTGAACGGCAAAGAGTATCCAGACGCCGTGGAGATGATGCTGGAGGCCAACCGCATTGGTGGCCGCCACGGACTGGGCATGAGCGATCAGATCGAGAACCGCATCATCGAGGCCAAGAGCCGCGGCATCTACGAGGCTCCGGGCCTGGCGCTGCTCTTCCTCGCCTATGAGCGGCTGATCACGGGCATCCACAACGAGGACACCATTGAGCAGTATCGCGAGAACGGCCGCAAGCTGGGCCGCCTGCTCTACCAGGGCCGCTGGTTTGACTCGCAGGCCATGATGTTGCGCGAGGCCGCGCAGCGCTGGGTGGCCAAGCCAGTTACCGGCGAGGTGACGGTGGAGCTGCGTCGGGGCAACGACTACACCGTGCTGAATACGGAGTCACCCAACCTGACCTTCAAGCCCGAGCGCCTGAGCATGGAGAAGACGGAGTCTACCTTCTCGCCACGCGACCGCATCGGCCAGCTGACCATGCGCAACCTGGACATCACCGACACGCGCGAGAAGCTGATGACTTACGCCAAGGCCGGCCTGCTCACCCTCAGCAAAGGCGCTACCATGCCCCAATTGAGCAGCAGCGGCGACAAGGAATAATTCGTACTGGAGCGTAGCCCTGACGCAGCGCCAAGTGCGCAGGGCTTACGCAACAGGGGGCTAGAATAGCGCTATGGTCTTTGTCCTCGACAACTACGACTCCTTCACCTACAACCTGGTGCAGTACATGGGTGAGCTGGGTGCGGAGATGGTGATTCGCCGCAACGACGAGTTGACGCCCGCCGAGGTGGAGGCGTTGGCTCCGGACCGGATTCTGATCTCGCCCGGCCCCTGCACGCCGCATGAGGCGGGCATCAGCATGGACCTTATCCGCCACTTTGCCAGCCCGGAGCGTACGCGTCGCGTGCCGATTCTGGGCGTGTGCCTCGGTCATCAGGCGATTGGCGCGGTCTTTGGCGGCGACGTGATCCGCGCACCGCAACTGATGCACGGCAAGACCAGCGAGGTGACGCATGACGGAAAGACCATCTTCCGGGGCATTCCCTCGCCCATGACCTGCACGCGGTATCACTCCCTGATCGTGGCGGAGAAGAACTTTCCTGCCGTGCTGGAGGTCTCTGCCCGCACGCTGGACGGCGAGACCATCATGGGCCTGCGCCACCGCGAGCTGCCCATCGAGGGTGTCCAGTTCCACCCGGAGAGCGTGCTGACCGGGCATGGCAAGCAGATGATCGCCAACTTCCTGAAGCTGTAGAGGCTGGGAGCACGATGATACGACTGCAGCGGCGCGCCCTGGCATACGGAGTTCTAAGCGGCATGACGCTTGCGCTGCCCGCTGCCATGTTTGCGCAGCAGCGAGTCGGCACCGTCCGGGTGGAGGACGCGACCATCGCGGGGCCGCTGCAGGTCTCCGGCGGCGAGGCGGTGCTGCTGGGCAGCGCCACCATTACAGCGAAAGACCACACCGCCGAGGTGAAGCTGGCGCGCACCGGGAGCGTGCGAGTATGCGCCACCAGCAGCCTGCATCTGACCGCGGGCAAGGGTGCGCCAGCAACCGCGCCGCTGCTGCTGGCCCTGGATCGCGGCGCGATGGAGGTTCGGCTGCCGGCAAGCCCCAGCGATGTGGTGATGACACCGGACCTGCGCTTCTCCCCTGCTGCCGCCGGCCCGCTGCAACTGATGTTGCGCGTCACGCGGAGCGGCGACACCTGTGTGGAGAACGCCGGAGCCGGTGCCCCGGCGCTTAATGTGAGCGACCAGTTTGGCGAAGCCAGCTATGTGCTGCGCCCCGGCCAGCATGTGCTGTTTGAGCACGGCAGCCTGCGCGAGGTGGTGGACCACGAGAGCTCGCCCTGCGGCTGCCCGGTGGAACCGGTGGTCTCGGTGGCAGACTCTGGTGTGAGCTCGGCTACCCCCGCTGCGCCGGGCAGCCCTGTAGCAGCGGCACAGGCCGCCGCGCAGCACCCGTTCCCCGCCGCAGTCAGCCAGGGGCTGGCACCCACACCCGCTGTTCCTCAGGCTCCGGCGGGCCTGGCGCACGTCGAGGTCTCCACCACGCTCAGCTACGGGGCTGGCAGCGTCACCGTTGCCGGAGCTGCAGCCCCCGCCACGGCCTCCTCCGCTTCAGGCAGCGTGGCAGAGAGTAGCAAGGCAGGCAGCAGCAGCGCGGCACCGCCATCCGCAAACAACGACCGCGCTCAGCTGCCCCCGGCACCAGCCGCGACCAGCAGCGGGCTGGGCAGCCGGATTGGGCGGTTCTTTCGTCGCTTGTTTGGCCGCAAATGAAGCTCGTCTGCAGCGCAGGGCGCGGCGCGCTCCAGTAGCCTGCGCTACAATGGAAGGGTTGGGGACGACGCGGCGACGATGCTACCAGCGCCCCGTCCTGCACAACCCACACAGCTCTCAATTCAGCTGAATCCAGCACACTTCAGGGGTTTACCATGGCAATTCCCGCAACCCAGATGCGCCCGGGCATGATCATTAAGTTCAAGGACGATCTGCACCTGGTCTTCTCCGTCGAGCACCGCACGCCGGGCAACCTGCGCGCCTTTATCCAGGCCAAGCTGCGCAACGTCCGCACCGGCGCCATGTTTGTGGAGCGTTTCCGCTCGCCCGACCCGATCGAGCGCGTCATCGTCGACGAGGTCAAGATGGAGTTCCTCTATAACGACGGCGATGAGTACTACTTTATGGACGAGAACTTCGAGCAGACCATGCTGAAGCGCGACACGCTGGGCGATGCAGTGGACTATCTGCTGCCGAACCTGACCATCAGCGTCAGCTTCCACGACGGCAAGGCCGTCGGCATCGAGCTGCCGGGCGTCGTCGAGATGACCGTGGTGGAGACGGAGCCGGGTATCAAGTCCGCGACCGCATCCTCCGTCACCAAGCCGGCCAAGCTGGAGACTGGCCTGGTGGTGCAGGTGCCGCCGTTCATCAACGAGGGCGAAAAGATCCGCGTAGACACCGCCGAAGGTGCCTACATGAGCCGCGCCTAGGCATACAGCCGCTGCAGCACCAGTCGAGGCAGAGCGCCGCACAGGCCTCTGCCTCAACCCGTATGGAGCCGGTTGCGAAGCGTGCGGCCGCTCTGCGACACTGAGGACACGCATGGTTCTCCACTTCCTGATCACAGGCCGCGTGCAGGGTGTCGGCTTCCGCTGGTTTGTGCAGCGGGAGGCAGCAGAGATCGGCCTGCGCGGCTGGGTGCGCAATACGCCCGATGGCCACGTCGAAGTGGTTGCGGCAGGCGATACCGAGGACCTGGCCGAGCTGCGCCGGGCGCTGCATCAGGGGTCGCGCGGCAGCCGTGTGGATGCTGTGCGGGAACATGAACTGGTGGAAAGTGAAGCCGAACGGCTCGGACCGTTCCAGATCGAAGGAGCCTGGTAACACCCCATGTCCATCCCAATCAACTGTGAGCCTTTGAAGGCGCTTGTGCGCACGGTGCCGGACTTTCCGAAGCCGGGCATCCTGTTCTATGACATCACCACCCTGCTGAAGGACCAGGGCGGCTTTGCGCAGATGATCGACGCGCTGGCGGCCTATTACATTGGCAAGGATGTGGACCTGGTGCTGGGCATCGAGGCGCGCGGCTTCATCTTTGGCCCTGCGCTGGCCTACCGTCTGAACGCGGGCTTTGTGCCGGTGCGCAAGCCCAAGAAGCTGCCGGCCAAGACGGCTCGCGTCAGCTATGACCTGGAGTATGGCACAGACGCGCTGGAGATCCACCTGGACGCGATTCAGCCCGGGCAGCGTGTCGTGATCGTGGACGACCTGCTGGCCACCGGCGGCACCATGCAGGCCACCGTGCAACTGGTGCGGCAACTGGGCGGCGAGATCGCCGGGCTGGCCTTTGCCGTGGAGCTGGACTTTCTGAAGGGCCGGGAGAAGTTCCCGGAGTATGACGTCTACAGCCTGTTGCATTACACGGAGTAAGCCGCGTTACGGTGGCGTAAAAATCTGCTTTAGAATGTGAAAGATTGCGCCGACGGCCTTGCCTGGCGCATCGTATGGTTCGGAGCACCATCCCACCCATTTCAGCTTGAGGAGAAGCAAGATGATTCCTGCAAAAGGTTATGCCGTCCATGACGCCACGTCGCCCCTGGTGCCTTACAGTTTTGAGCGCCGCGACCCTGGCCCGAAGGACGTTGTCGTCAAGATCGCCTACTCCGGCATCTGCCACTCGGATATTCACCAGGCGCGCAACGAGTGGGGCGGCTCCATCTATCCGATGGTGCCCGGCCACGAGATTGTGGGCTACGTCACCGCGGTGGGCAGCGAGGTAACCCGGTTCAAGGTGGGCGACCGCGCCGGTGTGGGTGTGATGGTGGATAGCTGCCGCGAGTGCGACAACTGCAAGGCGATGGCCGAGCAGTACTGCACGCAGGGCATGGTGCCCACCTATAACGGCCGCGACAAGGATGGCAACATCCTGCAGGGCGGCTACTCCGACACCATTGTGGTGGATGAGCGCTGGACGTACACCATTGCGGCCAATCTGGACCTGGCGGCAGTGGCGCCGTTGCTGTGCGCGGGCATCACCACCTACTCGCCGATGCGCCACTGGAAGGCCGGCAAGGGGAAGAAGGTTGGCGTGGTAGGCCTAGGCGGACTGGGCCACATGGCGCTGAAGTTTGCCCACTCGTTTGGCGCACACGTGGTGCAGTTCACCACCTCAGAGAGCAAGATCGCCGATGCCAAGAAACTGGGCGCCGATGAGGTGGTGGTCTCCAAGGATGCCGACGCCGTGGCCAAGCACGCCGGCAGCTTCGACCTGATCGTAGACTGCGTCTCCGCACCGCACGACCTGAACCAGTACCTGAGCCTGCTGCGGCTGGACGGTACGCTGTGCCTGGTGGGCCTGCCTGAGGTGCCGCTGCCGGTCTCGCCCTTCTCGCTGATCACCAACCGGCGCTCGCTGGCCGGCTCCATGATCGGCGGCACCGCCGAGACGCAGGAGATGCTGGACTACTGCGCCGAGCACAACATCGTGAGCGAGATTGAGCTGATCTCGGTCGATCGCCTGGCAGAGGCCTACGAGCGCGTGGTGAAGAGCGACGTGAAGTATCGCTTCGTCATCGACATGGCCACCATGGCCTAGTGCCACGGCACGCAACACCGACCGGTCCCAATCTGGGGCCGGTCTTTTTTGTGGGGCCAGTTCTTTTGCGTGGGGCCTTTGTATGAGATAGACCTGTGTGGAGGCGAATCAGGCGGCGGTGTGCGCTGTCCGCTCCGTAATGCGCAGATGCTCATCCGGGGCCAGGTAGCTCTTGCGGCGGAACCAGTCTTCCATGCTGGCGGCCAGGCGATCGAGCGGCACGCGATGGCCGACCTCCAGCAGGCCGTCGCCCACCGGCAGCGTGTCGTCAAAGACGGCATCGTTGGTGAAGTTGCGCATGGAGAAGCTATCCAGATGCCGTAGCAGGCAGGGGTGCACCGAGCCATCTGCGGCAATGCGCTCGATCTGGAGCAGTCGCGCAAACATAGACGGAGTTAGCCGAGGGTCGGGGCGGGCTCACCGGGCAGATGGATGCCCATCTCGTCCTCAGCGCGCAGGTCCTCGTGGATGACGGGCAGAGAGGGCAGCTTGTCGGTGCTGCCCGCCTCGCGAACAACGGCGTCGGCGTGCTGCAGCACCTCGTCCACGGTCATGGTGTACATCTCGCGGCCGTTGTCGTAGCCATTTTCAATGGACTGCTTCAGGTATCTTCCGGCGGCCTGTGCTGCCAGACGATCGGTGATCACGAAGCCGGTGCGGCGCTTCTGCTCGACCCAGGCCTGATTGGGCATGGCGATCCACAGCGGACGACCGTTGACCGCAAAGCGAATGTCGGTCGCGTCGGCGTGGCGGGTCGCAATGGCAACGATCGTTCCCTTCCACTCACAGTGGAGGGGCTCCTGAGTCCAGCGGTCGGTAACGGTGAAGTTCTCGTACATGGCTTTCCTTAAGAGTAGAGCAGGCGGCACGGTTGGGCAAGGCGGAGCCTGCCGGAGAACCTCAGCTTAGAGGCCGAGCTCGGCCTGAATGGCGGCGGCGATGGCGTCAGCGTGCTGGCGCATCAGGGGTTCCGATTCGGCTTCGATCATGACGCGGGCCAGCGCCTCCGTACCCGAGTAACGAATGACGACGCGGCCGGAGTCTGCCAGTGCCTGCTCCGCGGCGGCGATGGCGGCGGCGACGCTGGGAATCGACTCCAGCGGACGCTTCTCGCGTACCTTCACGTTGACGATGACCTGCGGGAAGACCTTGAGATCGGCCACCAGTTCGCTCAGCGGCTTGCCCGCGCGGTGAAGGATATCCAGCAGCAGCAATGCGGTCAGCAGGCCGTCGCCGGTGGTGGAGCGGCCAGCGAAGATGATGTGGCCGGACTGCTCCCCACCCAGCGCCGCACCGGTTGCGTTCATCTGCTCCAGCACGTACTTGTCGCCCACGGGCGCGCGTAGCATGCGGATGCCGGAGCGCTTGAGCGCGGCCTCCAGCCCCATGTTGGACATGGTGGTGGCCACCACCGTGTTGTTTGCCAGCAGACCGAGATGCTGCAGATGGCGACCGGCCAGCAACAGCACGGCATCGCCGTTGACCACGCGGCCCTGGTCGTCTGCAAACAGCGCACGGTCGGCGTCGCCATCGAAGGTAATGCCCATGGAGGCCTGCCGCGCGACCACCTCGGCCGCGACCACCGACGGGTGCAGCGCGCCGCAGTGCTCGTTGATGTTGCGGCCATCCGGGCTGGCGTGGGTGATGATGACCTCTCCGCCCAGGTGCTGGAAGAGCTGGGGTGCCACGGCCGAGGCGGCACCGTTGGCACAGTCCACCACAATACGACGGCCGTCCAGGGAGAGGCCGGGCACTGCCTCCAGCAGAAAGCGAATGTACTCGGCGCGATCGGCGTCGTTCACCGGCGGTGCTGCGGAGTCCGCAGCCACGGGCGTGGCGGACTGGCGGGCCAGCTCGGCAAAGATCTCTGCCTCAATGGCCAGCTCCGTCTCGTCAGGCAGCTTGAAGCCGTCCGGACCAAAGAGCTTGATGCCGTTATCCTGCCAGGGATTGTGCGAGGCCGAGATGACGATGCCGGCCGCGAAGCCGTGCTTGCGGGTGAGAAACGCGATGGCCGGCGTGGTGATGACACCGGCGCTCTCGACCGTGGCACCACCTGCGGTCAGCCCGGCGGTCAGCGTGGCGGCAATCCAGCCGCCAGACTCGCGGGTATCCATACCCAGGATCAGCCGAGGTGCGACGCCCGACGTTCCCAGCGAACGGGCCAGCGCCAGGCCAATGGCGTAGACGGTGGCGGAGTCAAGCGGGGCGTGCCCGGCCACGGCACGAATGCCGTCGGTGCCAAAGAGCTTCTTCATGCGGTGCGTCTCTCCATACTGCCGGGCTTGGGCGGCCCACAGGTAAAGGCCGCACTACCAGCGAGTTGTCTCCCCTATTTTACTGTGCGGGGCAGGCCAGACGCGCAGCCGGTCAGGATTTCGTCGCTGGCGTAGCCGGCTCCACGGCGGTGACCGTGGCCCGCAGCTCTCCGCTCCCCAGACGCACACGCAGGCTGTCACCGGCAGCAACCTGCTCCGCAGCGTGCAGCAACGAGCCGGCTGCGCCTGTAGAAGACTCGGCATACACCAGCGCATAGCCACGCGCCAGCACGGCCAGCGGCGAGAGCGCCTGCAGGCGGGCGGTGACGCGTTCCAGCCGGGCACGGGCGGGCGGGGGCAGTTGTCGGGCCGCGTAGCGCAGACGCTGCTCCGCGCGCTGCAGCCGCATGCGAGCCGCGGCCAGACGCAGGGCGACATCCTGCCGAGCTAGCCGGGCCTGCAGGGCGGCCAGGCGCTGTGACATGCGACGCAGGCGGCGCGCCACGGCAGAGTCCAGCCGCAGATGCAGTTCGTCGAGATACTGGTCGCGGCGGCTGATGGAGTCTCGCAGACGCAGCAGCACGGCCGGGGCGGCCAGCTCGGCGTAGCGCTGCCGGGCCTCCATCAGCTGCAGCCGCAGGGCACGTTGCGCCCGGCGCTCCAGCGCATCCACCCGCTCCTCGATGCGATGTTGCCCGGCGGTGATGATCTCGGCTGCGGCCGAGGGGGTTGGCGCGCGCAGATCGGCCACAAAGTCCGCAATCGTGAAGTCCGTCTCGTGTCCGATGGCCGAGACCACCGGAAGCGGTGAAGCCGCAATGGCGCGGGCCAGCGCCTCGTCGTTGAAGCCGGCAAGGTCCTCCATGGAGCCGCCGCCGCGGGCCAGCACAATCAGGTCGACTGCCGTGGGATGGCTGGCAAACCAGTGCAGCCCGGCCATGACGCTGGGGGCGCACTGCGGCCCCTGCATCAGCGCGGGGTACACCAGCAGATTGAGCCCGGCGTGGCGGCGACGCACCACCGTCACAATGTCGCGGATGACCGCCCCGGTGGGCGACGTGATGAGTCCAACGGTGCGAGGAAAGGTGGGCAGGGGACGCTTGCGGTCCGCATCAAACAGCCCCTCCGCCAACAGACGCGCCTTCCGCTGCTCAAACGCCAGCTGCAGGGCCCCGGCTCCACGCGGCTCCATGGTCTCTGCAATCAGCTGCAACTGCCCACGCGCCTCATAGACCGAGATGCGCCCGCGCACCAGCACGGCCAGACCATCTGCCGGGCGAAAACGCAACAGCGCGGCAGAGCGGCGGAAGAGCACCACCGGCAACTGCGCCTCACCATCTTTGAGCGTCAGATAGATGTGCCCGGAGGGGGCCCGGCGGCAGTTCGAGATCTCGCCCTCCAGCCACAGATCGCCGTAGACCCGCTCCACCTGCTGGCGTACCTCCAGCACCAGGTCGCGTACAGACCAGATGCGGCGCTCGGCCACGGGTGCGGCCTCCATCCCTTGCGCGGGCGGTGGGGCGGCGGGTTGTACTGCTGCCGGAGCCCCTGCCACTGGAGCCGGCTTGCGCAGCGAAGGCCGGGCGGGAGCGGCAGGCTCCTGCGGCTGGAAGCTCAGGCCAAGCTGTGGCGCGCTGGAGGAAGGCGCAGCGGTGCGCTTGCGGCGACCTTTGGCGCGCAGGCTGGCCAGCGACGGCAGCGTCTCGTCATGCTCGGGCATCTCAGCCTGAGTCTAGCACCGCGTTCTGCTGTGCTTCCGGCAGCGGCAGCGGTCTGCTACCGTATCGGCAGAGCGCCGCCGCGCTCGCAGGAGCCCCATGCAGCGTGCTGCCATTGCCGCCGGAGTGTTGTGCTGTCTGGCCGTCGCTCTGGATGCCTTCCAGACGATCATTCTGCCGCGCCGCCCCTCGGGCCGACTGCGCATCACGCGCCTCTTCTACCTCATCACCTGGCACCCGCTGCGTGCCGTGGCCTCACGTGTTCGCAACCGCCGCGTGCGCGAGCAGTTGTACAGCATCTATGGCCCCAGTTCGCTGATTCTGCTGCTGGCGCTGTGGGCTCTGCTGCTGGTGGTAGGCTTTGCCCTGCTCTACTTTGCGCTGGGTTCGCCCTTTCAGGATGCGATGGCGCGACAGAGAGATCTGCCGTGGGGCCGCATGGGCACGGACCTGTACGTGAGCGGCACCACGCTCTTCACGCTGGGCCTGGGCGATGTGCTGCCCCTGGACCCTGCCGTCCGGCTGCTGATCATCGTGGAGTCCGGGGTCGGCCTGGGCTTTGTGGCCCTGGTCATCAGCTACCTGCCGGTGCTGTATCAGTCGTTCTCGCGGCGCGAGGTCAGCATTGCGCTGCTGGACGCCCGCGCCGGCTCGCCCCCTACTGCGGCCGAACTGCTGCGCAGGCACGGGTTTGAGGGCGGCGAAGTGGCGATGAGCGAGCTGCTGGCGGAGTGGGAGCGCTGGTCGGCAGAGATCCTGGAGTCGCACATCTCGTACCCCCTGCTGTGCTACTACCGCTCGCAGCACGACAACCAGAGCTGGCTCTCTGCCCTGGTGGCCGTGCTGGATAGCTGTGCGCTGCTCATCACCCTGACTGAGGGCGACGCAACCCGGCAGGCGCAGCTTACCTTCGCCATGGCGCGCCACGCGCTGATTGACCTGGGCCACGTCTTCAGCCTGGAGCAGCGTACCCGCGAGCTGGCCGAGCGGTGTCCGGATCGCCTGCCCGCCGAGGGCTTTGGGCGGCTGTGCGAGGCACTGGGCGAGACCAGCCTGCGGGTGTGCGGCGACCCCGCCAGCATGCAGCGGCTGCGGGCGATGCGTGCCCTGTACGAGCCGCAGGCCATGGCGCTGGCGGAGTATCTGCGGATGCCTCTGCCCGGCTGGGTGCCTGATCCAAATGCCAAAGACCAGTGGCGTAACATCGAGCGACTACGCCGCGAAGCCGCCGCCGTGCTGGAGGGGACCCTGCCCCTCAGCCACCACGCGACAGCGGCCCATCTGCACGATGAGCCGCATCACTAACCTGAATTGTCTGCCGCTTGCCCTGAACGACGTTGCGCCTTACTGCTGCGGTGCGGCGGTGGCGGGTGCCAGCTTCTGCGCTGCCAGCTGGCCGGCGGCGCTCTTGCCGTCCTTATCCTTCAGCTGCGCGTAGACCTTGCGGGCCTGGTCCGGCTGGCCCTGCGCATCGTACAACTCCGCCAATTGCAGCTGGGCAAGCCCGGCCGAGACCGTAGAGGTCGGCTTGGCAGCCAGCTGGTTGAGCAGATCAATCGCCTGCGGAACGCGGCCCGTCTGCCGGTAGAGCTGCGCCAGCGAGAGCTTGGCCAGCGCGGCGATGTCCGAGTCCCAGCTGCTGGCCACCTGCTGCAGCGTGCTCTCGGCGGAGGCCGTCTCGCCGGCCTCCATGTACGTGATGCCCGCGAAGTAGCGCGCATCGCGACCCGCCGGGGTCAGGCCGTACTTGTCTGCCGCAGCCACAAACAGCGCATTGGCGGCCTTGGCGCGAGCCTCTGCCGTGGGGTAGGACTTGGTCTCTGCGGGCACCGGCTGGCCGGGGGTCTCGAGCGGCGCCTGGTACTCCGCCATAGCGGCACCCAGCGCAACAGAGGCCTGCTCCTGACGGCTGCGGTACAGCACGAAGCTGCTAACCAGCAACAGCACTACAACAACGAGCGCTACCGCACCGGTGATGACCGCGCGGCGGTTCTCCGAGGCCCACTCCAGGCCTTCCTTGGTAGTGTCGACAAACTGGTCATGCTTGAGGGCTACTTTGGTCTGCTGATCCACGATGTTGATCTTCCTTTGTCTACGGCTAGGGTCCGGCGCGGCCTGGGCCACGGCGGCAGAACTGGATGCGCGATTGACCGGCGCAAGGTTTTAGTTTATCAGCGACGCTGCCTGGATGCAGCCTCCCGCCCCTCAATCCCCTGCCCGGCTGCGCCCAGCATGTGGATGGTTCGTAGCCAGGTCTCCGCCAAAGCCGGCCAGTGGGTGATGGGCAGCTCCGTCGGGCGCAGGCCAAAGCCATGGCCGCCCTCGGCAAACAGATGCAGCTCAGCAGGCACACCAGCCTGCTTCAACGCCTGGAAGTAGATCAGCGCATTCTCCACGTGGGCGGTGTAATCGTTCTCTGCCTGCACCAGAAAGGTGGGCGGCGTCTTGGCGGTGGGCTGCAACGCAGGATTTACCGTGCCTTGCGGGCCACTGAGCCAGCCCGGATACAGCACCATCTGGAACGCGGGCCGCGCATCCAGGGAAGAAGCCGGAACATTCCGGCTCTGAAACTCCGGGTGGGTGCTGAGTGCCACGGCAAGGTGAGCCCCGGCCGAGAAGCCGATGACACCAACGCGCGCCGGGTCAATGTGCCACTCCGCCGCATGGCTGCGGGTCAGCCGCATCGCCTGCTGGGCATCCTCCAAATCAGCAACGTTCTCCGGGTAGTGTCCGTCCTCCGGCACGCGATACTTCACCAGAACGCAGGTGACACCGATCGAGGTCAGCCAGTCGCAGACCTCGGTGCCCTCGGCCTGAATGGCGAGTCTGAGATAGGAGCCGCCCGGGAAGACCAGTGCCGCGGCCCCGGTATTGGCAGCGTGCTGCGGGGTGTAGACGCTGAGCATAGGATGCGTCACATTGGTGACCCGCACAACCGGCCGGCCGGCCAGCAGGCGCTCGGAGTCCTTGCTGGGGTCAAACTCCGGGCCGGTCACCGTACCGGGCTCCGGATTGCCGGAGGGCCAGAGCGACAACGTTGCCACCTGGGCACAGGCTGAACCAACCACAGTGCAGGCGGTAGCCGCACACAACAGAACGCAGCAGAGCAGGCGAAGACGCATGGCTGCCATGCTACTGCAGCCTGTGCCTGCGTGGCTGCCACCGCCGCAGTTATTTGATGTCGCGCCAGTTCTGGCCCAGGCCGGTCTCTGCGATGATGGGCACGGAGAACTCGGCGACGTGCTCCATCTGCTGCTTCACCATGGCGGGCAACACTTCGGCCTCCTCCGGCACTACGTCGAAGAGCAGTTCGTCGTGTACCTGCAGGGTCATGCGCGAGCGCAGGCCCTGCCGCCCGATCTCCGCGTCGATGCGGATCATCGCCAGCTTGATGAGGTCTGCCGCGGTGCCCTGCAGGGGGGTGTTGATGGCGGTACGCTCGGCAAAGCCGCGCATGTTCGGGTTGCGCGATTGGATATCTGGGATGGGCCGGATGCGGCCGAAGTGCGTACGCACCACGCCCTCGCGACGCACCGCCTCCAGCGTGGACTCGATAAAGGCCTTCACGCCCTGGTAGCGCTCAAAGTAGCGATCAATATAAGCACGCGCCTCTGCCTGCGGAATGCCTAACTGCGCGGCCAGGCCGAAGGGACTGATGCCGTAGACGATGCCGAAGTTCACCGCCTTGGCCCGGTTGCGGGTCTCCTTGTCCATGGACTCGGGCGTTACGCCAAAGACCTCCGACGCGGTGAGCGTGTGAATATCCTTGCCCGTGCGGTAGGCCTCCAGCAGCAGCGGGTCCTGGGAGAAGTGAGCCATCAGCCGCAACTCAATCTGCGAGTAGTCTGCCGAGAGCAGCAGGTTGCCGGGCGCAGGCACAAACGCCGCGCGAATCTCCCGACCGACAGCCGTGCGCACCGGAATGTTCTGCAGATTCGGATTGGTGCTGGAGAGGCGGCCAGTCGCCGTGCCCACCTGGTTGAAGGTGGTGTGGATGCGGCCGTTGGCGTCTGCAAGCTGCGGCAGCGCGTCCAGGTAGGTTCCCTTCAGCTTGGAGAGCTGCCGAAACTCCAGCACCAGCGCCGGCACCGTATGCTGCTCGGCCAGTTCCTCCAGCACATCCTGCGCGGTGGAGACGACCTTACCCTTGCCGTGCTTGGTGGGGCGCGGCAGCTCCATGCGGTTGAAGAGCACATCGCCGAGTTGCTTGGGCGAGTTGATATTGAAGCGATGCCCGGACTGCGTGTAGATCTTCTCCGCCAGGTCCTCGATGGCAAGAGCAAGTCGACCGGACATGGCCGAGAGTACGGCCACGTCGATGCGCACGCCAACCTCTTCCATGCGCTCCAGCACGGGCACCAGCGGCAGATCCATCGTGTTGTAGACGCCGGTCAACGCGGCCTCTGCAACGGCTGTGCGCAGGGGCTCGGCCAGACGCGCGACGGCATCGGCCGCCTCGAGCAGCATGGCCTCGCGCACCTCGCCCTTCAGCACGGGTGCCAGTGCGCGCTCGCTGAAGCGGGCGGCCACATCGCCCAGCGTGTGCGACCCGTGCGTCGGATTCACCAGGTAGCTGTACAGCATCACGTCGTCGCGAACACCAGCCAGCGTGACGCCGCAGCGCTGCAGCACGTGCTGCACGGCCTTCCAGTCGTGTACCGCCTTGGGCAGCGTCGCATCCGTCAGCGCCTCGCGAACTCCCGGCGCGTCCAGCCGAACGCGCATCGCCACCGAACCCGAAGCGGCAAGTCCCAGCAGCACGGACTCCGCCGGGGTGACCGGCGCAGCACTCGCGGCTGCAGGCGTAGGGGGCGGCCCACTGAACAAGGACATAGTCTCTGGCGGTGGCGGCTCCGCCTCCGTCTCGGCCTCGGCCTCCGTCAGCTCCGTTGCTGCAGAGGACACGGCCTGCACCGCAATGGCCAGCAAGCCCACGGCGCGAGCCTGCTGCAGCAGCGCGGCAACCTCGTCCGGGGTCGGCTCCAGCAGGTACGCTGTGGGCACGTGCTGCGGCGCGGGTGCCAGCTCGCGCAGCAAGGTGGTGAACTCCAGCTCCGTAAACAGATCGCGGCAGGCAGCCAGATCCGGGGGCTGGGTCTGCATGGCTTCCAGCGAGCACTCCACCGGCACCGTGGTGTGAATGGTGACCAGCTCTTTCGAGAGCAGAATATTTTCCCGATTATTCTGTAACGATTCGCGATACGTTTTACGCTTCACCAGGTCTGGCGTGGTCTGCGCAGCATCCAGAGCTGCCTCCACCGTGCCGAACTGCTGGATCAGTTCGACGGAGCCCTTATCGCCGATGCCCGGCGCGCCGGGAATATTGTCCACCGCATCGCCGCGCAGCGCCATCACGTCGATGACCCGCTCTGGCGGCACCCCGAGCGTCTCCTCAACCTTCGCGGGATCCAGCACCAGGTTGTCCTTGGTCGGGTTCAGGATCGACACATTCCGGTTGACCAGCTGCATCATGTCTTTGTCTGAGGAGACGACGAAGACCTGGTGCCCCTGCTCCGCCAGTCGGGCGGCCAGTGTGCCAATCACATCGTCTGCCTCGTAGCCCTCACAGGCCACAATCGGAATGCGAAAGGCCTCCAGCGCGCGACGAATGTAGGGCAGCTGTTGCACCAGATCCGCTGGCATCTCCTCGCGGTTTGCCTTGTAGCCCGCGTACTCTACCTCTTCAAACTGCTGCGTCTTGACGTTGAACCGCTTGACGGCCTTCATCTCGCGGGCGCGCTCATCGCGAAACACGGGGCCGGAGAGGTCGTAGACTGCGGCCAGATACTGCGGCTGAAAGTCCTTGCGCAGTTTATTGATCATGTTGACGAAGACGTAGGTCGCCGCAGTTGGCACGCCGTTGCGCGTGGACATGGGCCGCTGCCGTTGCATGGCGTGGTAGGCACGAAAGATGAAGGCCATCGAGTCCAGCAGATAGATGGGCGGCCTGGCGTCGGGGTGCGTCGTCTTGGTCATGGCTGTCTGATGGTAGCGCGTCTGGTGTCTGCGTGGGCAGGCCGGCTACAGCAGCAACATGCAATCGCCGTAGGAGAAGAAGCGATAGCGTTGCGCCACGGCGTGCGCATAGGCAGCCAGCACCGCCTCGCGCCCGGCAAAGGCACTTACCAGCATCAGCAGCGTGGACTGCGGCAGATGAAAGTTTGTGAGCAGCCCGCTAATAACTCGGAACGAGTGGCCGGGGCGGAGGAAGATGCTGGTATTGCCGGAGTGCGGCTCCAGCACCTCGCCATACACCTGGCCGCAGTGCTCCAGCGTGCGTGTTGTCGTAGTCCCCACGGCCACGATGCGTCGGCCCTCGCGCCGGGCGGCATTGATTGCCTGCGCGGTGGCTGCCGGCAGGGTGTAGTGCTCGGCGTGCAGACGAATGTCGGCGACGTTCTCCACGCGTACCGGCTGAAAGGTACCCAGCCCTACATGCAGCGTCAACGACTGCACCTCGACGCCCCGGGCATGCAGCGCTGCCAGCACCTGGGGCGTAAAGTGCAGTCCCGCCGTGGGTGCCGCAGCCGAGCCAGCCTGCACGCCATGCAGCGGCTGCGAGTACACAGTCTGGTAGCGCTCACGATCTTCGGCAGAGTCCGGCGCGTCCTTGTCACGATGAATATACGGCGGCAGCGGCATGTGGCCGATGCGGTCCAGCAGCCCGGCAAAGTCCGGCGCCGGGGCAAAGCGCAGGGTGCGCTCGCCGAACTCACCCGCCGCAAGCACCTCGGCCTGCAGCACCGCCGGCGCACCGGGCAAGGAGTGGTCGTGAAAGAAGAGCAGCTCCCCGGGCTGTACCTTGCGCGCGGGTCGCACCAGTGCCGACCATACGTTCTCCGCCGGCTGGTGTTCGCTCAGCTGCTGGGTCAGCAACACCTCCACGCGACCCGAAGGCTCCGGCGAGTTGTGTTGTGTGCGCAAGCCGCCGCGCGTGGCAAACAAACGTGCCGGCAACACACGCGAGTCGTTGAGCACGAGCAGATCGCCAGCCTGGAGATGCGCAGGAAGGCTGGTAAACACATCGTCGGCGAATTGGCCTGTCGCGCGTTGCACGACCAGCATGCGACTGCTGCCGCGCAGGGTCGGCGGCTGCTGAGCAATCAACTCTTCGGGCAGGTGATAGTCAAAGTCTGATACTCGCATCTCAGCGGCTCCTCCCCTGGGCTGCTGCGTCTGACGCCAGTTGCACGGCCAGATCCAGCTTCTGCTGCACGAGCGGCAACTCGCCTGCGGTGCGATGTGGCCATGCCAGGAAGACGCGCGAGAAGGGCTTGGGAATAAGGAAGTGATCCCAGGAGCGCAACTGCCACGCACGCTCGGGCAATGCGAAGAACGTGCCCACCGGCTGGTCAAGTAGGCTCGCCAGGTGCGCGACGCCGGGCTTGGCGACGTAGATGGGACCGCGTGGCCCGTCGGCAGTAATGGCGCAATCGTGGCCCTTGCGAAAGGCACGCTCCAGTTGCCGCAGCCCCTCTGCCCCGCCGCGCGAGCTGGACCCCCGCACCGGGACAAAGCCGAGCCGTGCTACCGTGCGGGCGATCAGTTCGCCATCAAAGCTGGGGCTGATGAGGATCGCGATGCCCATGTTGCGAAAGCGCCAGGCGCTGGCCAGCAGCGTGCGATGCCAGAAGGCATAGATGCGCGGTGCGGGCAGCTGGGTGCCAGGCACCGCTCCCTCTTCGCACAGATCCACGTAACGCAGCGTGCAGCCTACGATGCGGATAAGCAGGCTGGCCATTCGCGGAACCAGCAGCAGTGCCAGCCGCTGGCTGCGACTGAAGGTTGCGGATTGGGCAGTGCTTGCGATGGGACAGGCTCCAGCGGGGGCAAAACTAGGAGTACTTCACCCAGCGCATGATCTCATGCACAGTGGGCCGCTTGCCGTACATCAACACTCCGACCCGATAGATGCGGCTGGCCAACCAGATGACGATGAGAATTGTAACTGCCATCAGCACAAAGGAAAGACCAATCTCCCAGGGCTGGGGCATGCTGAGCGAGACGCGGAAGTTCATCAGCAGCGGCGAGCAGAAGGGGATGAGGGAGACCACGCGCGACCAGAACGAGTT
Source organism: Acidobacteriota bacterium (assembly GCA_028872955.1). Taxonomy (GTDB): domain Bacteria; phylum Acidobacteriota; class Terriglobia; order Terriglobales; family Acidobacteriaceae; genus Edaphobacter. The sequence goes on from JAGWNX010000020.1 coordinate 29,752, forward strand.
GGGCGCGTTCATCACCACAGGAATCATCAACATGCAGAAGCCCAGCGGCATCACCAGGAACATGTTGAGCTGCTGCAGCTCCTGCTCCGAGTTGGTCATAGCCCCCAGCGCTGCGGCCATGCTGGAGTACAGCAGAAAGCCGAAGATGAAGTAGAGGACGAAGAAGACAACCTGCGCCGGGCCGATGGTCAGCGCCATGTCGCCACTCGCGGCAGCGTGGGCAAACGGCGTAGCGGCCAGCGCGGCCACCGCCAGCATCCAGATGCCAACCTGCGTGAGGCCCACCGAGCCGACACCCAGAATCTTTCCGGCCATCATCTCTTCTGGCCGTATGGTGCTGAGCAGCACTTCAAAGACGCGCGAGGTCTTCTCCTCGATGATGGAGCGCGCCACGTTCATGCCGTACAGCACCACCACCATGTACATCAGGAAGAAGAGTGCGAAGGCTGCACCTAGAGAAGAGCGAGGCCGGTGATGGCCATGATCGATCCGCACCGGCTGCGTGAGTCCGTCGACGTCGCCCTCGCCCAGGCCGCGGGCGATCAGGCCACGTCGCAGCAGCAATGTGCGCACGTTGGTGGAGAGGACCGCAAGGACCGGCCCGTTCACTGTGGGGCTGCTGGTCGCTGGCGTATAGACAAACTGCAGCTCTCCGCTGGGCAGTCGATCGATCCACAGGTACCCGTCCAGACCATGATCGTCCAGCATGTGTTCCAGGGTGGGGCGCGTATCTGGCCCGGGCGGCGAGATGACGTCGGAAAGGATGTGCGCCTCGCGATCGGCATCCAGCATCTGCTGCAGGTCCAACGCAAAGGGTGCATCGGCAGAGACCAGCGCAACATGCTGCGGCGTGGTGGCGCTCTTCTTGTCCAGATAGAAGCTGCCAAAAACAAACGCGCCCATCATGACGGGGATGAGAATCGTCGAGATCAGGAACGCACGAGTCCGTACCCGCTCCAGATACTCGCGCTGCGCGATGAGCCACACCTTATGCATGGGCTGCTCCGTCTACCACGCGATGCATCCGCGACTGCGTGTCAAAGTCGGCGTGATCGGTCCCCACGGTCTCGATGAAGATCTCTTCGAGGGTCGGTTCGGTCAGCTCAAAGCGCAGGATGCGGGTACCGTGGGCGAGCGCAAAGGCCAGCAACTGTTGCGCATCGCCGGCGTTGTCCGCCGAGGGACGCAGCACGATCTCCGCATGCTCGTTGTGTCGCTTCACACTGGCCACCGCAGCGTGGGCCAGAAAGGCGTCATCGCCTTGGAAGACAACCTGCACACGATTGACCGGATAGCGTGATTTGATATCGCGCATGCTGCCGGAGAGCACCAGCTTGCTGTTGTGGATGAGACAGATCTGGTCGCACATGCGCTCCACCTGGTCCATGCGATGGGTAGAGAACAGAATCGAGCGGCCCTGGTTGCGCAGCTCTTCGAGGGTATCCTGCAGCAGCGACGCATTCACCGGGTCCAGGCCGGAGAATGGCTCGTCCATGATGATCAACTCCGGCTCATGCAGCAGGGTAGAGATGAACTGAATCTTCTGCTGCATACCCTTGGAGAGGTCTTCCGTGCGCTTCTGCACGGACTCCAGAATCTGCAGCCGCTCGCACCAGGCGTGGGCACGGCGGCTGGCCGTGGCAGCATCCAGGCCGTGCATCTGGCCCAGAAAGACCAACTGGTCCACGACCTTCATCTTCTTGTACAGGCCACGCTCCTCAGGCAGGTAGCCCACCCGGCTGAGCGCGCGGCGGTCAAATGGAGCGCCAAACAACTCCACTGTGCCCGAGTCCGGCACGGTGATGCCGATCATCATGCGGATGGTGGAGGTCTTGCCAGAGCCGTTTGGACCCAGCAGACCGAACATCATGCCCGGCCCGATCGTAAAGCTCATATCGTCCACGGCCACCTTGGTGTCGTAGACCTTACGGACGTGATGCAGTGCAACGATCGACATGATTTCCTGGGCAGAGTTCGCTATATCAAGTTTAGCAGGCAGGCTGCGGGCGCTTACGACCGCACTACAACGGGCTGACGTCGGGGTTGTTGTGCATCACAGCCAGGTGCCGCCGCTCTAACTGTGCTGAGAGCACCGCAAGCCCCAGCGTGAGCAGCGTAACCAGGCCGCTGGCGATGGGGAGTTGGCGATACCCATACCCGGCCGTGAGCATGAGCCCGCCCAGCGATGCGCCCATGGCATTGCCAAAGTTGAACGCGCCCTGGTTCAGCGTCGAGGCCAGATTCGGCGCCTCCGCGGCATGGTGCACAATGCGTGCCTGCAAGGGAGCGCCTGCGGCAAACTGAATGGCGCCCCACAGCAGCACCGCCACCACCGCCGACAGCAGATAGGGCTCAACCAGATAGAGCAGCACCAGCGATGCCAGCATGGCCAGCAGCGAGGCAATCTGAAAGACCGTCGGATGCCAGTCCGTCAGTGCTCCGCCAGCCAGGTTGCCGGCCGTGATGCCGAGCCCGAAGAGCAGCAATACGATGGTGACACCATGCGGAGTCACATGCGTAATCGTCTCCAGCGTGGGCGTGACGTAGGTAAACACGCAGAAGAGCGAGGTGGAGGTAAGCACGCTCATGGCCAGCATCAGCAGTACCTGTGGCTTGCGCAGCACGCGAAACTCATGCAGCAGCCCGGAGCCCGCAGTCTGTTGTGGCGGCACCAGCAGATACACCGCCGTTGCCGCAACCAGGCCGATGGGCACAATCGACCAGAAGGAGGCACGCCAGCCAAAGGCCTGACCCAGCGCCGTGCCTGCAGGCACGCCCAGCACATTGGCCAACGTCAACCCGCTGAACATCAGCGCAATGGCCTGTGCACGCTGGTGGCGCGGCACCAGGTTGGAGGCAACCACGCTGCCGATGCCGAAGAATGAGCCGTGACACAGCGCCGTCAGCACGCGCGCCGCAAACAGCAGGTTGTAGTTGGGCGCAATGGCGCAGGCAAAGTTGCCCAGCGTAAAGATGCCCATCAGTAGCAGCAGCGCTGTCTTGCGCGGCAGCCTGGCAGTGGCGATGGCCACCAGCGGCGCACCAATGGTGACGGACAACGCATAGCCGGAGACGAGCGCGCCTGCCCTGGGGATGCTGACCCGGAAGCTCTCCGCCAGATTCGGCAGCAGACCCATGATGATGAACTCCGAGGTGCCGATGCCAAACGCCGCAATGGCCAGTGCGACCAGAGGAGTGCTGGTAAGAATGCTGCGGTCGGGTGCCGATGCGGCGGAGCCAGAGTGCATATCTCTTATTCCACCACAGTTCCGCATCGCGGCCGCGTGGTTCCTGCGTCGGTGGCGACAGACGCGCGACTGCCGTATGGTGAGTAGGCAAACCACACTCGCGCTGTGCGCGCCTGGAGCCACCCATGATGAACCGGCGAAGTTTTCTGCAGCGTGCCTCTGCTGCCTCTATGCTGCCCGCCACGCGACCGCTGTCGGCCCTGCTGAAGCCGCTCAGCAGCCACCCGCCCATCGTCGACACCCACATCCACCTGTATGACCCCACGCGGCCCGGCGGCGTGCCCTGGCCAGAGAAGGACGATACGGTCCTGTACCGGCCGGCGCTGCCTTCGCGCTACGCCAGCCTTGCTGAGCCGCACGGCATCGTGGGCGCGATCGCCGTAGAGTGCAGCCCGCTGCCCGGTGACAACCAATGGCTGCTGCAGACTGCCGCCGGCAGCCCGTGGATCGTCGGCGTCATCGGCGACCTGGACCCTGCACTGGCCGAGTTTCCTGCGCAGCTGGAGCAGTTGCAGAAGGAGCCTCTGTTTCGCGGCATCCGCTACGGCAACCTGTGGGGGCGCAGCCTGACGGCCGGGCTGCAGCAGCCAAGGTTTGTGGAGAATCTGCGCCTGCTGGCCCGCACAGGGCTGGTGCTGGAGAGCGCCAATCCGAACCCCACGCTGGTGCGGGAGCTGCTGACAACCGTGCACCTGGTGCCGGAGCTGCGCATCGTGCTGGATCATCTGCCCCAGGCTCCACCACCGCAGCAGGCCGAGGCTCGCCAGCAGTACCTGGCCGACCTGCGCAGCCTGGCACAGCACCGTGCGTTCTACGTCAAGGGCTCGGAGATTCCGCGCCGCATCGACGGCGGCATCCCGCTCACGCTGGCACCCTATCGCGCCTGGCTGGACACCATCTGGGAGATCGTCGGAGAGGAGCGAATGCTCTTTGGCAGCGATTGGCCCAACAGCGACCACATGGTGCCCTTCGATGCGACCCTGGCGCTCGCCGAGAGCTACCAGCAGACGCGCACAGCGGCCGCGCGCGCAGCCTACTACGCGAAGAACTCCATTGCGGCGTATGACTGGAAGCCACGTACCAGCGCGCAGGCTGCCCTGTTCGCTTAGTACGCACGCCCGTCGAACTAACGCTATCGCCAAACTTGATCGCCAGACGCAGTCAGGGCCGCCACCAAGGGAGGCCCTGACTGCATGCGGGGTTAGGTGCTGAGGTTAGAACCCGCCGACTTCGCTTTGCGCCGTGGGGATCTGACCGACCTGGTTGGCATAGAGCGTGTAGCTGCCGCCGGAGTTGCGCAGGAGGAAGCCATCCACCTCCACCGAGGTGCCCGAAGCCAGCGCGGCAAAGGTCGTCGCCGTCAGGCCCTGGTTGTACTCGGTGGCGCTGCTGGTGGTTACGGGCAGCGAAGTCAGGCTGGCAAGCCCGACGTTGGTTGTGCTGGCCAGCGTCAGCGTAAAGCTCAGATTCGGCGCCGTGCCCGAGGGAACCGCGGAGAGCGTGCCGCCCAGGCCTACATCACCCAGCGTGATCTGTTGCGCGGTCACGGAGCCGGTCGACGTGCTGGTTCCGGTGACCATAACCGACTGCCCGACGAACAGCTCGCTGCTGTTGAAGGAGGCGCTGCTGAGGCCCAGCGACTGCGCCTGCTGCGGCAAGGCGAAGGTGGTGGTGCTGGCCAGCGTGACCGTCACGGTCGCCGTGGCAGAGGACGCGCCAAAGTGCTCTCGCGGAACCATGCTGAACGAGGTGACGTTGCCCGAGCTATCTGCGGTTACCGCCACAATGATGCCGAAGTTGCCGCACTCGTTGGCTCCACCCGCCTGCAGGCTGGCGCTGGAGACCGGCGTGATGGAGAGCGCCAGCAGCGTGCCGTCGCTCTGGCTCTGGGCCTGGATGTGGACAAGCGATCCCGCCGTGATGGAGGAGGCCGTGACTCCGGTGGGGTAGGTGGTGGAGCTGTTGATGGCGTAAGTGAACTGACGGCCGGAGTCGCCATTCTGCACCGTGATCGCCGTCGCGCTGACGCTGACGACGGAGCCGGTGATATCCATATCGCGGTCACCGCCCGTCTCGCTGTTGACGGCAGCGGCCAGCGCTGCAATGCTGGGCGTGAAGGTGAGCGTGGAGCCCGTCAGATCAAACGACTTGGCCAGATCAAACGCATAGTGCAGATGCAACTCGCCAGAGCTGCTGACGACCAGGGCCGGGCTGAGGGAGATCGTCACCGTCGGCTGGCTGATGGTGGCCGTAGCCGTGGTTGCCTGGTTGCTGGAGTTGAGATACGTGACCTGCGCGCGAGAGACCGTGACCGTGGCGGAGGTGTAGGTACCGTACGGCAGACTGGTCAGCTCCAGTGGCTCCTGCACACCGCCCAGGCTGGAGAGTTGCACCGTGGCCGGCGCGGAGAGCACGGAGACCGGCGTACCGCTGGTGCCGGTGCTGACGGTGATGGACGAGATCGTGATCTGCGCGCTCAGAATGCTGCTGAGCGGAGCATCGCTGACCGTGACCAGCGCCGGTGCGGTGTTGGCCGCAACCGCATTGGTCGAGCCTGTGCCGGACGCACCCGAACAGCCAAACAGGCCCGCGGCCAAAGGCAACAGCAGAGCAGCCGCTGAGGCGCCGCGAAGTAGGGAGGGATGAAGATTCATAGCGATAGACTCCTTTGGGGATAGGTACCAATCACCTGCTTCGGGCAAGTCGGAAGCAGGCAATCGCGCCAAGCAGAGAGCAAGCTGCTGCAGAGCCCGTGCAGGACCTGGGCCCGTAGAGTCCGCACCTGGCCGCTGGATGACCCGGGCCGGGCGGGGGAGTTGTCGTGGCGCGCCTCTAGCGAGCGGCCTGCGACTGACCTAATTCTTATGCCATTAAGAGTACCCTCGTCAAGCCGGTGCCCCCTCCGCACCGCCTTGCCCAGCGGACGAAGGTTGTAGACCTGGCAGGCGTGGGACATGCCACGTAACTTGCTGTATCGGATGGCCTTAGCCAGCAGACGCGCCAATGGGGCGGTAGACTGGTAGCATCGGTCTGTGCTGGAACTCTCCACCCCGATTAAGTTTGTGAAGCGCGTGGGCGAACGTGTGGCTGAAGACATGGCGCGGCGCGGCGTGGAGACCGTCGAGGACCTGCTGTACCACCTGCCCTTTCGGTACGAGGACCGGCTGAATCCCCTGCCCTTCCACACGCTGCAGGCCGGGCAAATGGCCTCCGTCATCGGCGAGGTGCGGGGCAGCGCCCTGCTGCGCACACGGGGCGGCCCCATGTTTGAGCTCACCCTGGGCCAGGGCATCCACGCCCTGAAGTGCATCTGGTTCAATGGGGCGTATCTCAAGGACCGCTTCCAGGCCGGCCAGATGGTGGCAGCCTACGGCAAGGTGGAGGCCTCGCGCAGCACAGCCGGCCGGTTCAAGATGATTCAGCCGCAGTTTGAGATGCTGCCGGCGGCCGGTGCCAGCTCCCGCGAGGCCGAGTTCGTCATGCTGGAGATGGGGCGTATCGTGCCGGTCTATGAGTCCCTGGGCGGCACCACGCCGTGGGGGGCCAAGCTCACCTCCCGTTGGCTGCGGCGCGTTCTGTGGTCCATCCTGGAGGAGTTGGAGGCGACCCAGGCGGCGGCCGCGCTGCCCGAGACCCTGCCCGGCCCACTCTGCATGCGGCTGGGACTGCCCGGCAGGCTGGCGGCGCTGCGTGCCGTCCACTTTCCACCGGCTGGTACGCCCATGGCAGAGCTGATGAGCGCCGCCACCCCGGCGCATCGGCGGCTGATCTTTGAGGAGCTCTTTTACCTGGAGCTGGGCCTGGAGCTGAAGCGGCGTCGTCTGCGCGAGCGCGAGGGCATCGCATTTGCCACCAGTCGCACGGTACGCGAGGCCATCAAGCAGGTACTGCCCTTTCATCCCACAGCAGCGCAGAAGCGCGTGCTGGGCGAGATTGCTGCTGAGATGCGCCGTGCGCAGCCCATGCGGCGGCTGCTGCAGGGAGACGTCGGCTCCGGCAAGACGATTGTGGCCATGCAGACTGCGCTCATCGCAATGGAGAACGGCTATCAGGCCGCCCTGATGGCACCGACTGAGATTCTGGCGACGCAGCACTACCTGGGCGCGCGCAAGCTGCTGGGCGGTGTTCTGTCCCCTGCCACGGGCAAGCCCTATCGCATCGTGTTGCTCACCGGGTCGCTGGACGAGGCCGCCAAGCGTGAGGCGCGCGGTCGCATCAATCGAGGCGAAGCTGACCTGGCCATCGGAACCCATGCGCTGATTGAAGACAAGGTCGAGTTTGCGAATCTGGGCCTGGTGATCGTCGACGAGCAGCACCGCTTCGGCGTGCAGCAGCGCTTCCGGCTGATGAAGAAAGATACGGCGCTGGACCCGGACGTGCTGGTGATGACCGCAACCCCGATTCCGCGCACACTGGCGCTGACGGTCTACGGCGATCTGGAGGTGAGCGTCATCGACGAGCTGCCGCCGGGCCGCACGCCGATCCTTACCCGCCGCACCACCAACGAGCGGGCCGCCGAGGTGTGGGCGTTTGTTCGCCGACAGGTGAGCCAGGGCCGCCAGGCGTACCTGGTGTATCCCGTGATCGAGGGCGCGAAAGACGACCAGCCGGAGCTGGACTTTGCCCAGGACGCACCACCCGAGCCGGAGCCCGCAGCGAAGCAAGGTAAGGCGCGCAAGAGCCGCCAGCTGTTTCCGCGCCAGCCGTTGCGCTCGGCCACGGAGATGTATGAGGAGCTGCGCAACGGCGCGCTGCAGGGCCTTCGCCTGGGACTGTTGCACGGGCGTCTCAGCTCCGACGAGAAGGAAGTGACGATGCGCCGATTCCAGCGCGGCGAGATTGATGTGCTGGTCGCCACCACCGTGATTGAGGTGGGGGTCGACGTGCCCAACGCCACCGTCATGGTGATTGAACACGCCGAACGCTTCGGCCTGGCCCAGCTGCACCAGTTGCGTGGACGCGTGGGTCGTGGTGCGCAGAAGAGCTACTGCGTGCTGGTGACAGGCGACCGCGTGAGCGAACAGGCAGAGACCCGCCTGGCTGCGATGGTGCGTACTCAGAATGGCTTTGAGCTGGCCGAGCAGGACCTGCAGCAGCGTGGACCGGGCGAGTTCTTTGGCACGCGCCAGGCCGGCCTGCCGGAGTTTCGCGTGGCGAATCTGGTGCGCGACCGCGCGCTGTTGGAGCTGGCCAAGGCCGAGGCCACCCGCTTTGTCGCCCAGCCGGACCCAACCCTGGAGCGCGACCAGATTCAGGCTGTGTGGGACCGACTGAAGCTGCAGTGGAGACGCCGCTACGGGTTGATCGAGGCCTGAGCGCGCTCAGATCTCCAGAGCCAACCGCAGCCTGTCAATTCGAAGCAATACCGCCGTTTGGCGGCTCAGGAGGCCAGGGCATCGGTCGTCGCGGCGGGTGCCGGAGCCGCAGCCGGAGGACGCGGAGCAATCGACTTCTTGGGCCCGCGCTTCCGCGCCACCAGCACCCGGATGCGCTCCATCATCTCTGCCGGCGACGAGGCTCCCTTGGGCAGAAAGACATCGGCCGCGATCGCGCGATCAAACGCCGTAACCGTACCGGAGACGATCATGGCGGGCAGTCCGGGGTGCAGTTGCTTGGCGCGTCGTACCAGTTCGTTGCCATCCATCTGCGGCATGATGAGGTCGCTGAGCAGCAGATCCACACTGCCCGCGGCGGCCGTCTCCAGGTGCTCCAACGCTGCGTGTGCCGTCAGCATCGGCACCACGCGATAGCCACGTGTCTCCAGCAGAAACGTGCGCACAGAGAGCACTTGTTCATTGTCATCAACGCAGAGGATGGTCTTCTTCGGGCGCAAGTCTCATCTCAGTTCTGTCGGCGCGGGCGGGTTGGGCCCTGCCGACGGATAACGGCCGGCGGGCGAGCGCTCCGGGTAAGGAGAGCCAGCCTGCCGGGGCAGTTCCAGCAGTCCCCGAGACCGGCGAACGCGCAGGCTTTGCGCGCAGCAAAGGGCATCCACTGCCGGCGGGCAGTCTGGCAGCTGGCCCGTAATGGCACAGCTCTCCTGACTGCTCCGCGCGGAAGCAGTGTCCTGTGCCCGGCGCAGATCGCCGGACCCGGGGAGCGAGATCGGCCTGATGCAAGTGCAGGTTGCCTCACCGGCATCCCGAGCATGCGGCTGGTTCGTCGGCTGCGGCGACAGAGAGGCAGGACGTTTGGTCCTTACCTCGCTGCAGTGCAGGCAGCGAAAGTGGCAATGCCAGGGGAGCCGGTGACTGCGAGCGCAATCAAGCTTCTCTCAACACAAATTGTCAGAAATACAGGCGAAAGTACTAGCCGTCAGCCCTGCCCGTTGCGGACTCGGAAACCAACGACGCTTGCCAAGACTACGAACGCCCCGTGCCCTTGGCAACAGCAAAGAAACAGCGAAGATTGCGCGTGCCCGCGGTTGCGCGTCCACCGCATTGCGTAACAACCCTGTAAACGTTAGGGATTTCTCATGCATGCCTGTTGAAATCGCGTGCATCGCTACAGGAAAAGGCGTCCGCTTGCTACAGGAATGGTGCGGCCGCCTACACGCACGTTGCGCACGGTGTCGTGCGTGCGCCGGGCCTGGACGTAGATGCGGCTGGGACGGCCCATCTCGATTCCCTGCTCAATGACGGTGCTGCACTCGCTGGCAACGGCGCCGTGCTGCACCAGGTAGGCGATGGCACAGCCTGCTGCCGAACCAGTCGCGGGGTCCTCGCCGTTGTAGAACTGCATGCGCGCGTGCCAGTCCGCGCCGCTCTGCGCCGCAGCCGGGGTAATGCAGTAGAAGAACATGGCGCCGTGCTGCCTGAGCCACAGAGCTGCCTCCCGGCCACGGAGCTGCACCTGGGCAGCAGCAGCCAGACTGCGCAACGGCACAATGCAGAAGGCCATGCCGGTGGAGACGATCTGCATCGGCAGGTCGGCGGCGATCGCCTCCGGCTGCAGCCCCAGCAGGGCAGCCACCGTCTCTCGATCCTGCGTGCTGGTGAAGCAGTTGCCGAAGACAGGATCCTGCTGCTGCATGGTCGCAAAGACGCCTGGCCTGCCTCCCTCTTGCGCGCGGAACTCGACCACGATCGGCCCGACGGGCAGATCGAGCGTGATGCGCGGCGCGCCCTGCAGGCGAGGGTGGTTCCAATGCAGCCAGCTGGCGGTGCCCAGGGTGGGGTGGCCGGCAAAGGGCAGCTCTTCTGCCACGGTGAAGATGCGTACCTGCACGCCCCGCTCGGCCTCCAGCGCAGGCGACCGTGGCAGGATGAAGGTGGTCTCGCTCAGGTTCGTCTCGCGGGCAACGGCCTGCATCGCAGCGGAGCTCAAGGATCGAGCGTCGGTCACAATCGCCAGCGGGTTGCCGCTCAGCGGCTGCTCGGCAAAGACGTCCGCGAGCGCATAGGGAACGCCGCCGGTCTGCGGCCAGCCTGCGCCTCGGTCCTCTGCGCCTCGTCCCTCTGCGTCAGGATGCGATCCGGCAAACGACATGTCAGCCCTCCGGCTAGTGGTGAAGTGACCCAGCGGCAGTGTGTGGCTGGCGACCTCACCAGCATAGCCTTTGCAGACGTTGCCGGAATGCGATTGCCGGTACCTGCTGGCGGAGCCCCTACCGGAACAGGCATAATGGAGAGGTAGAACTCGACGGGCGGTGCTACCCCACCGCTGCCAGACGAGCACCGATGGCGAAGTGGCTAACGCGCTGGTCTGCAAAACCAGTATTCATGGGTTCGACTCCCATTCGGTGCTCCACTCGTTCCTGACATGCTGCCGGAGACCTGCCACTCGATGCCCCGGCAGGGACACGCATACCGCCCACAATCCACTCGCAAGCAAGACTCGCAAGCAAGATCAGCCCAGTGCCAGGCCTGAGAGCTGCATGACGCAGCGATCAAGGTTACGACTCAACACGCGCAACGGAAGCTGACGTTGGACGCCGAGCTGTCAGGCGTGTTGCTTGTGCGGGCGGCGACACGATAGCGATTGCAGTAGGACTTGTGGCACAGAAAGCTGCCGCCCTTCATCACGCGCGTCGTGCCGGTGGTTGGGCCCGTGAGATGTTCCCGGCCGTTGGCGCGTTGATTCATCGGATCTGTGCCGTTCGAGAACCAGTCGGCGCACCACTCCCAGGTGTTGCCGGTCACGGAGTAGAGGCCGAAGGGGTTCGGGGGGAAGGCCTCCACCGGGCAGGTGCCCGCGAAACCATCTTCCGCAGTATCGACGCGGGGAAACTCGCCTTGCCAGATGTTGCAGCGATGCTCACCGTCGGGGCGGAGTTTGTCACCCCACGGATAGAGCTTTTGCAGCAGACCACCACGCGCAGCGCACTCCCACTCGGCCTCGGTCGGTAAGCGCAGGCCGGCCCACGCAGCGTAGGCGGCCGCGTCGTTCCAACTGACGTGAACCACAGGATGATCCATGCGTGTGTGGATGCTGGAGCCGGGTCCTTCGGGGGCATTCCATGTTGCGCCCGGAACTTTGCACCACCAGGGTGCCGCGACCACCGTGTCTTCGACGAGTTCCTGATAACGCGCCCTGGGAATATGTGACCAAAAGACAAAGGACCAGCCGAAGCGTTCGGCCTCTGTGCGAAAGCCAGTGGCGGAGATGAAGGCTGCGAAGCGGGCGTTGGTGACAGGTGTGCGGTCGATGCGAAAGTCGTCCAGCGTGACAGCGCGTACCGGGCCTTCCCCGTCCTGTGGAAAGCCGCTGGCATAGTCCGTACCCATCAGGAAGGTGCCGCCCGGGATGGCGATCATGTCCTGGTGCGCGGCACTGGCAGCGGTCGGCACGGGGCTTGGTTCTGTCAGCACAGTACGTTCGCTGCGGGGCGAGCAGCAGGGCTTTGCGGCATCGGAATTCATATGTCGAAACTCTACTCGTACAGCATAGGGAAGGAGAAGCCCCGCGCGGCGCAGTTGCGCTCAGCATCGCCGCGCCGATGGATCCGATCAGGACGCCGCTGCGATTGATCACGAGGCCCTTCTTGCTGCAGCAATCAAACCGCGAAGTTTGGCCACGATCTCAGGATGCTGTGCCGCGACGTTGTGTGTCTCCCCTGGATCGACAAGGATGTCATACAGTTCGATCTCCGCTTCGGGATAGTCCACAGACCCCGGCATGAAGCGGTCTTCCTGAGCCTTAGCCACTCGCATGCTCTCCGGCGTTGGAGCCTTCCATGCAGGCCCTGGGTGCTCGCCCGGCCTCTGCCTTCGATCCACCAGCTTCCAGCGATCCGTCCGAACGGAAAGGAAGAGCGCTTCTTCGATGAGACTCTCGCGCCCGCGCTGCGACCTGCCGAGCAACACGGGCAGTTCGTCCTGGCTGTCCTGCGCTTGCCCTGCCGGAACCCTGGCATCGACGAGGGACGCGAGGCTGCGCAGCAGGTCTACCTGGCTGACCAAAGCGTTGGAGACACCATGCCCAATGCGGCCCTGCCAGCATGTGATGAGCGGCACCCTCGTCCCACCTTCATACACGGAGTATTTGCCGCCGCGCCATTGCCCCGCCGGTCTGTGCGCACCTAAGGTAGCAACCGAGTTGTCGTTGTAGCCATCGTTGACGACGGGGCCATTGTCGGAGGTGAAGAGGACCAGGGTGTCCTCGAGCAGATTGTGCTCTTTGAGCGTCTGCATCACGCGGCCGACACAGTCGTCCAGTTGCAGGATGGTATCGCAGCGAATGCCGCACTCACTCTTGTCGGCAAACTGCGCGGCCGGCGCGTGGGGAACATGGATATCGCTGGGTGTGAAGTAGAGCAGGAAGGGATGATCCTTGTGTGCTTGGATGAACTCGCAGGCTTTGTCTGTAAAGGTCTTTGCCATCGTCTCATCTGTCCAGCGAGCCGCCTTGCCGCCGGTCATAAACCCGATGCGACTGATGCCGTCGACGATGGTGCCGTCATGGCCTTCACTCAGCTTCATCTTGAGTAGCTCGGGGTCGTCGTGGCCCGTGGGCTCATCGCCTACCTTGCGGGAGTAGGAGACCGTGATGGGATCAGCCGGATCGAGGTTCACGACAGTGTGGTTGTGGATGTAGACCGTGGGCACGCGATCGGCCGTCGCCGCAAAATAAAAGGCATCGTCAAAGCCAACTTCGCACGGCCCAGGCGCAATGCGGCCGTTCCAGTCAATCGCCCCCTCGCCGAGGCCAAGGTGCCACTTGCCCACCAGACCCGTGGCATAGCCTGCGCTCTTCAGGACAGAGGCGATCGTAGCCCGGCCGGGCTCGATGAGCGATTTGGCATCACCGGGCAAGACCTGGATGCCATCACGGCGCCACGCATATTGCCCCGTGAGCATCGCATAGCGCGAGGGAGTACACGTAGCCGCATCCGCGTGAGCATCCGTGAAGCGCACTCCCTGTTGCGCCAGCGCATCGATGTTCGGCGTGGCGATATTAATTCCGCCGTAGCAGCTTAGATCGCCGTAGCCCACATCGTCGGAAAGAATGACAACAATATTCGGCTTGGCCTTTCTGGTTGGTTCGGACCAAAGTTTTTGTGTTCCCGTCAGCGTAAGCGCTGCGGTAGACAATCCAAACTGTTTAGCAAACTCTCTCCGATTCATCTTCGTCGACTACCTTTCCTGCTCCGTGTTGCATTCAGAGGGTGATCTCGAAGCCTGGGCGGAGCCCGCCGTGCAGTCCGTCTGCCTTCGACGAACCATTAAAACAGCAGTTGCACTGCGAATTGCAAAATGCGTGGCGAACCCGTAGTGAGAATCCTGCCTGCATCGGGGCTGCACGGCAGTGAGACAGGCTTACCAAGGTTCACGTTTCTTCTGCACGCGACAGGAAGAGGCCACTCGCGTCCTGCCGCGCCGGAGGATACGTGGGAATGGCTCCTGGAGCCTGAGCCCCTCAGCACCGCATCGCCGACACGCAAATCCCGCTCAGTCTTCCCAGGCTGCCATCAGGTTCTTCTGAACTCAGCCCGCGGATGCCGTGCCTGTTGGAGTTGTCTGCCCCCGCTTCAGGTCATCGCCCAGCAGGATGGCATCTGCGATCTCGCGCATGGACTTTCGCCGCTGTCGGCTCTCGCGCTGCATTCGCCGGTACGCTTCCTCTTCCGTCGCGCCCAGATCACGCTGCAGGATGCCTTTGGCGCGATCCACAATCTTGCGTGTCTCCAGCCGATTGGCAAGCTGCGTGTTCTCCGTCTCCAGCCGAGCACGCTCAATCTCTGCACCCACCAGGTAGCCTAATGTGGAGATGAGCCGCAGCTCATTGGCAGAGTGGTGATAGCTGAGCCGATGCTGCAGATTGATGACACCCACGACCTTGCTGGCGCACAGGATGGGCGTGCTCAGAATCGCTTCAAAGTGATCTTCGGGAAGATTTTTGAAGACCACAAAGCGCGGATCGTTCGATGCGTTGGCGGCGATGACGACCGGCTCGCGATGCTCCGCCACCCAGCCGGTAATGCCCTGCCCCAGCGCGACGCCAAGCTGATCGACCACATCGGCATGCGGATTCTTCGACGCGCGCAGGACCAGCTTGTCCTGCTCCAGCACGTAGATAAAGCAGGAGTCGCAGGGAATGACGGTGGTAACGAAGTCCACAATGCTCTGCAGCACCACGTGCAGTGGATCTGCCGCAGCGATGCGGCTGCTGATCTGGTGCAGGAAGTCAATGGAGGTAAGACCGTCGCGGAAGCCTGCCATGGTAGGCGTGGAGGGCTGCACACGAGCCACATCACTCAGGCTCTGCAGCGTCTTCGCGGCCATCCTCCGCGAGGACAGCTCGGGTGCGGCAGGGGCAGACTCGCTGGAGGCTTGCTTCTGCGCCAGAATGCGGGCGGCGTACTGCGCAGCCTCGTTGACGATAAAGCCCATCTTGGGCCGCGACGGCTCAAAGTCCGGAGTCACGCCGTAGTGCGCCAGCTCCTCCGTCGTCGTCGGCCCAATGGAGACCACGACCAGGCTGCGCAGGCCAGCGCGCAGATCCTCCTCGCACCCCATCTGCTCTGCCACCTGGAACAGGTGGATCACCTGGACTGCAGTCATAAACAGCACAACTTCCACATTGCCACTGGCGATAGCGAGCACCGACTCGCGCAGCGGCCCCAGATCCTCAGGCAGCGCCCACTGATAGACGGGCACCTTGGTGACCCTCGCGCACTTCAGCGTAAGCTCGGCGAGGAACTCCGGGTTGGAAGCGCCATACTCCTGCACGGCGACGTGCCAGCCAGGCAGCTCCGAGCCAAAGCTGGCATCCATGGCCTGCATCAGCTCGCGCCAGGTGGTGGGCTCGGCCGCCGTTACGGCGATGGGTACGTTGAGCTCGCGCAGCGCTGCGGTGGGCTTGGCTCCGCGCACGGCAACACGCACCTGGCGCAGAGCCTGCAGAAACTGCTCGCGGTCGTACCGCGTGGCGACGGTCTCCACCAGCGCCCTGACTCCGACGCCAGTAAAGAACACAACGGCATCAAACTCCCCTTCCAGCAAACGTGCCGCGAACTCCAGAGCCTGCGTATTGGAGGCCAGCGGAACCTCACGCATTGAGGGCACGACAAAGGGCTCGCCTCCATAGGTCCGGATCAGCTTCTCGACCTCTTTGGCGCGGCGCGACTCCAGCGAGAGAACTCGCAGACCATCAAAGCTCGCGTGTGCCATATCTGCTCCTCGGCCCCGGGGAAGGGGGTGAAGGCACATCCTGCAGCCGCCGTCTCAACGAATGCGTTCCTGCGCTGTGTGCTCAGCGGACTGCTGTGTGTGCCTGGTTAACTCGGATTGTAGACGCAACCAGCAGGCCACCACAAAGTGCGTTTGCAATGACCTGCTGACGTGCGTGCCTAAAACGTGATGCGTGATGTGACGACGATGGCATGGTTATAGGGATGAAAGCTGGATGTGGCAATCTGCATGCCGCCGCCAAAGAGAAATGCGAGGCGATCCTTCGCATCGTGACGCAACTTGATCTTGCTGATCATAATGCCGGGCGTGACGAAGGTGAGAACCTTACCGTTGTTTGGGCCGCGATTGAAGAACGTTGCATTCGCCTCCACCTCGGGCCAGAAGTACCGGCCCACCTTGTACTGCGCCACCGTGTTCCACGCGATCGTCCGGCCAATAGCATTGATCTGTCCCGTGGGCAGGGTCCCACCCAGGCTGCTCTGCACATCGAAGTTGCCAAACCCCTTGCCGGCGACCAAAGTCGGGTTGATGCTGTGCTGCGCCGAGCCATTTTTGTAGCTGCCCGTGGCAGCAACCCCCTGCAGCTGGAGCGATGCCATGTAGTTGTGCGCCTCGGCGTTGCTGGCCGCAAATCGATACTTGAGCACCATGGAGAAGTCGCTGGCACCATCAGCCACCTTGGGGCTGTTGTGCTCGATGTACGCGGGCAGGTTCACATCGACCTCGGTATTCGCAAACGGGATCAGGTTGAATCCCTTGCCGTTATCCAGGTTCCAGGTCGTGGTCAACGCCGGAGTGATCTGCCGGACGAAGTCCGCTCGGTAGAGCTGTACGATGCCTGAGGACGGCGTGACCACGGGCACAACCCAGCCCGGTTGCCGGGCACTGGTGGTGCGCACACGGTTCTCCCACTGGTGGAAGAAGCCCTGCTGCGCATGCCCGGTGCAGATGGTTGCAAAGGGCATCATGCATGCCAACACAACGACGAAACGCTTCATGTGTCTCTCCTTGAGATCTCGGGTCACGGCTCTCTCTTCGAGGGGGGCTGCTACACAGTTCGTACGCTGCAGCACAGCGCATCGCTGGGCCAGGTACGCGCCGATGATCAGTCCCTCGACGTAGCAGATGTGGGTCTCTTGCGTCGTGCGACATCGGCGCTCTTTCGAGTCCGCCGTGATGCAGCAGGAACGCAGATGCAGCCAACGGGAGGCTCTAGCGTAGAGCGACCCAGCCAGGAATCGGCTGCGGAGTGAAGGGGACACATCAGGGTGTCGCCATGTACAGTGCGGTAGAGCGTTTGTAGCACGCAGTCTGTCGGGATACAAGCGTCTTCCACTCATTCGTAACGGCGATAGATTTCTTTTATGCTCCCAATCGGAGTTGTTAGCCTGGCGATGTAGTTCTTGCAGGAGCGGGACGACCGCGCTACTATCACTGCAAGCGGAGGACACGGCGCTCCTCCGCTGCACGACCCCCGCCTGGTACCTGGCTGTACCGTGGCAACCCCTCTCTCTATTCATGCTCCGAGAAGAGCCTTGAATCCATCGTCAGCACTGCTTCTTCGCCCTCTGAAGCTGCGCATGGTGATGTCTGATTTGGCCCTTGCGCGTCTGCGGCAACCTGCCGCGTAGACGCGTCCGAACCAACCCTCGACATGCGTTCCATGTCGAAGCTGTCGGTGAAGGATCTCGATCATGTCTGACTATTCCAATTCGACCACTGCCTTTGCCGAGTCCGGCTTTACCGCAGAGCAGCAACAGTACCTGCAGGGCTTCTTCGCCGGTGTGCAACAGCGCGGCATTGTGCCGTTTGTGGGTCACACCTCCAGCGGCCTGATGACGCACGATGCCGCGAGCGGACTGGTGAATCAGGCCGCGCAGCCGGTGCAGCCAGACGAGGAGTTGCTCTACGGCACTCCGGTCTCTGAGCTTTGCCGCGAAGAGCGCTGGAAGCTCGAAGAGAACCCGCTCGACATCTGGGACAAGCTGCTGGCGCATGCGAGCGCAGACACCTTTCCTGCCACGGACGACGCCTTCCGCTTCAAGTTCCACGGCCTCTTCCATGTGGCCCCGGCACAGGACTCGTTCATGCTGCGCCTGCGCATTCCCGGCGGTGTGCTCAGAAGCTATCAGTTGCGTGGCCTGGCAGAGATGGCAACACAGTGGGGATGCGGCCGCGCTGATCTGACGACGCGCGCCAACCTGCAGCTGCGCGAGTTGCGCCCGCGCGACCTGGTGAACGTGCTTCACAAGGTGCAGGCGCTGGGCCTGTCTTCACGTGGCTCCGGCGCAGATAACATCCGCAACATCACCGCCTCTCCCCTGACCGGGCTGGACCCCGCTGAGTTGTACGACGTGGCCCCGCTGGCCGAGGCAATGAGCAACTACATCCTGAACTCGCGCGACCTGTACGGCCTGCCGCGCAAGTTCAACATCGCGTTCGATAACGGCGGTGCCATCAGTGTGCTGGCAGACACCAACGATATCGGCTTCGCAGCCGTGCGTGTGACCGAGGGTCAAGGGCTGGCGGCCGGCATCTACTTCCGCGTTTTGCTCAGCGGCATCACCGGACACCGTCAGTTTGCTTCCGACGCAGGCCTGTTGCTTGAGCCGCGCGAGGTGGTGGCGGTCGCAGCCGCAATGATCCGCGTCTTCACCCAAAATGGTGACCGCACCAATCGCAAGAAAGCCCGGCTGAAGTATCTGATTGACCGCTGGGGCGTTGCAAAGTTTCTGGCGGAGACGGAGCAGCGTCTGGCGTTTCCGTTGCGGCACGCTCCGCTCTCAGTGTGCGAGCCGCGCGGTGCAGTCGACCGCAGCGCACACATCGGCGCGTATGCGCAGAAGCAGGCAGGCATGGTCTACCTGGGAGTTGCAGTGCCCGTCGGCCAGCTGCCGGCGGCGCAGATGCAGGCCCTCGCGGAGATAGCTGAACGCTATGGCACCGGCGAGCTGCGCCTGACCGTGTGGCAGAACCTGATTGTGCCCAACATTCCCGCAGACCGGTTGAAGGCCGCACGCGCTGCGCTGCAGTCCGCTGGCCTGAGCGATACGGCAGGCACCGTGCTTCGCGGCACCGTCGCCTGCACTGGCAACCAGGGCTGCAAGTACGCCTCTGCAGATACCAAGACACATGCCGTGACGCTGGCGCGCTATATCGACGATCGCTTCCCGATGCTGGAGCCCGTCAATCTTCACGTCACAGGCTGTGCTCACTCCTGCGCACAGCACTACGTTGGCGATGTGGGCCTGATCGCGACGCGCGTGGACGGGGAAGAAGGTTACCACGTCGTCGTTGGCGGCGGGTCTGACCAGGATCAGGGACTTGCCCGGGAGCTGTTGCACTCCGTCAAGTTCAACGACCTGTTCGCGCCGCTCAGCGGGCTCTTCCGCGCGTACACCCGACTGGCACCACCCGGCGAGTCTCTGCTGCAGTTCACGCGTAGACACACTCTCCCCGAACTTCAGGCACTTTGCAACCACCAGGAGCAATAAGCGATGCAACCCACCATCCCTTTCATCCCTGACTCAGCCCCCTTCACCCCAGAGCAGCGTAGCTGGCTGAACGGCTTTCTTGCCGGCCTGTTCTCTGCGGCACCGCAGACGACAGCTCCTGCGGCCGATCCGTTGCCCAGCCTGAAGCTCGCGGTGCTCTACGCCACGCAATCCGGCACGGCAGAGGGTCTGGCGCGCAAGTTGACCAAAGAGCTGCAGACCAAGGGCCATGTGGTCTCACTCAGCTCGCTGGAGGGCTACACCCCGGCCGCGCTCTTCGCAGAGAAGTACGCCATCTTCATTGCCAGCACCTACGGTGAAGGCGAAGCACCAGACATGGCGCAGCCCTTCTACGAGCAGCTCTGCATCGAGCACTTCCCCTGCTGCCAGAACCTCTCCTACACGGTGCTGTCGCTGGGCGACTCCAACTACCAGCACTTCTGCAAGTTTGGCGTGGATCTGGATGCACGACTTGCCGCACTGGGTGGCACGCAGCTGTGCCCGCGCGTGGACTGCGACACGGACTTT
>JAGWNX010000085.1 GCA_028872955.1 Acidobacteriota bacterium
CGTCCGCGTGAACGGGCAACGTGCCGTGCTGTTGACGATTCTGAAGGCGGCGTCGGCCTCCACGCTGGATATCATCGCGCGCGTCAAGCTCGCGATGCCGCGCATTCTGGCCAGTCTGCCGCCGGAGCTGCGCATCTCGCTGATGCTGGATCAGTCCATCTTTGTGCGGGCCGCGCTGCAGGGCGTGGTGCGCGAGGCGACCATTGCTGCCGCACTGACGGCGCTGATGATTCTGCTGTTTCTCGGCAGCTGGCGCAGTACGGTCATCGTCGCCATCTCGATTCCGCTTTCCATTCTGACCTCCATCATTGTGCTGAAGCTGTTTGGCGAGACGCTGAATACCATGACGCTGGGCGGCCTGGGCCTGGCGGTCGGCATCCTGGTGGACGATGCCACGGTGGAGATTGAGAACATCCACCGCAACCTGGGTGAGGGCAAGGAGATTGAGCCCGCCATTCTGGATGGTGCAGCCCAGATCGCGGTGCCGGCTTTCGTCTCAACGCTGGCCATCTGCATTGTGTTTGTGCCGGTTGTCTTCCTCTCGGGCGCGGCCAAGAGCCTGTTTACGCCGCTCAGCATGGCGGTGGTGTTTGCCATGCTGGCCTCGTATCTGCTGTCGCGCACCCTGGTGCCCACCATGGTCAAGTATCTGCTGGCCAGCGAAGTGGAGATGTACCAGGATCACGAGGAGGGGCACCACGGGGCAACCGGCAACGCCAGCTTCATCTGGCGTACTCACTTCCGCTTCAACGCCCGGTTTGAGCGCTTCCGCCAGAGCTACCGGGGCATGCTGGCCTGGGCGCTGCAGCATGCCGGCTTCACGCTGGCCTGCTTCGCTGTGTTTGTTGCGCTCTCCGGCTGCCTGCTGCCGTTCATCGGGCAGGACTTCTTCCCGACGGTCGATGCCGGAACCTTCCGGCTGCACGTTCGCCTGGCCCCTGGCACGCGTCTGGAAGAGGGCGAGCAGGTCTTCCGGCAGGTGGAGCAGACTATTCGCCAGACGATTCCGGATCAGGAGCTGGACAGTGTCCTGGATGACATCGGTGTGCCGAACCAGAGCTTCAATCTGGCCTTTGGCGATGGCAGTTTGACCGATGTGCAGGATGGCGAGGTGCTCGTCGCGCTGAAGCCGCATCACCGTCCCACCGAGCAGTATCGGCAGCAACTGCGAGCCGTATTACGCCGCCAGTTTCCGGATGTGACGTTCTACTTCCAGGCGTCCGACATCGTGAACCAGATTCTGAACTTCGGCCTGCCGGCTCCGATCGATGTGCAGGTCAGCGGACGCCAGTTCCAGCAGAACTATGACTTTGCGGAAAAGCTTCGCCGCGAGATCGCCACTGTGCCGGGCGCGGTGGACGTTCACCTGAACCAGGTGATCTACGCGCCGGAGCTGCTAGTCAACGTAGACCGCACCAAGGCGCAGCAGATCGGCATGACCGAGGGCAATGTTGCCAACAGCATGCTGTATGCGCTGGCCGGCAGTGGCCAGGCGACGCCGAACTACTGGCTGAATCCGCAGAATGGCGTCAACTATCCGGTGGTGGTGCAGGTGCCGCAGTACCGTGTGGACTCCGTAGACGCACTGAAGAACATGCCGATTACCAACGGCAACACGGCCATTGCGCCGCAGTTGCTGGGCAATCTCTCCACGGTGGAGCATCGCTCGACGCCGACCATTACCAATCACTACAACGCGCAGCCGGTCTTTGACGTCTTTGCGAATACGCAGGGGCGCGACCTGGGCGGCGTGGCGCGGGATATTGACAGTATTCTGCAGCGCTACCAGAAGCAGTTGCCGCGCGGCGCTACGTTGACTGTTCGTGGCCAGGTAAGCAGCATGCGCGACTCCTTTACCGGGCTGGGCCTGGGCATGCTGTTTGCCGTGTTGCTGGTATACCTGCTGATGGTGGTCAACTTCCAGAGCTGGCTGGACCCCTTCATTATTCTGACGGCGCTGCCCGGCGCGGCGTGCGGCATCCTGTGGATGCTGTACCTGAGTGGCACCACCTTCAGCGTGCCTTCGCTGATGGGAGCCATCATGACCGTGGGCGTTGCGACCGCGAACTCCATTCTGATGGTGACCTTTGCCAACGACCAGCGTGCGCTGGGGCTGGATGCACGCCAGGCCGCCGCCGCCGCCGGCTCAACACGCCTTCGGCCCGTGCTGATGACTGCGCTGGCGATGATCCTGGGCATGTTGCCCATGTCCCTTGGGCTGGGCGAGGGCGGCGAGCAGAATGCTCCGCTGGGCCGCGCCGTCATTGGTGGATTGCTGATCGCCACCGTCAGCACGTTGTTTGTGGTGCCCGTGATCTATAGCCGCCTACGCAACCAGCAGGTGGCAACGCTGCACATGGAAGAGGTGCCGGAGTAGGCACCATGCAAGCCAGAGTTTGGGAAGGGAACGTTCGATGATCGCTGAGACAACTCCAAGGTCGGAAGCCTCCAGCCGCAAGGCGTACCTGGGTGCGGGTCTATTTCTTCTGCTACTGCTGGTGCTGTTCGGCATCGGCATGCTGCCACGGCTGCGGCATCGCGAGGCGCTCGCGGTGGAGGCGCGCGAGGCGGGCGGTCCGCCGTTCGTGTTGGCCACGCGGGTGCAGGCGCGCTCGGCAGAGGCGCAGCTGGAGCTGCCGGCCACGATTGAGGCCTTTGATCAGACGCCGGTCTATGCGCGGACCTCGGGCTACGTGCGGCAGCGGCTGGTGGATATTGGTGACCATGTGCGCCAGGGGCAGCTGCTGGCGGTGATCGATGACCCGCAGACGGCGCAGAGCCTGCTGCAGGCGCGGGCTACCCTGGCCCAGTTGAAGGCGCAGCTTGCGCAGGCGCAGGCCAATGCGCAGCTCTCGCGGGTGACGAGCGAGCGCTGGCAGGCGCTGGAGGCCCAGGGCGTGGTGGCGCACCAGGACGCCGACCAGAAGCGTGCCCAGGCCGGTGCCGACGCCGCCGCTGTGGCGGCCGCAGAGGCCAATGTGGCGGCGGGGGAAGCGAATGTACGCAATCTCACCGAGCAGGCCGGCTTTGCCCGGGTAGTGGCTCCGTTTGCCGGAGTGATTCTGTCGCGCGGCATCGACACCGGGTCGCTGATCAGCGCGGGCAGCACCTCAGGCGTCACGCAGCTCTTCAGCATCGGTAAGTCGGAGGTGGTGCGCGTCTTTGCGGATGTGCCGCAGACGGCCTCCACCGGGCTGCACGCCGGTGTGCCGGCCCAGGTGCAGATTCGCGAGCTGCCGGGGCAGACTTTTACCGGAGCCATCGCGCGGACCAGCCAGAGCATCGATCCCACAACACGCACGTTGCACGTGGAGGTCGATCTGCATAACGACGGCCGCATTCTGCCCGGCATGTATGCCACGTTGAGGATGCAGCTCGCCGCCGGAGCCACGCCGACGGTGCTGCTGCCGGCCAATGCGCTGGTCGTACGCTCGGCCGGGCCGCAGGCGTTCGTCATCGGTGCGGATCACGTCGTCCACTTGCGCGCACTCACGCTGGGGCGTGACCTGGGCGCATTAACTGAGGTGACCGCAGGCCTGAGCCCCGGCGACATGGTAGTGCTAAGCCCGGGCGACAACGTGATGGATAACGTGAAAGTGCAGCCTACCCTGCAACAGTAGCCGGACGCGCCGCTGCATATAATCGCAACAGCGGTGGTGATAGGTTGCGAGACGAGGTGCGACAGCGTGATCGTTGAGATTCAGGGCCTGCGCAAGGTCTATGAGGGCAAGCAGCGCGTCGTTGCCGTCGATGGCATCGATCTGGCAGTGGCTGAGGGCGAGCTGTATGGGCTGCTGGGGCCGAACGGCGCGGGCAAGACGACGACCATCAGCATTGCCACCACGCGCGCGCTGCCCACGGCGGGTACGGTGCGCATTGCCGGGATGGACGTGGTTGCCTCGCCGGCACAGGCGCGCTGCGCCATCGGCGTGGTGCCGCAGTACAACACGCTGGACCGCGCCTGCACGGTCTTTGAGAACATTCACTTCCACTGTCGGTACTTTGGCTTCTCCAGTGCAGAGGCTACGGTCCGCACGCGGCAGCTGCTGGAGCAGTTCCACCTGACCGAGCGGGGCACGGCGTACCCGACGCAGCTCTCCGGCGGGTTGGCGCAGCGGGTGCAGATCGCGCGCGCCATTGCACACCGCCCCAAGGTGCTGTTTCTCGATGAGCCCAGCGCTGGCCTGGACCCGCAAAGCCGTCTGGCCATGTGGGAGGCCGTGCGCGGTCTGCGGCAGGAGGGGATCACCGTCGTGCTGACCACGCACTACATGGAAGAGGCCGACTCGCTGTGCGGCCGCGTGGCCATTATTGACCATGGCAGGATTCTGGTGGAGGATACGCCCGAGGCGCTCAAGGCCAGCATCGGGGCGCAACGCGTCTATCGCCTGGACCTGCACCAGTGCGAGGCGATTCCGACTCTTGTGGAGCGGCTGCGTGCCCTGACCGGCGTGACGGCCGTGGAGGCAACGGAGTCGGGCGCACGCATCTATGCGCACAACGCCGACGGCTTGCTCTCTGAGGTGCTGCAGGCAGCCAGCCCCTATGGGCTGCGCGACCTGACGATCGCCGAGACCACGCTGGAGAGTGTCTTCATCCGCCTGACTGGCCGCGACCTGCGTGAGTAGCGCATCCCTACGGAGTGAACCGATGACCCAGAATCCATCTGCCCCGCATCCCTCGGCCTTCACCCAGTACCTGCGCGCGTTTACCGGCCTGCTGCAGCGTGACCTGTATGTGCTGCGCCGCGAGCTGTTTCCCTTTGCCGTTCGCGTCTGCATGAATCCGCTGCTGTTCCTGTTCGTGTTCACCTACGTGATTCCGCACATGAGCGGCGGTGCGGCGATGAATCCGACGGCGGCGCTGGCCGGTACCAGCTTCAGCACCGTGCTGCTGCCGGGGCTCATGGCCGTGGCCATCATGTTCAGCGGCATTGCCGCGGTAGCGCTGCCGCTGGCGCAGGAGTTTGGCGTGACGCGCGAGATCGACGACCGGGTCATGTGTCCGTTGCCCGTGCCGGCCGTGGCCATTGAGAAGATCTGCTTCAGTGCCATGCAGAGCGTCGTGGCAGCGGCCATTGTGTACCCGCTGGCCTACTACGTGCCCGCAACGCCGCCCACCACGCATGTCACCAGCTGGCCGTTCCTCATCGCCGTGGTGGTGCTGGCCAGTCTGACTGCCGGGGCGCTGGGCCTGACGATTGGCACCACGGTGAAGCCACAGCAGATCGGCCTCATCTTCGGCGTTGTCGTCATTCCCATCACCTTCCTGGGCTGCGTCTACTATCCATGGGCCAAGCTGGGGGCGATTCCGGCGATGAAGTATGGCGTGCTCATCAACCCGATTGTGTACATGAGCGAGGGGCTGCGTGCCTCGCTGACGCCCTCGCTGGATCACATGCCGCCGAGCATGATCCTGCTGATGCTTTGCCTGTTTCTGGCGCTGCTCACCTGGCTGGGTATTCGCGGGTTTCTGCGCCGCGTCATCGGCTAGCGCTACTCCTGGTTGCGGAGCCTGCCCCGCACGGTGGCAGCCACCGTGGCTGCTACATCCTCGGGCAACGGAGGTGCCGTTTCGCCGCGCAGCGCGTGGCGCAGGTGGTTGGCAATCAGCTTGCCGTGAAAGCGCCCATTCTCAATGAAGACCTCGTTGGTGCGCTCGCCGGCTACAATCACGCCGGCCAGGTACAGGCCCGGTACGTTGCTCTCAAGCGTGGCGGGGTTGCAGACCGGGCGGCGATCGTTGGCGGGGTCCAGCCGCACGCCCAGCCGCTCCAGCAGGGCGAAGTCCGGGTGGTAGCCGGTCAAGGCAAAGACAAAGTGGTTGGGCAGGGTTTGTTCGCCCTCCGGCGTATTCAGGGTCACTTCGTACTGGCCGATGTGGGTGACGTTGGAGTTGAAGAAGGCCTGGATCTCGCCGTTGCGGATGCGGTTGCTGATGTCGGGCATGATCCAGTACTTCACATGCCGGTGCATCTCTGGCCCGCGGTGAACCAGCGTCACGCGGGCACCGTGCCGCCACAGATCCAGCGCGGCGATGGCGGCGGAGTTCTTGCCGCCGATGACCACGACATCCAATCCAAAGTAGGGGTGCGGCTCCTGGTAGTAGTGCATCACCTTGGGGAGCTGCTCACCCGGGATGCCAAGTGGATTGGGCAGATCGTAGTAGCCGGTGGCCAGCACCAGCTTGCGCGCCCGCAGCGTGGCGGCGTGGCCGTAGCTGTCGACCGTGGCCACGCGGAAGTCTCCATCAAATCCGGAGATGCCCTGCACGGTGTGGTACTGCAGCACCTGCAGGCGACAGTGCTGCGCGACGCGGCGATAGTACTCCAGCGCCTCGTTGCGGGTGGGCTTCTGGTTGGCGCTGGCAAAGGGAATGTCGCCAATCTCCAGCAGCTCCGGCGTGGTGAAGAAGGTCATGCCGGCGGGGTAGTGGAACAGCGAGTTGCACAGGCAGCCCTTATCGACGAGGAGCGCGCTGAAGCCCGCGCGCTGAGCCTCAATGGCACAGGCCATGCCGGTTGGCCCGGCTCCGATGACCAGCAGATCAACGTTGTGGCCGGTCGCAGCGTCCAGGCTCGGGTCGCCGCCTGGGTCCGTGGCATGAGTATGGCTTGAGGGGCTGCTCATGCCTTGATTCTACCCAAGCAGCGATGCCCGGCCAGTGGCCGGGCACCCTTGCCTTGCATCAGGCGAAAACGCTAGCTGTCCAGCACCACGAGCTTGTGGGCGATTGCAAACAGAGCAAGCTCCAGACGTGTGGAGACGCCGGTCTTGTCAAAGACGTTGGAGAGGTGGCGCTTGACCGTCTCCTCGCTGATGTTGAACTGCTTGGCGATGTCCTTGTTGCTGCAGCCCTCGACGATGCAGGTGACCACCTCCAGCTCGCGTGGCGTCAGACCATAGGTCTTCCGCTCCGGTGCGGCTGCGGCCTTCTCCATCAGCTCCTTCAGGGCGCGCAGCAGGTTCACCACGCGCTCGCCGCCAATCCAGTAGTCGCCGCTCATCACCGCACGCAGCGAGTGGCTCAGGTCGCCGGCAACGGCATCCTTCAGCACAATGCCGCGCGCGCCAATCTGCAGCGCTTCAATGATCTGCTGCGTGGTGATGGTGCCCGTCAACAGAATGATCTTGACCCGCGGAGACTTGGCCATGATGGCGCGCATGGCTTCCAGGCCCGGCAGGCGCGGCATCAGCAGATCCAGCAGCAGAATATCTGGCTCCAGCTCGAGCGTCTGGGTGATGGCAACGTCACCATCCTCTGCCTCGCCGACCACTTCAAACCCTGGGTCGCTCATCAGCATGTTCTTGACGCCAAAGCGCACAACGGGATGGTCATCTGCTACCACAATCCGGATGGGCGCAGTCGCAACACCCGTACCCGACGACTTCTTCAATACCTGGTTCATGCGTACTCTCTCCTCAGACTCATGGGAGCTGCGTTCAATCTATTGGCCCGATCTAACGTGCGAACAGGATATCCTGCAGCTGCTTGCATAGAAGCAGCAATTCCTGGAGTGTAGCTACATGATTAGCAGGCGCGGTCTGGTCCTGCTCCAGACGGGCCGCCAGTTGCTGCAGCGCGGTCGCGCCCACCATGCCGCATCCGCCCTTGATCGCGTGGGCCTCGCGGCGGAAGCTCTCCGCGTCGTTGCTGGCGGCGGCGAGCTGCATGCGCTCCACGCGTCCGTTCACGTCGTCCAGGCAGACCGCGTACAGCTGGTGCAACTGCTCACGCGGCATGCTGCGCAGCAGAGTGTTGTAGACCGCCTCGTCCAGCAGCGGGGCAGCGGGGCTGCCGGGCTGAGCCTGGGCAGGGGAGGCAGAAACCGCATTTGGCGCGCCGGATGCCGCCGTGGCGGCCAGCGCTGCGGCCAGGTCTTCCACGCGGAAGGGCTTCAGGAGAAAGCGGTCGTAGCCTGTGGCTGCATCCTGCTGGGGCGCGCTGCCGCTCATGGCCAGCAGCGTCACGGCGTGTGTGGTTGCCGCTCGCAGCGCCGCCGCCAGCGCTGCTCCGCTCAGGCCGGGCATCTGCAGATCTGCCAGGATCGCATCGGGCGCGTGGGTATCGGTCAGGGTCTGCAGAGCAGCCTCTCCGCTGTCAGCGGTTGCGACCTGGTAGCCTTCGTTCTCCAGCAGCAGTGCCATCAGCTCGCGGCTCACCTCATCATCGTCGATCAGCAGCAGGCGCGTCGGTTGCTTGTCGGCCTTGTTCATGGGCTCTCCCGGAGAAAGGCTATCACCGTTGTTCCGTGGTGCGCGCAACTGCTGCACGCGATACAGTGGTTGCGATGGAGCCAGCGACGCACTTCGATTTGCACCAGGCACCGACGTCCTCGCACAGGTTGCTCAGACGGCGTGGCGGCCGGCATGCGTGGGCCGCGGTGTTTGCGGCTGTGCTGCAGATGGCGATGCTCGCAGGTGCCGGAGCCCAGCAGGTGCCGGTGCACGAGCGCTTTCAGCGCGACGTGCACACCCAGGCGGCAGACGGCCAGACCTGCGTTGTGCTGGATGCGCAGATCTTCCCGAATGCTGCGCCCTCGTTGAAGGACCTGCGCCTGGTGCAGGATGGCCGCGAGGTGCCGTATGCGGTGACGCTGAGCGCCTCCGAGCAGACCGAAACCGCCCCGGCACGGGTGGAGAACCTGCGCCGCAGCGGACACGACCTGGTGTTTGATCTGGTGATGCCTCCGCGTCCTTATACCGATGTGGTGCTGGATCTCGCCGCGCACGACTTTGTTGCCACGGCGGTGGTCACGGGCAGAGAGGCTGCGTCGCAGGCGGCTACCTATCTCGGCACGTTCAACGTGTTTGACCTGACAGCCCAGCGCCTGGGCCGCGCTACTACGCTCCACCTGCCGGAGTTCTCCTTTGCGCGTCTCCATCTTGTGCTCAGCGTCTCCCCCGTGCCCGGCGCGCCGGGCGGGGAGTTGCTGCCGCAGATGCTGCTGGGCGCAACCGTTCCGCCCAGCCGCGACGCGCAGGCGCTGTACACCAATGTGGCCACTGCGGCTGCTTTGGTCCAGCGGGGCAAGGCGACCGTGGCCAGCTTTGTGCTGCCGCCGCGCGTGCCCGTCGAGCGCGTTTCGTTCGATCTCGACAGCCGGTTTACCCAGAACTTCAGTCGCGGAGTTACGGTCACGGCGCGCCCCCAGGATGCGCCGGTCTCGGCATCGGAGTCGGCTACGGGCACCATCCAGCGCGTTCGCCTCACCCTTGCCGGTCGCGAGTTGCGCCAGCAGCAGCTCAGCCTGCCGGTGGCCATCGGCTCCAACCTGCAGGGGCCCGCTCAGCTTGAGGTGACCATCAACAACGGCGACCAGGCACCGCTCCCCATCACCGCCGTGCGGCTGGAGATGCGCCAGCGCCGGCTCTGCTTTGACTCTGGACTCGCCGATGGGCCCACGCTCTTCTACGGAGACCCCGCGCTGGCAGCGCCGGTGTATGACTATGCGCGGATGTTTGCCTCCGCTACCGCCACCCACACGGCCTGGCTCGGCCCGCAGGTTAGCAATGCCAGCTTCCGGCCACGGCAGGACACACGCCCGCTGATGGAGCGGCACCCACATGCCGTGTGGTTTGGCTTGCTCGCCTTCGTCCTGCTGCTGGCGCTGGTCAGCCTCCGGTCCTCACGCAGGCTAAGCGTTTGAGCCGCTAGCGCAGAGCCTCATCCACTTCATTCATCCAGTTGGCAGATTTGAGCAGCTCACGCGGCTTCGAGCCATCGGCCGGGCCCACCAGTCCGTCGTTGTGCATCATGTCGATCAGGTGCGCGGCGCGTCCGTAGCCAATGCGCAGGCGGCGCTGCAGCAGTGAGGTGCTGGCCTTTCCGAACTCAAAGACCAGGCGGACTGCGTCGTCGTACATGGGGTCATCGTGGTTGCCCTCGCTGCCCATGCCTTCACCGCCCTCGCCCTCGTCCTTCGGCCCTTCCAGGAAGCTCTCCACATACTCGGCCTCGCCCTGCGCACGCCAGAAGGCGGTGACGGCAGAGATCTCCTTCTCGGTCACGTAGGGGGCGTGTACGCGCTGCACGCGGCTGGTGCCGGGTGGCAGGTACAGCATGTCGCCGCGCCCCAGCAGGCTCTCGGCACCGTTGGAGTCGATGATGGTGCGGGAGTCTACCTTGGTAGCCAGGCGGAAGCTCATGCGCGTGGGAACGTTGGCCTTGATCAGGCCGGTGATC
>JAGWNX010000145.1 GCA_028872955.1 Acidobacteriota bacterium
GGGTGCCGCGGCCAATGTGGAACCTGTTCCGTCTGGTATGGTAGAGGTGACCGTTGCCTGATGCAGCCTTCCGAGTTGCCAGAGCGGGTAAGTGGTCGAGCCCACGATGTTCTGGCTTGTCGCCGTGACGATCACATCACTGAAGTCGTTCCGGGTCTCTTTCGCCCAAACTGTCCCGGTGGCAGGAACTGTCCAGGCGGCCCCGCCATTGCCGAATGCGCTGCCTCCAGGTACCACCGGCGCCGTCGGCGGCACGGTAATGGCGATGTAGAACGGATTGCCGTTGGCGTCAAGGACGGTGTCCGTTTCTTCGGCGGGAAGCGCGACACCCTGCGCCCCGCTTGTGCCCGAATACTCATAGCTCTGCTTGATCGCGGTCTGCGCCCACGCAATGCAGCTGCTCCCCGCCACACATTCAGCCTCTGGCATGGGCGTTGCCGGTGGCGTCACGGTCGGTATCAGTCCGACGAAATTCGAGCCGTCGGTTTCGCTTTGCAGGGCTCCTCCGGCGAAGAAGGTCTGAACCTTGGTTGGGCTCCCGATCCACGGCCAGTTCAAGTTGTAGGTGGTCTGCGCACGGAGGCCAGTGCCCCCTGCGGTGGTATCGACGTTCTCGGTGGTGTTGAAGCCCAGAAAGCCGCGGCCATCGGCGCTCGCTACCGCGGAATCATAGTAGTACGCAGCGCTCGCGCCAGTTGGGGCGGTCGCCCCGAGGCTCCCGCTCACACCCGTCACTACGCTCAGGCCCGCGCGCAGCACCGACTTCGGATAGGAAAGCTGTCCGGCGAGACTAGCCGTGTAGTTTGCGGTCGACGCCAAGGATCCATAAGTGATCGTCGTCTGCGCACCCAGGCCTGTCGAGATGGAACTCAGCTGGTCGGGCATGCTCCAGCCGCTTTCGCTCAGTGCGGCTGCGCTCGCCGAGCCGGCAAGAAGATCGACAGCACCGTCACCATTGAAGTCACCCACGAACACCTTGTTCGTAGGTGGCCCGTAAGGCGGGCCGTTGCTGGTCGCCGTGGAGGGCGCGAAGGTCGTTCCGGTCGACAGCCAGATCGTCCACGTGGAGCTGGAACCGTTGTAGGTCGCGATATCGGCCCTTCCATCCCCGTTGAAGTCCGCCACCAGGTTGTTGGTGGTGCCACCGCTGTGTCCCGGCCACTGGCTGCAACTGAACCCGACGCCCTTGGACAGGCACACGTCCCACATTCCGGGGGTGGCAGAATAGGCTAGGAGATCTGACTTGCCGTCGCCGTTCAAGTCCGCTGCCCAGACATTGGGCGGCATCTCGCTCAGACCAGTCCAGGTGCTGCAGCTGAAGGACGTCCCGGTGGACAGGCATACCTCCCACTGACCGCCGCCAAGGTTCGTCGCAATGTCCGCCATCCCGTCGCCGTTGAAGTCGCCGATGATGTTATTGCTGATGCCACCGGAGTGCCCCGTCCACTGCGCGCACTTGAAGGTGGGACCGGTCGAGAGGCATACCACCCAACTGCTGCCAGATCCGTACTCGATGGTATCGGCCATCCCGTCGCCGTTGACGTCGGCCACCAATACGTCGGCGCCACTTGGCGCCGACTGCGGCGCGGGCGTGCAGCTCAGCCCGGTTCCAGTGGACAGGCACTCGGTAAAGCTCGTCGCATTCAGGATCCCGCCCGTGGCTGATCCGCCGTCGTGAAACAGGAAGTCCGTCCTTCCATCGCCGTTGAAGTCCCCCAGGATGGGTACCATCCAGTCCTGCGTGATGACGGAACTGACCTTCAAGGTTGTGAACCAGTCCACTTCGGTGAAGGAGGTACCCGTGGATTGCATG
>JAGWNX010000086.1 GCA_028872955.1 Acidobacteriota bacterium
TCGCGGATCGCGAAGCGCAGGCCCTTCTCCATCGCCACCGGCGTGTGCAGCGTCACTTCCAGCGCAACGTTGTCGCCAGGCATCACCATCTCCGTGCCCGCTGGCAGCTTCGCAGAGCCCGTCACGTCCGTCGTGCGGAAGTAGAACTGAGGACGATAGCCGTTGAAGAACGGCGTGTGACGGCCACCCTCCTCCTTGCTCAACACATACACCTCGCCCTTGAACTCCGTGTGCGGCGTAATCGAGCCAGGCTTCGCCAGCACCATTCCGCGCTCCACATCTTCCTTCGCCACGCCGCGCAGCAACAGTCCAGCATTGTCGCCCGCCAGACCCTCGTCCAGCTGCTTCTTGAACATCTCCACGCCCGTGCACACCGTCTTGCGCGTGTCACGGAAGCCGACGATCTCGCACTCCTCGCCAACCTTGATCTTGCCGCGCTCAATACGACCCGTCACCACCGTGCCGCGGCCAGAGATCGAGAAGATATCCTCGATCGGCATCAGGAACGGCAGCTCCACCGCACGCTGCGGCTGCGGAATATACTTGTCCACCGCATCCATCAGCTCGTCAACCTTCGCCTCCCACTTCGCCTCGCCGTTCAACGCGCCCAACGCAGAGCCGCGAATCACAGGCGTGTCGTCGCCAGGATAGTCATACTTCGACAGCAGCTCGCGGACTTCCATCTCCACCAGCTCCACCAGCTCCTCGTCCTCAACCGCATCGCACTTGTTCAAAAACACCACAATGTACGGTACGCCTACCTGACGCGCCAACAGCACGTGCTCCTTGGTCTGCGGCATCGGACCGTCCGTCGCCGCAACCACCAGAATCGCACCGTCCATCTGCGCCGCGCCCGTGATCATGTTCTTGATGTAGTCCGCGTGGCCAGGGCAGTCCACGTGCGCATAGTGACGGTTCGCCGTCTCGTACTCCACGTGCGACGTCGCAATCGTAATGCCGCGCTCACGCTCCTCAGGAGCGTTGTCAATCGTGTCAAACGAACGAAACGTGTTGTTCGGGTTGTGCTTCGACAATACCTTCGTAATCGCCGCCGTCAGCGTCGTCTTGCCGTGGTCAATGTGACCCACCGTGCCAATGTTTACGTGCGGCTTTGACCGGTCAAACTTCTCCTTGCCCATGACTGCTCGTCTCCTCGTGATGGCCGGGAACCCCGGCGATTGAACTGCGGAAATGTGTTGTGCGTGGATGCCCGCGGCAACTCAGTAGTATGCGTATAACCGGAAGAACTCTTCGCGAATCTCCGGGCTCACCTTCTCCAGGCTGGTCAGGTAGAGCTCCCGAATCTGCGCCTGGTCTCCGTTGCCGAGCTGCGCGTATTGCTCCCGGATGCCTGCACCAAGCAGACCCTGCGAGAGCACCGCCTCGAAGTTCCGCACGCGAATCCCGGCACGCTGCAGCGAACGGAAGAACTCCGCAATCCGCGCCGTCGAAAACGACCGCTCCACCGCTGCCTTCACCGCGCCGAAGCGCTCCGGATCGACAACCGTGAGAACCGGCTTCTCGTAGACTGTGCTCACTCCTTGCACCTCACAACAGAACCTTCGGAACGGCTGGAGCGGGAGACGGGAATCGAACCCGCGACCAACAGCTTGGAAGGCTGTGACTCTACCACTGAGTTACTCCCGCCCGCGACACAAGGTCCGGACAGATGCCGGACCCTGTGTCTTACCTCAAACTCTGGAGCTGATGACGGGGCTTGAACCCGTGACCTCTCCCTTACCAAGGGAGTGCTCTACCACTGAGCTACATCAGCCTGCTACTGCACCACTCTCATCCTATCGTGCCTGGAGCCGTCCGAGCACGACACGGAAGCTAAAAAATCCAAGCAGAATCCAAGTGAGCGTCCGATACTTGCCCGGCTCCATCGTGAGACCTGCCAGCGCGGCTACCGCAGCCAGAATCGCCAGTGCGATCCACATCCGTCCGCTGCCAGCCGGGCTCAGATCCAACGCTCTCACCCGCTCCTGCCTGCCGCAACACCTTTGCGCTGCGGTTCAAACAAATGGTGCACAGGGGAGGATTCGAACCTCCGTAGCGCAAAGCGCGGCAGATTTACAGTCTGCTGCCATTAACCACTCGGCCACCTGTGCACACCCTGCAAACCTCTGCCCTGCCCCGCATCTTTCCCTCTGTCGTCACGCACAACTCCGTCGCACCGATCCGCACCGGAATACTGCTGCACGCGCTGAAGGAGGTGGTTACGGGGCTGCAGGCCAGAACGGCTCGCAGTACAACCAAATCCGTCGTACGTCTTACTCTTCCCTCGCAACGGTCTCTGCCGTTACGCTTCCTGCAGGCTGGAAACTGGAGCTGACGAAGGGATTTGAACCCCCGACCCTCTGATTACAAATCAGATGCTCTACCAGCTGAGCTACGCCAGCCCTGTCTAACGCCTTCTACGCTGACCACGCTCAATCTCGCACGTTCTCCAGCGAGGCTCTCGAGCAGGTGTCACGCAGACTTCAATCTACCATAGCCCCCTGTGGCAAGCAAAGACCGCTCCAGCATTCTGCACACGCACACTGGCTTGCGCATGCACTGGCTGCCTCGCCGGTGCAACCGGCACAGTGCGCTTAGGAGACCTTGGCGCGTGCCTCCGCATACTCCGGCCATGCGCTCTGCTCTTGCGGCCACGAAATCAGCGCCCGCAAACTCGAGCCATCCCCTCTACAATCAACCCATGAGTTCGTCACCGGCTACCCCGGAGCCTGCGCCGTATGCGTAAGCGCACCCGCTACTCCTTGTTGTTGATGCTCGCGCTGATCGTCGCGCTGGCCGTAGCACTGGTGCTGCGTAAGCATGCGCCGCCCGAGGTGGCGCGACTGCTGCCCGAGTCCGACGCGATTGTGTACGCCAACCTGAAGCCGCTGCGTCTGGCCACACACTTTGACCGCACGGCCGTGGTGCGCAGCCCGGAGTACCAGCACTTCATCGATGTCACAGGCATCGTGCCTGAGCGTGACCTCGACGCCGTCGCCCTGGCGCTGCATCGCATGGACGACCCCAACGGCCCGAACGGCCCTGTGGCCTACTCGGAGGTCCTCTCTGGTCGCTTTGACGGAGACCGTCTGAGCGACTACCTGCGTAGCGTGGCCACGGGGCGCGAGAGTTACGCCGGCCACACCATCTACACCATTCCCATCACCGACCCCAGCAATGGAGCAACACGTCCTTTGCGGGTCGCCCAGCTTGGCTACGATACGGTTGCGGCCTCCAACATGCCCACCACGGAGCAGATTCACTCGATCCTGGACCGATACCGTGCGGCGGCCTCGCCCTTTGCCGGCTCGTCGCTGCTCTCGGCCCGCTACGGAGATGTGCCGCTGCTCTCCAGCGCCTGGGGCATCGGGCATATCGGGCTTCCCTTCTCCGAGCGCGGCCACATCAGCGTCTTCGGGCTGGAGCTGCCCCTGGCCGAAGACACGACCTTCGTCGCCAGCCTGCAGTATCGCGGCTCCATCCGGCTGCGCATTGAAGAACTTGCCCCCAGCGTGGACGATGCCGAGCGCACCGCCGACTCGCTGACCGCTCTGGCCGGCATCTTTCGCACCATGGAGCACGTGCACTCGCCCACAGACGAAGCACTCGCCGATGCGCTCAACTCGCTCAAGATCCAGCAGCACGGTGACCGCGCCGTGTTGACGGCGGACATCCCGGCAGCCATTCTGCGGCAGCTCGCCTCATCCACTGCCTCGTCCAGTGCTTCGTCCAGTGCATCGCCGGCCACTTTACCAGGCACCGCAGACCACTGATAAAGTGGTGTCGCGCCCTGACGATGGATCCGTGGCACGTGTGCACGTTTGTCCTGGCTGCCGCTTGCGCCG
Organism: Acidobacteriota bacterium; assembly: GCA_028872955.1. GTDB lineage: Bacteria > Acidobacteriota > Terriglobia > Terriglobales > Acidobacteriaceae > Edaphobacter. Next base: position 3,846 of record JAGWNX010000086.1, read on the forward strand.
CAGCTAAGACCTATCCGGCCCGGTGCTCCAGCAGGCAGCGGCGATTTCTTTTCGCAGACTCAGAGGGCAGAGCCCAGGAGAATTGCATGACTCGTCGTACACCGTTCGCCATCGCGCTGGCAACAGCGATGCTGACCACACTGACCCCTCACCCATCCGCAGCTCAGAGCAAGACGATTACCGGTCAGGCTGCGTTTACCGACTACTCCCAGGAGCACCCCGGTGTACGCCGCAAGCTTACCGTAGCGGACCTGCCGGAGCCGCACCAGGCCGAGTCTGTCGACAACGGCCCCACCCTGGTTCCGCGACCAGACGGAGCCTGGCCCCAGGCACCGAAAGGCTTCAAAGTTGAGATGTATGCGCAGGGCTTCCGCGAGCCACGCCTCATCCGTACGGCGCCTAACGGAGACCTCTTCCTGGCCGACAGCGCCGCAGGTCAGGTGCGCGTGCTGCGTGGCGTAAAACCAGACGGCAAGGCTGCCACGGTAGCCACCTATGCCATGGGCCTGGATCACCCGTTCGGCATTGCGTTCTATCCGCTGGGGCCTGACCCGAAGTGGGTCTACGTTGCCAACACCACCTCCGTGGTCCGCTTCCCCTACCGCAACGGCGACCTGAAGGCAGCAGGCGATGCGCAGGTGGTGGTGGAGACACTGCCCGGCTACGCCCAGTTGCGTGGCGGTGGACACTGGACGCGCGACCTGGCCTTCTCGCAGGACGGCAAGCGGATGTTCGTCTCCGTCGGCTCGGCCTCGAACGTAGACGACACCGACAATAATCCGGCCGAGTTTCATCGCGCCGACGTGCTGCAGTTCACTCCTGAGGGCACGTTCGTCAAGGTCTTCGCCAGCGGCATCCGCAACTGCGTCGGCGAGGCCATCAACCCAGTCACCGGGCAGCTGTGGTGCTCCACCAATGAGCGCGATCAACTGGGCAATAACCTGGTGCCGGACTACATCACGCACGTGCAGGAAGACGGCTTCTATGGCTGGCCGTGGTTCTACATGGGCGGCCACCAGGACCCGCGCCACATGGGCAAGCACCCGGAGCTGAAGGCTAAGGTGATTACGCCGGACGTGATCCTGCAACCACACTTCGCTTCTCTGGAGATGGTCTTCTACACCGGCAGCCAGTTTCCGCATGAGTACGCAGGGGATGCCTTCGCCGCAGAACACGGCTCCTGGAACCGCGCACGCCGCGCTGGCTACGAAGTGATCCGCGTACCGATGCACGACGGCAAGGCAACGGGCGAGTATGAAGACTTTCTCACCGGCTTTGTCACCGCAGACGGACAGGTGTGGGGACGGCCGGTCGGGGTCGCCGTGGGCAACGACGGCTCGCTGTTCGTCACCGATGACGGCTCGCGCACCGTGTGGCACGTGACCTACACCGGGAAGTGATGCTCGCCGGGATCCCTCCCGGCCTCAGCAACAGAAACCGGGGCGGCGAGAAACTCTCGCCGCCCCGGTTCGTTTCCAGCCTGAACGCCTTGCCCCTACTGCAGGCTCGCCCCTGAGGCCGGCGAACCGAGATCCGCCAGCGTCGTCCGCAGATACTTGTGCGGATTGACGGGCGTGTTGTGGATGCGTACCTCGTAGTGCAGATGGTTGCCGGTCGTCTTGCCGCTATGCCCCACGTAGCCGATCACCTGCCCGCGCACGATGTTCTGCCCGGCCACCACAGCGAAGCCCGACATGTGGCCATAGACCGTCTGCAGATCGTGGCCGTGGTCGATCACCACCTCGCGGCCGTAGCCGTTGGAGATCTCCGCCGACTTGACGACGCCATCGGCCGTGGCATGCACCGGCGTGCCGATGGGGGCTGAGATGTCGACTCCGGCGTGGAACTCGCCCTCACCGTTGCCCAGCACAGGGTCTTCCCGCTGGCCAAAGCTGCTGGTGATGGGGCCCATGATGGGCCACAAGGACGGGGCGACCAGTGAGAGATCGTTACTCAGCTCGGGGGCAAACCGGAAGCTGGCCGAACCGGTTGCAATGGCAGGCAGCGGACGAATGCCGGTGCCGGTCATGGCCGACGTGCGCAGCGCCTGGAAGGCGTCCAGCGACTTGTAGTAGCCCGCATCGGTGGAGGTGGTCGCAGCGGTATCGGCCAGCGGCGTCGTGGCCACCGCAGCTACACCGGCAGACTTGGCCCGGCTGCTACGGCTCGGCAGCGCCGTCTGAATCAGCTTGCTGGTGGTAAGGCCGTACAGCGCGGAGACCTCAGTCGCCAGCGAGCCCAGCGAGGCCACCTGCACGTCCTTCTCCTTGGATGCCTTCTCCAGGTGCGCGTAGTCCTGCAACAGCGCGTTGTGGTCGGCACGCAGCTGGTTGAAACGCGCTGTCTTGATCAGCATCCGCGAGTACGAGCCAGCCAGCCCGGTGATGGTAAACATGCCGATGGCCGCAGCCGCTACAAAGATGTACGCATAGTGCAGCGGAACGGGAACCTTGTTCAGGTTGCCGTCCTCGTCGCGACTGACGAACATGATGTAGTAACGCTTCTTCAGACGCAACAGCCCACCAGAGCCCGGGTTTCACCACCATGCCGCAGTGGTACGGAGAGGGATGGCTGCAGCAAATGCGCTCTGCCAAATCGCATTTACAATTCACCAAACTCTCATGGGCTAACCCTCCTAGCTTAACAAACGGGAACCTGGGAAGCAAACACTCCCGCAAGAAGTGCTTGGTCGCCCCATGGTCGGCGGGAGCAAGTTATGCTGGGTCAGCATGGCAGCGAAGCCCATCAGACGCGGCGAACTTGGCCTGATTGCGCACCTGCGCCGCCAGCCCCAGCGCGGCTTCGCTCAGCTCACGCTCGGCATCGGCGATGACTGCGCCATCCTCAAGCCCCCTGCTAACTCAGAAATTGTTGTCACGACAGACTTTAGCCTGGAGGGTCGGCACTTCTTGCGCCACACCCATCCGGCCCGGGCGGTGGGCCACCGCTGCCTGGCGCGCGGCCTCAGTGACTTGGCGGCGATGGGGGCCAGGCCGCTGGCGGCGTTTCTGTCGCTGGCACTGCCGGAGGCACTGGCCGCCACCCGAGCGGGCCAGCGCTGGGTAGATGAGTTTCTGGCTGGACTGCTGACTCTGGCCAGCCAGCATGGTGTTCCACTGGCTGGCGGCGATACGGCAGGCTCGCCCTCGAACCACGTGTTGGCCGATATTACCCTGCTGGGCTCCACCCCGACCGGGCGGGCGCTGCGTCGCTCCGGTGCCTGCCCCAACGACGTGGTGTACGTCACCGGCGCGCTGGGCGGTGCGGCGGCGGAGCTGGCCCAGGTGCTGCGCCGCAGACGCCCCGCGCCGCTGCGAGACGCCGAACGCCACCCGCATCTGCTGCCTCAGGCGCGGCTCGCCGTGGGCCAGGCACTGCTGCGGCGTGGCCTGGCCACAGCCTGTATTGACCTGAGCGACGGCCTCTCGACCGATCTGCGCCACCTCTGCGCGGAGTCCCACGTGGATGCCGTGCTGGAGGCTGCCCGGCTGCCGCAGCATCCACTGTTGGCACGGTTGCCGCACAAGGCAGCCTGGCCGCTGCTGCTGCACGGGGGCGAGGACTACGAGCTGCTCTTCACCGCGCCGCCAACGGTACGTGTACCGCGCCGCATCTGCGGGGTAGCTGTCACGCGCATCGGTCACATCGTCCGCCGCCGCCGTGGCCAGAGCGAGCCGCAGGTGCTGCTGCAGCAGGCCGATGGCAGCACGGCCGAGCTTAGAGCAGGCGGCTGGCAACACCTGACCACAGATCACTAGACTGGTAGCACCCCCTGCCCCGGAGCCCCCATGCGCGACGCAACCCGCATCCTTCGCTCTACCCTGACACCCCCTGAACCGGGCACTGCGCTGCATCCGGGTCCAGTGTTTGCGGCGCCGTTCCACACGCCGGGCGACCCGGCCAACGCCGCGTACTCGTACGCGCGCTCGCACAACCCGACCTGGACTCATCTGGAGCAGGCCATCGGCCAGATGGAGTCTGGCGACGGATACCGGGCGCGAGCCCTGGTCTTTGCCTCCGGCATGGCCGCCGTCACTGCGGTCTTTGGCGCGGTGCTGCGTCCCGGCGACGTGGTGCTGCTGCAGGCAGGGGCGTACTTTGCCGCGCGCGTGCTGCTGCAGCAGTACTTCGCCGGGATGGGCGTGGTGGTGCGCACGCCTGCCACCCTCTCCGCAGACCCCGCACAGTTGGCCGGCGTGCGGCTGGTGTGGATTGAGACGCCGAGCAACCCCGAGCTGGGGGTGACGGACATTGCGGCCGTCAGCCGGGCAGCGCACGCCGCCGGTGCTCTGGTTGCGGTGGACAACACCACCGCCACTCCGCTGGCGCAGCGGCCGCTTGCCCTGGGGGCAGACTTCTCGGTCGCGTCCGATACCAAGGCCATGACCGGACACAGCGACATCCTGCTGGGCCACGTCGCCACCCGCGACCGGGAGCTGCGCCAGCAGATTGACCAGTGGCGCACACTGACCGGCGGCGTGCTGGGGCCGATGGAGGCGTGGCTGGCTCTGCGCTCCATGGCAACGCTGCCGCTGCGGCTGGAACGCAGCTGCGCCAACGCGCAACGGATCGCCGAGTTTCTGGCCGCACATCCCCGGGTGGAGCGAACTCTCTACCCCGGCCTGCCCAACCATCCCGGGCATGCCATCGCCCGCGCGCAGATGCGCTACTACGGGCCGGTGGTGAGCTTTGTGCTGCCCAGCCAGGAGGCTGCCGAACGCATGCTGCAGGCATCCCGACTCATCACGCAGGCCACCAGCTTCGGTGGCATCACCACCACCGCCGAGAGGCGCGCACGTTGGGGAGGCGACGCCGTCGCACCCGGCTTCGTGCGGTTGAGCGCGGGCTGCGAGGACATCGAAGACCTGCTGGAAGACCTGGCCCAGGCGCTGGATGCAATCGCATGAGCAACGCCCCCACGCGATCCGTCGACACCAGCTTCCCCTGCGCCTGGTCGGCCGAGGTGCTGACGGCACCGCCGTTGATTGCCCCGGCGCGGCAGTACACCTACCCCCGCCAGATTGCGGGGGAGGAGGATGCGCTGGCGCGGGGTGCGCTGCGCGTGCTCGTGCGTCCGGCCGCAGGTGGCGGATTTCTGGCGACCTGCGCGCTCGGCTTCACCAACCCCGGCATGCCGAGCGGCATCTACACCTGCCCCAACCCGGCGGAGCTATGCGCCGTTGCGGGCGGCTACGCCTATCTGGTGCAGACCACAGAGCCCGAGCGCTGCACGCACCTCGGCATGCGGCCCGTGGTGCAGGTGCTGCCTCTGCCGGGGCTGAGCATGCTGCTGTTTGTGGGCTTCCATACCGTTCTGGCCTGGGGCCGCGAAGGCCAGCTGTGGGAGACCGCACGCCTAAGCTGGGAGGGCCTGCGGCTGGGAGAGATCGTCGCGGGTACGCTGCACGGCCATGGATGGGACCTGATGACGGACCGCGAGGTTCCGTTCACCGTGGATCTGGCGACTGGTCAGCATCAGGGTGGCTCGGCTCCTGCGGCGCGTCGGTAGTAGCCCGACGATAGAAGCTGAGCGTCGCATCGCCCTGGCGCAGTTCGCGGTATCGCTCCAACTGCCCGTACTGCGCAGCCAGCGGAGTCTTGCGACGATGCTCCACCACCACAATCGCATCTGCGGCCAGCAACCCGACCAGGCGCTGGCTGCCCAGCATCCCCAGCGCGGCGGAGTACTCGCCCACGGCCTCGTAAGGCGGGTCGAGGAAGACGAGATCGACAGGCTCAGGGAGCCGTGCCAGGCGCTCCAGCACTGCCGCAACGCTGCGCTCCTCCAGCGAGTAGCCCGTGTTGATGCCCAGTGTGCGCAGATTAGCCCGGATGGCTGCGGCAGCGGCGGTGGCATTCTCGGCAAACCATACAAAGCTGGCCCCACGGCTGAGCGCCTCAATCCCCACGGCACCGCTGCCGGCGTAAAGATCGACCACGCGGCTGCCAGCGACTCGCATCTGCAGCACGTTGAACAGCGTCTCGCGCAAACGGTCTGCGGTGGGCCGGGTTGCGCTGCCGGGCGGAGCCTGCAAGGGCCGCGAGCGATAGGTGCCTGCAATGACGCGCATCACTGAATGGTAGTCTGCCAGCGCATACAATGAAAGTCATGCGTGAGTGGTCTCTCCCTCTCGGCCAGTTCTTTGGTGTGGATGTCCGCATCCATAGCTTCTTCGCGGTGCTGCTGGTGCTCGCCATCACATACGCCAACCTCAGCGCCGGTGCGGGCGGACGCGGCTTTGCGCTGTGGCTGCTGTTGCTCT
>JAGWNX010000146.1 GCA_028872955.1 Acidobacteriota bacterium
CGAGGGGTTAGGAAGATAGCCAAGGCGCATGATCTGCCGTTGTGCCAGAGATCGCGGGACCTTGAGCCACTGGAAGGATTTGGGCCGACGTTTTCGGGCACGCGGCTCGATACGGCCTGGCCGCTGCCCCACACGTTGCTGGGCGATGAGGGCGAAGAGCAGTGTGAGGGTGTGTGCTTCGGGCTGGCACAGCGAGCGAGCGCTGAACTCGTTGTAGAGCTGCACGGTGTGCTTGAAGCTCAGTGCGCGCGGCTGGGTCGCGTGATCGGATGCAGCTTGAGCCATCAGCAGGCGGATGAGGTTGTAGGCGAGCAGGTGAACCCACAGTTCCTTTTCGACCATGGCCGGGGTCAGGCAGTGCAACACCTCCATGCCCAGCGTGGTCTTGATGCAGCGCAGGTCCAGTTCCACATGCCAGCGGCGCTGGTACAGCGCACCGAGCTGGGTCTTGGAGACGGTGCGCGGATCGCGCAGCGTGGTGACCAGCACCCCACCATTGACCTTGACCTCACGCAGCGTGAGCTGCTCGGGCATCGCGCGGTACTGCGCCCGGCTCATCCATTGCGGCCGGTACGCCGGGCGGGGCCAGTGCACCACATGATCGCGTGCGCCCAAGGACACACCGCGGCGAAAGTCGGTGCGCCGCGAGCCGTGCTGACGCAGCACGACGTCCACGCCCGCGGCGATGAGTTCGGCGATGAGCCAGTAGTTGGCGTACAGCGCATCGGCCAGCAGTACGTCCCCGGGGGCAAGTGCCCCAAGCACTGTGCGCGAGAGTCCCAGTTCGCTATGCCCCGCTCCGTAATGAGCCGCCGTGGCCGCTTCGAGCACTGCGCCGCTGGCCAGATCGATCAGTGCGCACAGGCGCGCCAGAGGGAAGCCCACGCCTGGGGCTTGGCTCCTGGACTGCGGAAAGGCAGCCTGATTGGCGGCTGTATCGGGCATCGAGATACCGGTGCCATCCAGCAGCTTCACGGACCGGCCTCTCCAGCGCCAAGCCCCTGCGGCTCGCTGCGCAAGCTCCTGCGCGCTGTGCCGGGTCAAGGCCTGAACCATCGACACCGGCAGGCGTTGTCGGGCCCGACAATAGCCACCCGTGCGCACGCTGTGGGCCGAGAGGCCCTCGACTGCGCGGCTGGCCGCCCAGGCATTGACCGCTCGCTGACAGGAGCTGTCGGCCGCCAGGGCTTGGTGCAGGAACATCGACAGCGTCACGGTGGGTGGGTACAGCCGCTCGCGATGCTGCGGCAGGTGCGCCTCGGTGATCTGCAACAGCTCAGGGCTGGTCAGTACGTTGAAGAACTGCATCGGCGCGCCGGCCTTGGCATGGCGGTGGACGCGGGCGCAGTGTTGCTGCCGATGAAATGCTTCTCTACGATGGGTCAAGGCTGGCCTCGCAAGTGGGTGGAATGTCTGCTTGGTAACAAACATCCTACCAACAACCCGGAGCCAGCCTTCTCCTTCCTTCTCAATCACTTGAGCCAACCGACCTTGCCTGCGTACTGCTTAAGTAAGCGCCATTGGCCCTAGCCGCTGTTCCAGGTGTCCTCGGCGTGCGCGCCCGAGTTCATCTGCGTGAGACGCGGATTGTTGATCTTGGCCACCGCCTCATCGATCACCGCCTGCTGACAGCGTACGTTCTGGATGCCAGCAGGTCCCGCCGTGGGCGGCGCGGCGGTGAGGCAGTAGTCCCACGCCGCCTGGTGAACGCGGGCCGACAGCTGCTCCACGCCGGCATGTGTGCGCGTGTCGAGATCACCGTATGGGATGACGCCGCTATTCTCAGGCGCGGCCACGGCAGTGCCG
>JAGWNX010000021.1 GCA_028872955.1 Acidobacteriota bacterium
TCAGCTCCACCATAGATCTCTCGAAGAACTGCTGTCTGAGGTTGAATCACCAATATGTGGTGATTGAACCTTGAGCAGCGATGTTCAAGCGCGCTCCAGAGTGCGTAAGCGACCGCCTAGCGGTAACGCTCATGGTTTTTTGACAACTGAATAGATTGGGTAAATATAACTACAAGGCTGAGCAATAGCCTGTCCGGTAGTCTCGGATGGGATGTTGTCAATCAGTATTGAGTGTCTTTAGATATTTAGCGTTTCCAGCAGAAAGCGCAAGCTCGCTGCTGGAGATCGCAGGCGTATATAGAACCTCGCTAGGTTGGGGTAGTCACCTGACTGCGTGCGAGTAAATTCTATGGTCAAGCTACTAAGGGCGCACGGTGGATGCCTTGGCAGAAACAGGCGATGAAGGACGTGGCAAGCTGCGATAAGCTTCGGGGAGCCGCACACAGGCGTTGATCCGGAGATTTCCGAATGGGGAAACCCACCTAGGTAAAACCTAGGTATGTCTCACTGAATTCATAGGTGAGAACAAGCGAACGGAGGGAAGTGAACCATCTCAGTACCTCCAGGAGGAGAAAGAAACCTCGATTCCGAAAGTAGTGGCGAGCGAAATCGGAACAGCCCAAACCCGTTGCATCAAGGTGTATCGGGGGTTGTAGGGCCTGCAACAGTAGAGTTACCAATCTGGCTGCTAGCTGAAGCTTCTGGAAAGAAGCTCCATAGAGGGTGACAGACCCGTAAGCGAAAGCGGACCAGACTCGAAGCAGGTACCTGAGTAAGGCGGGGCACGAGAAACCCTGCTTGAATCCACGGGGACCATCCCGTAAGGCTAAATACTCGTTTCTGACCGATAGTGAACCAGTACCGTGAGGGAAAGGCGAAAAGAACCCCATTGAGGGGAGTGAAATAGTACCTGAAACCGTGTGCCTACAAGCAGTGGGAGGACTATGCCCGTAAGGGAATGTCTGACCGCGTGCCTATTGCATAATGAGCCGGCTAGTTATTCTTGTCAGCAAGGTTAAGCGTGAGCGAGCCGCAGCGAAAGCGAGTCTGAATAGGGCGTTAAGTTGGCAGGAATAGACGCGAAGCGGGATGATCTACCCTTGGCCAGGTTGAAGTTGGGGTAACACCTAATGGAGGACCGAACCGGTGTTTGTTGAAAAAAGCTCGGATGAGCTGAGGGTAGGGGTGAAAGGCTAATCAAATTCCGTGATAGCTCGTTCTCTCCGAAATAGCTTTAGGGCTAGCGTCGTGTGATTTGGATCGGTGGTAGAGACATGGATGGACTAGGGGGCTTTCCGGCTTACTGAATCCAACCAAACTTCGAATGCCGATCACAACCAGCACGGCAGTCAGACTGTGGGGGCTAAGCTTCACAGTCGAGAGGAAAACAGTCCAGACCGCCTGCTAAGGTCCCAAAATTACAGTTAAGTGGGAAAGGAAGTCGGAACGCTCAGACAGCCAGGAGGTTGGCTTAGAAGCAGCCATCCTTTAAAGAAAGCGTAATAGCTCACTGGTCAAGCGGTCCGGTGCCGACAATACAACGGGGCTAAAACTGTATACCGAAGCAGCGGATGCACACGAATGTGTGCGTGGTAGGAGAGCATTCTGTCGAGTATGAAGCGCAACTGAGAAGATGCGTGGACTTTACAGAAGAGACCCTGCCGGCATAAGTAGCGATAAGGAAGGTGAGAACCCTTCCCGCCGAAAGTCTAAGGTTTCCTGAGGAAGGTTAATCCGCTCAGGGTTAGGCGGTCCCTAAGTCGAGGCCGAAAGGCGTAGACGATGGAACTCTGGTTAATATTCCAGACCTCCCAATACCTCGTTATTACGATGGGGTGACGCAGAAGGATAAGCAGGGCCTCCTATGGCTATGGGGCTCGATGCGTGTAAGCTGGATCCGATAGGCAAATCCGTTGGGTCTTAACAGTGAGACGCAAAGCAGTAAGCCGAATGGCTGAAAGCTGCTGAGTTCACGCTGCCGAGAAAAACCTCTAAGGAGAGGGATTGGGAACCGTACCACAAACCGACACAGGTAGACGAGGAGAATATCCAAAGGCGCTCGAGTGAAAGCTTGTTAAGGAACTCGGCAAATTAGACCCGTAACTTCGGGAGAAGGGTCGCCCCCTGGGTGCAAGCCCGGGTGGGCCGCAGTGAAACGCGAACGGCGACTGTTTAACAAAAACACAGGTCTCTGCAAAGTCAAAAACGACGTATAGGGGCTGACTCCTGCCCGGTGCCGGAAGGTTAAAAGGAGAGGTTAGCCGCAAGGCGAAGCTTTGAATTGAAGCCCCGGTGAACGGCGGCCGTAACTATAACGGTCCTAAGGTAGCGAAATTCCTTGTCGGGTAAGTTCCGACCTGCACGAATGGAGTAACGATCGTTCGACTGTCTTAACGAGTTGCTCGGCGAACTTGTAGTACCGGTGAAGATGCCGGTTACCCGCAGCTAGACGAAAAGACCCCGTGCACCTTTACTATACTTTTACTATGAGTTACGGCAATTGCTGCGCAGGATAGGTGGGAGGCTTTGATGCCAGGCTTTTGGGCTTGGCGGAGCCAACGGTGAGATACCACCCTGCGATTGTTGTGATTCTAACCTCCTCCCCTGATCGGGGAGAGGGACATAGTAAGACGGGTAGTTTGACTGGGGCGGTCGCCTCCTAAATTGTAACGGAGGCGCGCGAAGCTACACTCAGGTCGTTTGGAAATCGACCGTCGAGTGCAAAGGCATAAGTGTGGTTAACTGCGAGACCTACAAGTCGAGCAGATGCGAAAGCAGGCCTTAGTGATCCGGTGGTTCTGTATGGAAGGGCCATCGCTCAACGGATAAAAGGTACGCCGGGGATAACAGGCTGATCATTGCCAAGAGTTCATATCGACGCAATGGTTTGGCACCTCGATGTCGGCTCATCACATCCTGGAGCTGTAGAAGGTTCCAAGGGTTAGGCTGTTCGCCTATTAAAGTGGTACGTGAGCTGGGTTCAGAACGTCGCGAGACAGTTCGGTCTCTATCTGCTGTGGGCGTAGGAGATTTGAAGAGGGCTGTCCTTAGTACGAGAGGACCGGGATGGACGAACCTCTTGTGTTCCAGTTGTCTTGCCAAAGGCACGGCTGGGTAGCGAAGTTCGGTTGTGATAACCGCTGAATGCATATAAGCGGGAAGCACGCTCTAAGATGAGATCTCCCAACCCAAAAGGGAAATGAAGGGCCCTGGAAGACCACCAGGTTGATAGGCTGGATGTGGAAGCGCAGTAATGTGTGAAGCTTACCAGTACTAATCGCCCGTTCGGCTTGTCCATAGAATTTACTCTGCGCAGTCAAAGCGACTGTCTAGAGACATTCAATACAAGCCTAGTAGTTATAGGTAACACCCCAATCTATTCAGTTGTGAAGGATCGCGTGAGCGACTTTCTAAACTTTGCCGGTGAGTTTACCGCGAGGGTCACACCCGTTCCCATCCCGAACACGGAAGTTAAGCCTCGTTGGGCCGATGGTACTGCACGCGAAAGTGTGTGGGAGATTAGGTGATCGCCGGCATAATATCGAAAGCCCCATCCCTTGTGGATGGGGCTTTTTACGTTTGTGCCTGGGCTTGCGCTACTCAGGTTGTGATCCCTCGTTCAAATCCAATGCCCCTTCCGCTTCTTGCTTGGTCTATACTCTGGCCATCCCACACTGTCTCTGTGTTGGTCAGAGGTCTCTCATGACATGTTCACGTGGCATTGCTTTGCTTGCGCCATTCTTGTAGGCCCCATCGCCACTACGTCCGCCCAGCTGGCGTATGAGCCTGTCACCCCGTGCACGTTGCTCAGAGCCGGTCGCGTGTTGGACGTCCACACAGGAAGTGAGGCGGCTGGGCAGACGGTCATTGTTGAAGGCGATCAAATTGTAGGTGTATTGCCAACTTCAGTCACGCCGGTGAAGCCGGGTGATCGCGTGCTCGATCTCACCGCGTACACGGTATTGCCGGGTCTCATTGATGTGCACACGCACCTCACCATGGCCAACGACTTTGATCCCTTCTATGAAGTCACGATCACCCCGGCCAAGGAAGCCATCCTGGGTGTTGAGAACGCGAAGACCACGCTTGAAGCAGGCTTTACCACCGTCCGGAATGTGGGAGCGAACGACTTTACCGACGTGGCGCTGCGGGACGAGATCAACGCGGGACATATACCAGGTCCGCATATGCAGGTCTCAGGACCGGAGCTCGGCATTACGGGCGGCGACATGGACGGGAATCTGCTGCCCTACACGTATCACTACCAGGCAGAGGGTGTCGCCAACGGCATCCCCGCCGCGCACGCCCATGGGGCGCAGGCCATCCTATGGGCCTTCGAGGCTGGCGTAGACTCCATCGAACACGGCAGCTATCTCGACCAGGCCGGCATCGACATGATGCTCAAGCACGGCACCTACCTCGTCCCCACCGCCTACCTTATCGACTGGGTACAGCAGTACTGCAACCTGCCCGCGCTCTACCGCAAAAGATGAAGGACGTCTCCGCCGTCGAGAAGCAGAACGCCATCCGCGCCATCAGGGCCGGCGTGAAGATCGCCTGCGGAACCGATGCTGCTGTCTCCCCCCATGGCCTCAATGCACACGAATTGTAAGTCTACGAGAGCCAGTTCGGCATGAGCCCGCTTGCCGCCATCCAGACCGCGACACTCAACGCTGCCGACCTCATGGGCTGGACCTCGCACACCGGCTCACTCGACTCCGGCAAGTGGGCGGACGTCATCGCTGTCTCCGGCGATCCGCTCCAGGACATCAAACTCCTGCAGCACGTCGCCTTCGTCATGAAGTCCGGCGTCATCTACAAAGACGAAGCCCAGCCCGCCGCCGTTGACCGCCTCACCGCCGCAGTCACCACTACACACGACGGGCACTTCTCGCAGAACAGCTCCTAAGTGTTCTCAACATCTATCCAGGCCGCTGCAGCTCTCCTTGCCCACTGCATCGCTGCACGCCGTGAAGCGATGGTGGGCAGGTGAGTGGCGGCGCGGCTTAAGGTTCGGTCGGCGAATGCGTCCAGGGCAATTTCAATCAGGCATACGCAATTCAATGAGCGGCAATGGCAGCAAGCCCACCTTAGGCGCGATACTGCCGCGCCGAAGATGGGGAACCCCAGCCTCGGGCGGGTTATAAATATGGGCCACCCGGCAGTTAGTAGCTGCGCTTACCCTCGACAAGACGATGTTGCAGGATGTGCTGCGAAAAAAGTTGTAAAGCCTTCGCGGCGGCGGCCACTAGTACAGTATCTGGAACAGAGCTATCAGGTGAGTGAGCGGCACGCCTGCTCTGTTCTGGCACTGGCACGCGCGACGCATCGTTAGGAGGGCCATGCCGAACAGTGGATCGAGTTGCGTATGCGCATCCGGGAGATTGGCGCGACCGGAGTTGGCCATTCGCTTTTAGGTCACCGGCGTCGTTGCGATAGGTCGCAACCAACATACCGTTGGCGTACACGTTGGTGTGCTGCCAGTTGCCGCCGCCGTCCAACTCGGTCAGCTGCTCGCCCTGCAGCCCAACCACATACGTCGCCACCACAGCCGTGTTCGCCGGCAACGACTGCCCGCTGAACTGCGCGCATCCCAGCGTCGCCCCGCTGGCCACAACGCTCAGCTTCGCCACACGGTTGCCGTCCGCATCGTACACATACTGCGAGTAACTCCCCGTGCCGGGGTTGTACGACGCGCACACACGCCCTTCTGCGTCGTACGCCAACTGATTCACCCCGTCCGACGTCATGTTCCCTGCCGCATCATACGACACATTCTGCAACGTACCGCCCGAGACCACGCTCCCCGTGTACCCGCACGCCGTCGCGTTCCCCGTGCCCACAATCTGGTTGCAGTTGTTATACACCGCCGTCTGGCTCACCACACCACTGCGAGTGCCTCATCCTTTGCGCTTTTGCTAAGGATGGAAAGGTATACGGCTCCCACCGCGATGCTCTTCCTTACGACCCTATTCGATGCACGTTACACAATGAGCTCTGGTGGCAGCAAGCCCACCTTAGACGCGATACGGCCGCGCCGAAGATAGTAAATATGGGCCACCCGTCGTGTCCGAACTATTGCGATGCCAATCTAGGTCCTCGCTCTCCGGTCTATGAGTAGTTCTCCGATAGGTGCCGGCTAATCGTTTGCCTTGGTTCTTATACGTCGAAACCCATTGGCAGCGACTCTGATTCCAGCGAAAAAAAACACGACTGTTAGAATAAGCTCGAAAACATAGTGCTGCTTCGTTGCTGTCGAGGCGCTAGCAATACCACATGCGATTAGCAAACATCCTATAGCAACCGAGCCTGCACGCTGAACACGAGTAGGGTTCTTTCTTCCATTCCACAAAGCGTCATCAACGCTTCTATTGTTGCGCAGGATATCTGGGATCAGAATATTCTTCTGACTAGCGGACAAATCTCTGAACAGATGCGCTTTTCGTCTGTCTTTACTTTCTTTCAATTCATGCACCTAGTGACCTTACTGCAGACAGGCTCCTCGATCAATGACATATTGTGCAGCCATGCCAGCGGCGTTGAACTTACTGTCAGCATTAGCCGAACCCATCGGACCATAACCATTTCTTGAGTTTATATTTGGCATGAAAATGTTACTTGCGCCGCCCGCATCGGTGCTTCCAGAAGGCGTTGAAGGCGCGTCAGCACGATGGACTCCCTTCACAGTATTCATAGCATCTCTAGTCTCCATGACGGTCGCTGGGGCAACGTCACAAGCGAAGCGTTGGCGGGTGGCCCACCCTAGCGTCATTTTTCAAAACTAGCACAAACGTTGGGGTGCCCCATCCTTCGCGTGGTGTGCGAAGGGTGGGAGGTAAATTGGTTGGTTCGCCTCGGACGCATGGGCCAGGGTGCGACCTCCTGCTCCGGTATCGGCGAGGATAGAGGACTTAGGTATCTCCAAGAGAATCAAAGTTGGACCACCCGCTCGATCTTGCCCCTCCCACCCTTGGCCAAAGACCGCCAGGGATGGGGCACCCGAGCTGTTGGGGTACGACAAGGACAGAAGGGTGTGTTACCCGCCGGTGCTCGCTGGTCCGCTGGATATGCTGTGGCGCGGACTGTATCGGCGCGTGCGGGTGGGTTAGTAGGCCTCGAGGTTCACGCCGTGGCTGGGGTGGGGGTGGGGTGGCGCGGGGCTTCGGGGGCTGGCGGGAGCTGGCGGCGGAGTGGGCGGTAGCGGGGCCACGGCGGCCCGGTCGAGGTGGATGGAGCCCTCGGTGGTGGTGAGGCGGATGCCGGGGCCGCCGGAGCCGACGGTTCCGTGGGCGGTGTTGCGTCCATCGTTCTCCAGCACGGAGATCTCCGCGCCGAGGTTGTTCTCGATGTCGCCGTCGCGGGTGTCGGCGTCAAGGGTGTAGGCGGCCTGCAGGGGCACGGTGAGGTTGATGTCGCCATGGCGGTTGGTGACGGTGACGTTGCCGAGCGGCGGGGCGAGGGTAAGGTCGATGTTGCCGTCGCTGTCGGTGACGTTGAGCTCGCCGCTGATCTGGTTGAGATGGAGGTTGCGGCTGCGGGTGGTGAGCGAGACGGGGCCGGCTGCGGAGTCGGCGGTGAGGTCGTCCTCGGCGTTGATCTCGACGCTGCCGGGGATGTGGGCGATCTGGAGGTCGGTACGGCTGGTGTGGAAGTGGACGGGGCCGAGGATGTGCTCGAGGTGGCTGGTGCCGAAGAGGTCGCCGTTGAAGGTGACGGGGCCGTTGATGTCCGAGAGGGTGAAGTCCTGGCCGTGGCCCTCGACGCTGAGCTGGCCGGTGACGTTGTGCGCGGAGAAGGACGAGCCGCCGTGGTTGATGTGGGCGGTGACGTTGCCGGTGATGGTGGAGAGGTCGAGATCGCCGTGGTTGGCGATGGCGTTGACGCTGGCCGTGAGCTGACTGATGCGCAGGTCGCCGTGGTTGGAGGACACGGTGACGGGGATGTTCTCGGGCAGGGAGACGACGAGATCGGCGTGAGCGCCGTCGATGCTGGGCAGGTCGACGGTGAGGGTGTTGCCGGAGGTGGTGAAGTGTGGGGTCAGGCGAACGGCTTTGTCGTTGGCGTCACTGTCCGTTCGAGAGAAGACCTGCTTCTGCAGGGTGAGGTGCAGCTTGCCGTCGTTGGGCTGGGCTGCTCCGGCAAGCGTCACGTCGCCGCGCGGGTTGTTGAGGATGAGCTGAGTGCCGGGGGGCAGGGGCTGGTCCACGGTCTGGGTGCTCTCATGCTTGTCGCCCAAGAACTCGTCCATCTGCTCGGGATTGGGAAAGAGGTGGTGAAAGAAGGGGCGAGCACCGCCGAGGCCTTGTTGCGCGCCAACGCCGAGTGCGGCCAGCACCAGCAGCAGCAGCACGACGCCGGCACCGACTCCGCGCCGGTAGTAGGGCGGTTGATTGCGGCGGTGCATGGCCTGGTCAAAGGTCCACTCCAGCAGCAGCACCACTCCGGCGCCCACGATGAGCAGCGGCCACCAATGCCCGTACCAGGAGAAGAGAGTGTTAGGGCTAACGTGCCCGGTCTGCACCATCAGGAAGACGACGCCGATGGCGATGAGCAGGATAGGGCCGAGGATGGAGGTGCGCTTCATACCGCGCAACTGGGCCCGGTAGGCCAGGCGTTGGGCGCGTTGCGTCTCGCGCTGGGCGCGCGCCTGCTGCTTGAGTATGCGCCGCTGGTACTTCCAGTCGCTGCCAAAGGGAGGGCCGTACTGGCCTCCGTTGGATGGGGGATGCGGCGGAGGGGTGGAGGCCATGGTTAGCTCCTTTCCTCGTCGTGAGGTTCGGCCGCGGGTGCCGGGGCAGGTGTGGGGGTTGGCGCGGGGGGCGGTGTCTGTGCCGGGGGCGCAGCATAGTTGGCTGCCATGGCCTGCGCGTAGATGGTTCGCTGCAGGATGGCCATCAGGCCAGCGGTAATGATGAACAGCGGCCAGCTACTCCCCCAGGAGAGGATGTGGAAGGTATCCAGCAGAAACATGACGCCGATCAGAATGATCCAGATGGCGCCGCGCAGTGCAGCCAGGACGCGCAGGCGGTACATGGGGGTGCCATCGTCGGCCAGGCCGAGGCCCGAGTCGCCCAGCCGATGCAGAAAGATCCAGATGCCAAGGCCAATGAGGAAGAACGGCAGCAGATAGTGGACGGGCAGCCCATGCAGGATGCCGATGTTGCCGAGCAGGAACAGGCAGCCGAGGCCGATGAGCCAGATTGCTCCGGCAGGGAAGCTGCTGCGGGGTAGCACCAGCGCTGGGTCGGGCGGCGGTGTGGGCGCGCCGGTGGAGACGGGCTGATAGTCGGCAGAGGACGGTGGCGGCGCTGTGTAGCTGGACCACTCCCAGGTGGTGCCGTTGTAGGAGCTTGACTGCGTGTAGGGCTGCGGAGGAGCTCCCCAGGGCGCGGGGGGCGGCACCGCCGGGCCGGGTGCGCTTTGCGGTGGAGCGGACGCAGGGGGCTCTGCCGGAGGGGTAGGCCACGACTTGCCAAAGCCGAGCCGCTCACCCAGGTCGTTGAGGCCAAAGGGGTTGGGCAGTGGAGAGCCGGCCAGCCTGGCGCGCGCCGTGTGGTTGGCCTCGATGGCCTGGTAGATGACCCATCCGAAGACAAAGAGCAGGAAGATGCCGTTCTTGTCCGCAAGGCTGACCAGCACCGCGAAGACAACCAGATGCACGATGCCTTTGGTGTACTGGCCGTTGTACATGGCACCGACACCCGGAATGAGGCCGAGCAACGTAGCCAGACCGGGGCTGGGCATGCCGGGCTGCGACGGCGGCGGAATCACGCCATCCAGAGTCTGGTTGAGGGTGGCGGAGTGGAAGGGGTCGCGCGGCGGCAGGTTGCCCAGTCGAGCCGCGAGGCAGGGCTCACAGAAGATGGCCGAGCCTACGGCGCGGGTACACTCCGGGCAGATCGGCTTGCCGCACTGCTGGCAGAATGCGGTACGTTCGCGGTCGGTATGGTTGGCGCAGGTCATACGAGACGTCCTTCCTGAGTGCGGCGGATCGAGCGCGCCGCGGGGAGTTCAAGCGGTGCAGCGGAGGTCGCCTCAGAGCGATGCGAGGGCTCCTGCAGCTGCGCCGTAACGGTGAAGTGAGGCAGGGAAGCGATGTGCTGCGTGTGATGGGGCTGTGGCAGGGCACTATGGTTGTTGGGCTGCGGCGTACTCTGCGGCTTGTCGGCCGGGGCCTCCGGCTGCTGCTGCGCCGGTGCCTCGGTGGCGGGTGCCATCTCGTCTGCGGAGCGCTGCAGCTCGTGCACGCGTGACTCCAACTCGTAGACCACGCGCAGGTTGTCGTAGTACCGCACGAGGTGAGCGTTTGCGGTATAGAACGAACGCTTCAGGCTGGAGGGCTTGAAGTCGCTGGCGCGCAGGCTGCGTAGTTGCACGCCGGTGAGATTGAGCGTGAGGGCGATGGAGAAGAAGGCCATGGCTGCCGTCATCGCCAGACGAGGCTCCAGCAGCGTGTCGCTGAGGCTGCGCAGGGTAAACCGCTTGCGGAACGGCAGGACATTGCCGCCCGGCACGGCTGCGTGGTTAAGCAGCTGGTTGGCCGCGGCTGTGCCTGCCGACGGAGCGGCATGGGCAGTAGCGGCAGCCGCGGGCAGCAGGGTCATGCCATGCTGCTGGGCGGCGGAGGCCTCGGTTGAGGTCTGGGCGGAGGTTTGGGCCGATGTTTGGGCAAGGATGCGCGCCAACAGGTTGGCGGGGGGCTCTGGACGCGGCGTCTTCAACGTCTCCAGCCAGGCCGCGCCGCGCTGCACATCGGCGTACAACTGGCTGCACAGGCCGCAGTTGCTCAGGTGCTGGGCAAAGAACGCCTGATCTTCGCTGGCCAGATTGCCGTCCAGCGCGTCCGTCAGCATGGCCTCAACCCGCAGGCACTGCAGGGAGCTGGCCTCGCCTGCTGCGTTGGAGCCTCCGAACTGGTTCGGTCGCGTCACTCAGATCACCTGCCCTTCTATACGTTGCAAAAGTCTGGCTAGTTCCGCCCGTCCGCGGCTGATGCGGCTCTTTACGGTTCCCTCTGGAATCTTTAAGACTGCCGCTATCTCTTTGTAATCCATATCGTCCAGATCGCGCAGGATGACGGCTTCGCGGAGCTCGGGCGAGAGCTGCGCCAGGGCCTGTTGAATCTGATCGCGCAGCTGCGTATTGGCTGCGGTCTGCTCCTGGGTGCGTCCGGGGTCTGCCAGTTGGCTGGCGCGGCTGGGGCTGTCGGGCTCACCATCCAGGGTGGCGTCCAGCGAGTCGGAGGCGCGCTCCAGGCGGGTGCGGCGGAAGTGATCGACCAGCAGGTTCCGGGTGAGGGTCGTGATCCAGGTGTTGAAGCTGCCCTTTTGCAGGTCGTACGAGCCCAGGCTCTTGTAGAGCTTGACGAAGACCTCCTGGGTGAGGTCCTCCGAGTCAAAGCTGGAGCCGGTGAAGCGGTAGCAGATGCCGTAGATGCGGCGGTGCTGGGCCTGCACCAGCTGCTGCCAAGCGTGCGGGTCCCCGGCCA
Organism: Acidobacteriota bacterium; assembly: GCA_028872955.1. GTDB lineage: Bacteria > Acidobacteriota > Terriglobia > Terriglobales > Acidobacteriaceae > Edaphobacter. The sequence continues at coordinate 11,489 of JAGWNX010000021.1, forward strand.
CACACTGACGGATCAACCGTGCGAGGGCCTCCTGTTCCGCATCTGGCTCGGTAATACGCAGCACGGCAACCTCTGGCTTGCGGGGTGCAAGCAGTGTATCGCCAGGGCGCTGCGCTGCGGGCTCCACCTTGCGCGAAGTTGCGGAGAGCTGGGTTGCGCTGGCCGGGCTGCAGCGACGGTTGCGGAGTCCGTGCGGCAGCGGCAGCGAGATGGGGTTGGTGCCCATGTGCGTCTGCTACGCAAACGGGCGAGGATCGGTTCAATGCGGCACAGCGAAAGTTACCCACAGCCATGGCAAAGGCCGGCCACCTGCACAGGGGACCGGCCTTGACGGGTTGCGCTGGCGGGTGGAGGCTACTGGCCAGGGGCCGAGATGACGCCGCAGGCGATGCGGTTGCCGGCGTTGCCGGTGGGGTCCGTCATCATGTCGTCGGCCTTCTCATGCACCATGATGGAGGTGCCGCCGTTGGCGAGAATGCTGTTGGGCGAGTTGGGGTCGAGCGACAGGTAATCCACCTTGAAGGTTGCGGAGCCCGTGTGCTGCTCGCCGATGGTGATGTTCTGCGGCAGGTCGCCGTTGTGGTGGCCCAGCGGGTTGAGTGTGCCGTGCTTCTTGCCATCGGGGTTGAAGTGGCCGCCGGCGGTCTTGAAGTCAGGCGCATCGCAGGCTGGCTTCTGGTGGATGTGCACGGCGTGGTCGCCGACGGGCAGGTTCTTCAGCTCCAGCTTGATGACGAGCTTGTCCTTGCTCTGCTTGAAGGTGGCGGTCCCGGCGTCCTCGCCGTGGCTGGTCTTCAGGTGGACGACGACCGGCGGAGTGGACTTGGCAAAGGCTGGGACGGCGAGCATCGAGGCGGCGAGTACGAGAATTGCGGAACGCATGGTGATGGTCTCCTCTGGCGTGCATGGCAAGAATACCGCACGCGTCAGCCGATTTGCTGCATCATATAGAGCTATGAACATGGAATCCTTGGTCAGGTTCTGCCGGCTCACCGGCAGAGTGAGAGTCTTGTGCTTTGCCACCCCTGCGGTCGCCGTGCTGCTGGGCGCTGCGGTGTTGGCGCAAGCCGAGGATAAGCCGGCGGCTCCGCCAGCCGCAGCCACCCCAGCCACCCCCGCTCCGTTGCCGCCAGAGGCGCATGTGGAGCAGCAGATCCAGTTGAACGGCAAGCCTTTGCACTACACCGCAACGGTAGGGTCCATCCAACTGAAGGACCGTGACGGCAAGCCCACTGCCGATGTGGTGTACACCGCCTATACGGTGCAGGGCAAGGATCGGCCAGTGACGTTTGCGCTGAACGGCGGTCCGGGCGCTGCGTCGGTGTATCTGAACCTGGGTGCGATCGGGCCGAAGCATGTGGAGTTTGGCAAGGATGGCGACAGCCCATCCGATCCGGCGTTGCTGGTGGATAACCCGGCGACCTGGCTGGACTTTACCGATCTGGTGTTTATCGATCCTGTAGGCACGGGCTTCAGCCGCTCGCTGCTGAGCGAGGCGGAGACCAAGAAGCAGTTCTGGAGCACGCAGCCGGATATCGAATATCTGTCGCGGGTCATCTACGAGTGGCTGGTGAAGAACGGGCGGCTGGACTCCCGCAAGTACTTTGTGGGCGAGAGCTATGGCGGCTATCGCGGGCCGCGCATTACGCACTACCTGCAGACCAAGCTGGGCGTGGCGATGAACGGCGTGGTGCTGGTGTCGCCGTATCTGAATCCGGCGCAGGAGGAGAATGCGGATATGTCGCCGATTCCGTGGGTGGTGGACCTGCCCTCGATGGCTGCGGTGCACCTGGAGAAGACCGGCAATCTGACGTCGGCGGCGATGGCCCCGGTGATTGAGTACGCGCGCGGCGACTACACGGTTGCACTGCTGAAAGGGCGCTCTGACGCGGCGGCGCAGCAGCAGATGATCGCCCGGGTGACGGAGCTTACCGGGCTGGACCCGCTGTATGTGAAGCGTGCGGGCGGCCGCATTGACCGGCAGGACTACCTGCGTGAGGTCTTCCGCACGGAGGGCAAGCTGGGCAGCATCTACGACCCCACGGTGACGGCCTACGATCCATTCCCGTTTGACCCGGCCCAGCGCAGCAACGATCCGATTCTGGAGAGCATCATCGCCCCCACGACCACGGCGATGGTGAACTTTGTGACCCAGACCGTGGGCTGGAAGACCGACGCGCGGTACGACGCGCTGAGCGACGCCGTGAACGAGGCGTGGGAGCGTGGCGATGTGCTGCGCAAGGGCGCCGTGGAGGATCTGCGTGAGGCGGTCTCTGCCGATCCTAAGCTGCGCGTGCTGATCGTGCACGGCTGGAACGATCTCTCCTGCCCGTTCATGGGCTCCATTCTGACGGTAGACGCCATGCCGGTGATGGGCGACCCCACACGTGTCTCCGTGCACGAGTATCCCGGTGGGCACATGTTCTACAGCCGCCCGGCCAGTGGATTAGCCCTGCGCCAGGATGTGATGCAGATGATGCAGACGCACTGACGCTGAGACAAACACAGGCAGGGCGGCGCGGGGGAGCTGCGCCTGCTTGCCTTAGCTGGGAATCTCGGGCGGCGTCAGCTCCAGTTGCTCGGAGCCGTACTCATCCAGGAAGGGCCGGAAGCAGGCGCGGCAGCGTGCCTCATACAGCCCGGCGGCGCCCACGACGACGAGTTCGCGGCTTTGGCCCAGGCGCTGGGTGTGGATGGCGGGGGCCCCGCAGACCATACAGACGGCAGAGAGCTTGGCGACGTCGTCGGAGATGGCCATGAGCGCGGGGATGGGGCCGAAGGGCTCGGCGGTAAACGTCGTGTCGAGGCCGGCGATGACGATGCGCTTGCCCAGGTGCACCAGCTCTACCACGAGCGGGACGATGGCGGGGTCAAAGAACTGGCCTTCGTCGATGCCGATGACCTCAACCTCGTGCAGGCGCGGCAGCAGATCGGCCTTCAGCTCTTCCGTCGTGGCAACGGTCAGCGCTTCGTGGGTCTGTGCGCTGTGACTGGCAATTGAGGTGCGATGGTAGCGCAGGTCGATATCCGGCTTGTAGCAGGCGACGCGCTGGCGTGCGATGCGGGCTCGTTTGAGGCGGCGGATGAGCTCCTCAGACTTGCCGGAGAACATGGGACCGGTGATGACTTCAATGCGGCCGGGTGCGGGTTTCGACATGGGGCTGCGAGCCTCGCGTGCAGGGGTGTGTGGTTATCCTAACGCCTGCCCATGCTTTGGGAGCGGGTTGGCAGCGAATCAGCCCGGCAGCTTCTCCACCACTACGGCGGTGCCGTAGGCCAGCACCTCGGTGATGCCGTTCATCACCTCGTTGGCGTCGTAGCGCGCGCCGATGACGGCGTTTGCCCCCAGCTGTGCGGCGTGCAGGGTCATCATGGCGTAGGAGTCCTGGCGGGTCTTCTCGCACAGCTCGGTAAACAGGGTGATGTCGCCACCGACGAGGGTCTGCAGGCCGGCCCCGATGGTGGCAAAGACGTTGCGCGAGCGCACCACGATGCCGCGCACGATGCCGAGGTTGCGCACGACGCGGTAGCCGGGCAGCTCAAAGGCTGTGGTGACGAAGGCGGGGTCCAGCGATTCGTGGGGCGGCGGATACGTGTTCGACATGACGAGCGGCTCTCCTTGGCGCGGCGCAGTGACACTCGGCGCTGCTGCACTTTGCAGGATACGCGCGGTCGGGCGTGCCGGTTCCGTGGCCGCGTCAGGCGCCAAGCGCCTTGACCAGTGCGGTGACTGCGCCGGAGTCAATGGCCTGGCGGGCCAGCTGGGCTGCGGCAGGCAGCGTGGGGGCAAGGTCGGCGGTAACCAGCACGGCCGCAGCGTTCAGCACAACGACGTCGCGCGGCGGTCCCGGTTGGCCGGCAAAGATAGCGGTCAGGATGGCGGCATTGGTGCCGGCGTCGCCACCGCGCAGGGCGGCGAGCGGGGCGCGGACCAGACCGGCATCCTCCGGCGTGAGCGTGCTGAGCCGCACCTGGGTGCCGTTGCGAGCCGGGGTGAAGACCTCCGCCACCTGACTGGGGCCGGAGAGGGAGAGCTCGTCCATGCCGAGGTAGCTGGCGGCGGAGTCGTCGGGTAGCTCGGCCGTCAGGTCACCGTGCACGACCATGGCCCGGCGCGTGCCCAGCATGGCCATGGCCTCGCCCACCAGGGGAACCAGGTGCGGCGCAAAGACGCCCATCACCTGCCGCGAGGCGCCCGCAGGGTTGGTGAGTGGACCGATGATGTTGAACAGGGTGCGGACGCCCAGCGCCCGGCGCACTGGCATCACGGCGCGCATGGTGGGATGCAGCGAAGGCGCATGCAGGAAGGCGAAGCGGTGCCGCCGCAGGGCCTCTGCCGCAGCCAGCGGGCCCAGGTTGACCGGGATGCCGAGCGCCTCCAGCACGTCGGCCGAGCCGCACCGTGAGGTGACGGCGCGATTGCCGTGCTTGGCCACGGTAGCCCCTGCGGCGGCAGCCACCAGCGCGGCGGCGGTGGAGATGTTGAAGGTGCCGCTGGCGTCTCCGCCGGTGCCGCAGGTATCGACGAGCAGGTCGCGCTCGGCCTGAGTCAGGGGCAGGGGCAGGGCCTCGCTGCGCATGGCTTCGGCAAAGCCGGCGATCTCGGCGGCGGTCTCTCCGCGGGCGGCGAGCGCGCCCAGCAGCGCGGCGATCTGGATATCGGCAGGCGAGCCGGTAAGGATCTGGTGCATCAGCTCGCGCGCCTCATTGCGGGAGAAGCTGGCGCGGGCCTCCATCAACTGCTTAAGTTGTTGCTGCAGAGCCATACCTTCAGCCTAGCAGGGCGGCGCTGTTCCGGGGCTGGTGAGGTGGCGGGTTGTCGCCGCCGTGGCGGGGCGGCGGCGATAACCGCACGCTTGTGCGAGTTTAGATTGCCCCCGGCCAGTGCCGTCCGCTACACTTCTCGCGCAAGCACTCGAGCAAACCTACCTATGAAAATTCACGAGTATCAGGCTAAAGAGATTCTGCGCAAGTACAACGTACCGGTACCGAACGGTGAGATGGCGACCACGCTGGAAGAGGCTGAGACGGCTGCCAAGGGGCTGTTTGCTGCCGGCAATCCCGTGGTGGTGGTGAAGGCGCAGATTCACGCTGGAGGCCGCGGCAAGGGCGGCGGCGTGAAGGTGGTGAAGTCGCTGGAAGATGCCAACGCGGCCGCCAAGGCGATTCTGGGCATGCAACTGGTGACCCACCAGACCGGCCCGCAGGGGCAGAAGGTGCAGCGCCTGCTGGTGGAGGAGGGCTCTGCGATCGACCGCGAGCTGTACCTGGGCCTGGTGCTGGACCGCGCGTCCGCCAAGGTGGTCTTCATGGCCTCGCAGTCTGGCGGCATGGAGATTGAGCAGGTTGCGCACGATACGCCGGAGCTGATCTACAAGGAGTACATCGAGCCGGCCATCGGCTTCCAGCCTTACCAGGCGCGCAAGCTGGCCTTCAAGCTGGGCCTGAAGCCGACGCAGATCAACGACGCGGTGAAGTTCATGCTGGGGCTGTACAAAGCGTTTATCGAGACCGACTCGACGCTGATGGAGATCAACCCCTTCATTACGACGAAGGACGACAAGCTGCTGGCGCTGGACTGCAAGATCAACTTCGACGACAACGCGATGTTCCGGCACAAGGACCTGAAGGAGCTGCGCGACCTGGCGGAGGAAGATCCGCTGGAGGTTGAGGCGAGCAAGTATGCGCTGAACTACATCAAGCTGGATGGCTCGATTGCCTGCATGGTGAACGGCGCGGGCCTGGCGATGGCGACGATGGACATCATCAGCTACTCGGGCGGCTCGGCGGCGAACTTTCTGGATGTGGGCGGCGGCGCCAACCAGGAGCAGATTGAGAACGCGTTCGGCATCCTGTTGAGCGACCCGAACGTGAAGGCGATCTTCATCAACATCTTTGGCGGCATTCTGCGTGTCGACGTTTTGGCGACGGCGGTGGTGGCAGCGGCGAAGAAGCTGAATGTAACGCTGCCGATCATCCTGCGGCTGGAGGGCACAAACGTTGAGGAAGGCCGGCAGATTCTGGCTGAGTCGGGGCTGAAGTTCAGCGTAGGCGCCACGATGAAGGAAGCTGCAGAGCTTGCGGTTGCGGCCGCGAAAGGTGGTAAGTAATGGCAGTTCTGGTGGATAAGAATACGCGGCTGATTGTGCAGGGCATCACCGGACGTGAGGGCACGTTCCACGCGAAGGGCTGTGCGGCCTACGGCACAAATGTGGTGGGTGGTGTAACGCCGGGCAAGGGCGGCACGACGCACGAGGGATGGCCGGTCTTCAACACGGTGGAAGAGGCGGTGAAGGAGACGGGCGCGAATGCGACGGTGATCTTTGTGCCGCCGCCATTTGCAGCCGACGGCATTCTGGAGGCCGCCGCGGCAGAGCTGCCGCTGGTGATCTGCATTACCGAAGGCATTCCGGTGCTGGATATGGTGAAGGCGTGGGAGATTGTGAAGCGGTCGAAGTCGCGGCTGATCGGGCCGAACTGCCCGGGTGTCATCTCGCCGGGTAAGGCGAAGGTGGGCATTATGCCGGGCCGAATTCACAAGGAAGGCAGCGTGGGCATTGTGTCGAAGTCCGGCACCTTGACGTATGAGGCTGTGCATCAGCTGACGCAGCTTGGCATTGGCCAGTCGACGGCGATCGGTATCGGCGGCGACCCGATTATCGGCACGACGCACATTGACGCGCTGAAGCTGCTGAACGAGGATCCGGAGACCGAAGCGATCATCATGATCGGCGAGATCGGCGGCTCTGCGGAAGAGGCGGCGGCGAAGTACATTCAGGAGAACGTGAAGAAGCCGGTGGTTGGCTTTATCGCTGGTCAGACGGCACCTCCGGGACGTCGCATGGGCCACGCGGGTGCCATCATCTCCGGCGGCGAGGGCACGGCGGCCAGCAAGATGCAGGCGATGGCGGATGCAGGCATTACCGTGGTGAAGACGCCGGCTGAGATTGGCGCGGCCATGGCCCGGGTGCTGGGCAAGGCGTAAACGATTAGTTGGGCTGCCGTCGGAAGTAGAGGCCGGCGGCAGCAAACACAGCGGCCAGGCAGAGCGCCAGTCGGGCGTGTCCGATTGCATGCAGGCGCAGACTCACGGCAGCGTTGGTCAGCCAGGCGACAGTCCCCAGAACCCAGATCCACGACGTATTGCGCATGGGCGGCGGCTCCTCAGCAGATGGCAGCGAGGGTATCCCGGGTGCGGTGTTTGCTGCAACTACCGGGGCGATCCGTGTGAAGAATCCGTGATTTGCCGGGGGCCTGGCAGGTGCTGCCGGGCGTATGTTTTACACTGAATCAGGCACAATTATCTGAAGGAGAACTACGTTGTCACAGCGCACATTCAGCATCATCAAGCCGGACGCGGTCCGCAAGGGGTACACGGCGGCGATTCTGGCCGAGATTGAAAAGGCAGGCTTCAAGATCGTCTCCATCAAGCGGATGTCGATCTCCAAGGCACAGGCCGAAGGCTTCTACCACGTGCACGCCGCACGTCCTTTCTTCGGCGAACTGACGGAGTTCATGAGCTCTGGCCCGATCTTCCCGATGGTGCTGGAGAAGGAGAACGCGATTGCCGATCTGCGCACTCTGATGGGCGCCACCGATCCGGCGAAGGCTGCTGAGGGCACCATCCGCAAGAAGTTCGCCGGTTCCATCGGCGAGAACGCCATCCACGGCTCGGACGCCGAGGAGACGGCGGCCTTTGAGATTGGCTACTTCTTTGCTGGCATCGAACTGAAGTAAGAAACACCTTTGCCGGGGCGGCAGGGCCGGGTAGTCTACCGGGCTCTGCTGCCCCGGTTGCGTTTGAGCATAGGTCGGCACTTCGGTTGCCGGAGGGGAGCAAGTGCATGCCGCTGGTGTTGCCGCCGGGCGAGTTTGAGGCGTACCTGTTTGATTGCGACGGAACGATTGTGGACTCCATGCCGCTGCATCTGGAGGCCTGGAAGGCCGCGCTTGCGGAGTGGGGTTGTCCGTTTGAGGCGGAGCAGCACTACGCGTGGGGCGGGCTGCCGGTGACCACTATTATCGCCACCTTGAACCAGCAGCACGGGCTCAGCATTCCGGTGGAGGCGGCGGCGGAGCGCAAGGAGAGCCTGTACTACGAGATGCTGCCGCAGCTGCGAGCGGTGCCCGAGGTGCTGGAGCAGATCGAGCTGAGCCACGGCAAGCTGCCGTTTGCCGTAGTCTCTGGCAGCACACGCGAGTCGGTGACGGCCTCGCTGCAGGTGGTGGGGCTGCTGGACCGGTTCGACGTGCTGGTGTGTGCGGGGGACTACAGCCGGGGCAAGCCGGATCCGGAGCCATTTCTGCTGGGCGCGCAGCGGCTGGGCGTAGCGCCGGAGCGCTGCCTGGTGTTTGAGGATACGGAGTTTGGCATCCAGGCGGCGACGGCGGCGGGTATGGCCTCGGTCAAGGTGCCGCAGCCCTGGGAGCGGTAGCAGAGGGGGAAAAGCGAAGCGGCAGGAGCGAGGCTCCTGCCGCTTTTGCGTGGCCGCAATCGTTAGCGGGTGAAGAGGTTCAGGTCGATGGAGTCGCCCATGGCGGTGTAGCCGGCGTCCTTGGGGTGCAGGTGGTCCCCGGAGTCGTAGGCGGGGGCGAAGACGGCGGGGTTGGCGGGGTCCTGCGTGGCTTTGTCGAAGTCGATGAAGCCGTCCAGCACCTTGGTGGTGCGGATCCAGGTGTTGACGGCCTGGCGCATGGTCTCGCCGGCTGCGGACTGGTACTTGGCGCCGACGTACGGCGTAAGGGTGGCACCATAGACCTTGATGCCGTGGGTGTGGGCGCGCAGCGCAAGCTGGGTGAGGCCGACGATCAGGTCATCGGCAGAGACGATGTCGTAGGGTTTGACCGGGTCGGCAGCATGCCCGATGTCGTTGATGCTCTCCAGGATGATGAGGTACTTGACCCCGGCCTGGGCGAGCACGTCGCGATCAAAGCGGGCCAGCGCGCTGGGGCCTGCGTTGTCATGCAGCACGCGGTTGCCGCTGATGCCCTCGTTGAGGACGGCCAGGCGGCTGGTTTTGGGGTTGGCGGCCAGGCGACGGGCCAGCACGTCGGGCCAGCGGGCGTTGGCATCGCGTGTGCTCAGGGCGCCATCCGTTATGCTGTCGCCCAGGGTAACGACGGCTGCGGAGCCGGCGGGCGCAAGCACGTCCACGCCCTTCAGGATGGGCCAGGAGTAGACTTCGCGCGGGCTGTTGAGGCTGGCTGCGCCGACCTGGTTGCCGGGCACAATGTAGTTGGTGGAGACGCCGAGTGCGTGCGAGGAGAGGACGGAGATCGGCTGATCTGGCACGTAGAGGCTTACGGCAACATCTGCGAAGGCCGGCAGGCTGAGCGCGATGGGGTCGCTGACGACCAGCGCGCCGGGCGGAATGGTGACGGAGGCGCGTCCGCCAAAGGTGGCGGCAGCGGTGGTCGTGGTGCTGACAGCGTCTTTGCCGGTGACCAGCGCGACCTGCGTGGCGCCGACGGTGAGCGACTCGGTGCCGAACTCGTTGCTGAGCGTGACGCGGAAGGTGGAGCCGCCCAGCGAGAGATGGACGATGTCGCGCACGGTGGAGTCGCCCGCGAGCATCTTGCTGGAGGGGTTGGGGGCGGCCAGGGGAGCAGCGCCCCAGGTGCCAACCCAGGCCGGTGCGGCCGGTGGCGCGGCGATGGCAGCAGCCGAGGAGAGCGAAAGAGCAGCGAGCACGGAGCAGCGGAGCAGAGCGATCACGAGAGATACCTTTGGCAGTGGATTGGTTCGTGCGGCTCCATCTTACCGCCGTTTCCTATGTGCAGGCGCATTGACGTATAGTGGCGGGGTGATGGCGAGGTCCCAGAGCTGCGTTCCGTGCTGCCATGCGGAATTCTGGAGTGGGGTGTCGGCACGAACAACGAGCTTGAGGGAAAGCTGACGATGAAATGGTTAGGGGTTATTCTGCTTAGCATGACTACCGCGATCGCTGCGCATGGAGCTGTAACGAAGGCCGTCTTCGGCACAATGCCGGATGGCAAAACCGTGGACGTATACACGCTGAAGAGTGATCAGGTTGAGGCGAAGGTGATGACGCTGGGCGCGCGCGTGCTCTCCATTCGCACGGCCGACCGCGATGGCAAGATGGCCGATGTAGTGCTTGGATACAGCGCGCTGGATGGCTACCTGGACGACCAGAAGACGTACTTTGGCGCGGTGGTAGGACGGTATGGCAATCGCATTGCCAATGGCGCCTTCAAGATTGATGGGCATGAGTATCACGTGCCGGTGAACAACAACGGTCAGTCGCTGCACGGCGGTCTGGTTGGCTTTGATAAGCATGTTTGGGAGGCGAAGGAGATTCCGGGCGGCGTGGAGATGACGCTGGTGAGCCCGGATGGCGACCAGGGCTACCCGGGTACGCTGACTGCGCACGTGAAGTACACGCTGACGCACGGCGCGCTGCGGATTGACTACAGCGAGTCGACCGACAAGCCTACGGTCGTCAACCTGACCAACCACACCTACTTCAATCTCTCGGGCGATGCGCAGTCGACGATTCTGGACCATGAGGTGATGCTGGCGGCCGATCACTACACGCCTGTGAACACGGTGCTGATCCCGACCGGAGAGCTGGCGCCGGTGGCTGGTACGCCGTTCGACTTCCGCAAATCGACCGCGATTGGTGCGCGGATTGATGCGGATAACGAGCAGTTGAAGATCGCCGGCGGCTACGACCACAACTGGGTGCTGAACGGCAAGAGCGGCGAACTGAAGCTGGCGGCGCGCGTGGTTGACCCCAAGTCGGGCCGCGTGCTGACGGTGACCACGACGGAGCCGGGCGTGCAGTTCTACACGGGCAACTTCCTGACCGGGGATAAGTTTGGCAAGGCGGCTGAGGGAAATCCGAAGCGTTCCGGCTTCTGCCTGGAGACGCAGCACTTCCCAGACTCGCCGAATCATCCGGCCTTCCCCACCACGCTGCTGCGGCCGGGTGTGGTGCGGCACAGCACGACGATCTTCACCTTCTCCACGCAGAAGTAGCCGGGCGCTGAGGACAGACCGGGCGCTGCCGGTGGCGAGAGCCGCTGGCAGCGCCTTTGTTGTTGGTGCGGACGGGGCTGTGGCAGCCGCGCGGTCCGCGCCTTATAGTTGAGGTGCAGACGCAACCAGGGAGAGGCCCGCCGTGAAGACCGAGTTTGCCTTTGGCCGCGATGGCCTGACAGTGGAGCTGCCTGACGGGCCAAGGTATGAGGTGATTGAGAGCCGCTCAGCGCGCGCGTTGCCGGATGCGGCGGCAGCGCTGGAGGCGGCACTGGACGCTCCGCTGGGGACACCTCCGCTGCAGCAGTTGGCGCGTGGTCGGCGCAGCGCGGCCATCTCCGTATGCGACATTACGCGCCCGGCGCCGAACGCGACGACGTTGCCGCCGGTGCTGCGTCGGCTGGAGGCGGCAGGCATTCCGCGCGAGGGGATTACGATTCTGATCGCGACCGGGCTGCATCGCGGTGCCACGGCAGAGGAGACCCGCGCCATCGTCGGCCCGGAGATTGCCGCGACGTACCGCGTGGTGAACCACGACGCGCGCGCGCTGGCGGAGCACCGGGCGCTGGGCAGCACGCGGCGTGGCACGCCGGTCTACATTGATGAGCGGTTCATGGCGGCGGAGCTGCACCTGACCTTCGGGTTTATTGAGCAGCATCTGATGCTTGGCTTCTCTGGCGGGCGCAAGCTGATAGCGCCGGGTCTGGCGGCGCAGGAGACGATCAAGGTGATTCACTCGCCGCGGTTCATGCGCGAGGCCACGGCGACCGAGGGCTCCTATGAGGGCAATCCGCTGCATGAGGAGCTGACCGAGATCGCCGCGATGGCGCGGCATGACTTTGCGCTGGATGTAACGCTGACCCGGGAGCGTGCGATCTCGGGCGTCTTTGCGGGAGAGCCCGTCGCGGCACACCAGGCCGGGGTGGACTTTCTGCGCACCACGTCGCTGGAGCGGGTGAGCGGGCTGGCCGATGCGGTGATCACCAGCTCGGCCGGACATCCGCTGGACCTGACGTTTTACCAGACGGTGAAGGGCATTACGGCGGCGCAGCACCTGGCGAAGCCGGGCGCACCGATTCTGCTGGTGGGGGAGTGCCGCGAGGGCATCGGCTCGCCGGAGTTTGCGGAGATGCTGCGCACGTATCGCAGCGCGCCTGAGTTTCTGGCGGGCCTGCTGCAGCAGCCGGTGCAGGTGGACCAGTGGCAGATGGAGAAGCTGGCGCTGGCGAGCCAACGGAATCCGCTGTGCTTCTACACGCCGGGGGCGCCGCAACAGGCGATGGGCAGCTTTGGCCGGCACGCCTTCGCGCATCTGCCGGATGCGGTGGCGTATGTGTTGCGTGGCCTGGCACCGGGTGCGCGGGTGGCGCTGGTGCCGGAGGGGCCCTACGTCTTTGCGCGTGTGCAGTCGTGAGCGGGGCGATGCGGAGACGGTGGCGCGGTGTGCTGGCAGGCTTAGCGATGCTGCTGGTTTTTGCTGGCGGCGCGCGTGCCCTGATGCCTGCGACGGACCTGAGCCAGTATCGCCGCCAGACCTGGCAGAACGACAGCGGCCTGCCCCAGGACACCGTGTACACCGTGCTGCAGTCGCGGGACGGCTTTTTGTGGCTCGGCACGGATGGCGGACTGGTGCGCTTCGATGGGATGTCCTTCCGCGTCTTCGACACGGGCAATACCCCGCAGATGCACAGCAACCTGGTGAACGCGCTGGCGGAGGACGCCGCTGGCCGGTTGTGGATTGGCACGGAAGATGGTTTGCTGGCGCTCGCCGGTGGCGAACTCACGCGTTATGGCGTTGAGCAGGGCTTGCCCTCCAGCCGCGTGCTGCGGGTGCTGGCTCCGCAGCATGGGGCGTTGGTGGTGGCCACGGCTGCGGGTCTGGCGGTGGAGCAGCAGGGCCGCTTCCGCGCGGTGGAGGGCAGCGAGCAGCTCTCTACGGGCGACAGCGGAGCGCTGCTGGCGGCGGATGCCAGCGGCACCGTGTGGGCGGCGGGTGGGCGCAGCGTGCTCGCGCTGCATCCCGCGCCGGAGGGGTATCGTGAGGGCCAGCCGTTGCCCGTGCCAGAGCTGGACGGGGTGCAGGCGCTGTGTGTGGAGGCACAGGGCACCGTGTGGGTGGGTGGTCGGCAGGGCCTGGTGAGCTGGAGCGGCAACCGCAAGCAGCGGCTGAGCGGACTGCCGAGCAGTGACGTGCGGGCGTTGCTGGTGGACGCCACCGGTACAGTGTGGGTGGGTACGGAGGCGGGCCTTGCGCAGGCCTCGCGTGCCGACGCGCTGCGTGGCGTGGTGCGGCGGGTGGCAAGTGCGGCGTTTGCGGTGCGGCACTTGTTCGCCGATCGCGAGGGCGTGGTGTGGGTGGCGGGTGACCGGGTGCTGGCCAATGCCGTGGCGGGCGTGCTGCATCTGGCGCCGGCAGAGTCTGGCGTGAGCCATGTGCTGGCGTTTGCTGAAGACCGCGACGGCGACCTGTGGCTGGGCACCGATGGCAGTGGCTTGAGTGTGTTGCGCGAGCAACTCTTCCATGTGGTGGCGGCGCAGGAGGGGCTGAGCAGCGATGTGGTGCGCGCCGTGCTGCAGGATGCCTCTGGCGCTGTGTGGCTGGGCACCACCAGCGGACTGGATCGACTGCAGACGACTGCGACTGGCGCGCGGAGTGTGCGCCACGTGCCGCTGGGTGCAGCGAACACGGTGGTGCTGTCGCTGGCCGAGACGGTGGAGGGTGGCCAGCATGTGCTGTGGGCGGGCACACCAGACGGTCTGGCTCGCGTGGCCGCTGGCGGAGTGAAGTTGCTTACGGTCGCAGACGGGCTGCCGGATAACTTTGTGCGGTCGCTGTATGCGGATCGCGATGGCTCGCTGTGGGTGGGCACGCGCAATGGGCTGGCCCACTGGGAGCACGGCCGGTTCACCGTCTACTCCAGCCAGGATGGCCTGGGGAGCGATGTGATTGGCGCGATGCTGCGCGGTCGCGATGGAGCCCTGTGGATTGGTACGTTGGGCGGGCTGACGCGCTGGGACGGACAGAGCTTCCGGAATCGCACGACCCAGGATGGGCTGGGCAGAGATGCGGTGACCAGTCTGTATGAGGACTCTGCTGGCACGCTGTGGATAGGCACCAACGGCGGTGGCCTGACCAGGATGCGTGGGGGCAAGCTGCAGGTGGTGTCGAGCGCGGGCATTCCACTGCCGGAGACCGTGCTTGGCGTGCTGCAGGATGATAGCGGCAATCTGTGGCTGAGCTCGCGTGATGGGGTGATGCGGCTGGCGCTCTCGGCCCTGGATGCCCTGGCAGACCACACTGCGGTGGCCGTGGCCGCGCGCAGCTTTGGAGTGGCCGACGGCATGCGCATTGCGGAGTGCAGCAGCGGCGGGCATCCGGCGGCATGGCGTATGCGGGATGGCACGCTCTGGTTTGCCACGCTGAAGGGCGTGGCGAGTGTGGACCCGCGCATCGCGGATCGCGTGCTGCCGGCGCCTGCGGTAGCGATGGTGGAAGCGCTGGTGGATGATGTGGTGCAGACCGCGTCCACGGGGTTTGTGGTTGCGCCCGGTCACGAGCGCATTACGCTTCGCTACGCCGGGCTGAGCTTTGCTGCGCCGCAGCGCCTGCGGTATCGGTATCGGCTGCGCGGGTTTGACCATGACTGGGTGGAGGCGGGCAGCAGTCGCACGGCGTACTACACCAACGTGCCGCCCGGTACGTATGTGTTTGAGGTGCTGGCGCAGAACAGCGATGGTGTATGGAGCACGGAGGCCGCCAGCCTGACGTTTCGCGTTCGCCCGCGCTTTGTGCAGACGGGCTGGTTCTACGGATTGCTGGTGTTGCTGCTGGCGGCTGCCGCGTACGTGGTGTACCGCGTGCGGGTGCACTATGTGCAGGCGGAGTATGAGGCGGTGATGGCGGAGCGCGGCCGCATTGCGCGCGAGGTGCATGACACGCTGGCGCAGGGGTACGTTGGCATCGCCGTGCAGCTGGAGCTGGTTGGCAAGCTGATGACGACCTCTCGCGAGGCTGCCATGGAGCAACTGAGTGCGACCAAAGAGCTGGTGCGCAGCAGCCTGGCTGAGGCACGCAGCTCGATCTGGAATCTGCGCGCGCAGGGTGAGGATGCGGCGATTCTGCCGTCGCGGCTGGCAGCGCTGGCGCGCAGACGAAGACAGGCAGAGAGTCCGTCGGTAAGCCTGCAGGTGCGGGGCACCTATCGGCCACTCGATCCAAAGGTGGAGAATGAACTCCTCCGAATTGCGCAGGAGGCCATAAATAATGCAGTTCGCCATGCAGGGGCAGCGTCGATCAGCGTTAGTCTGACGTATGACAGCACCTCCGTGCGGCTGCAGGTGCGCGACGACGGTCGTGGATTTACGGAGTCGGCAGCATCGCTGGTGGCAGACGGCCACTTTGGCCTGCAAGGCATGCGCGAGCGGGCGGCCGGCATTGCTGCAAGCATCGAGGTCGAGAGCGCGGCAGGTGCAGGAACGACGGTGACGGTGGAGAAGAAGCTGCCATCGGCAGGACAGAAGGGTGAAGCGTGAGCGAAGCAATCCGAATCATGATCGTGGAAGATCACCACATTGTGCGCAAGGGATTTATCGCGCTGTTGCAGATGGTTGAGGACTTTACGATCGTTGCCGAAGCGGCGGATGGCCAGCAGGCCGTAGGGCTGTACCGCGAACACCGGCCGGACGTGGTGCTGATGGACCTGCGTTTGCCCGTGATGGGAGGCGTGGACACGATCCGCGCGATTCGGCAGGAGTTTCCTGCGGCACGCATCATTGTGCTGACCACGTTTGACGGTGATGAGGATATCTACCGGGCGCTGCAGGCCGGTGCCAAGAGCTACCTGCTGAAGGGCATGGAAGGCGAGGAACTGGTGCAGGCGATTCGCACGGTGCACCGTGGCAAGTCCAGCCTGCCGCCGGAGGTAGCGGAGCGCCTGGCCGAGCGCCTGGCCGGGCCACAGCTGACCGAGCGCGAGGTGGATGTGTTGCGCCTGATTGTGGCAGGGAACAGCAATCGCGAGATTGGCGCGGCGCTCTTCATCAGCGAGGCGACGGTGAAGACGCACATCAATAACCTGCTGAGTAAACTGGGCGTGAGCGATCGCACCCAGGCAGCGACGACTGCGCTGCAGAGGGGAATTGTGCACCTTGACTAGGAACGGGCGGAGTGGAATGCGCTGGGTACGACGTTGGGCCGCCGGCTGTGCCCTGGGTGTGCTGCTGGCAGCCACCGCAGTGGCAGCGGTGCCGCACTGGAGGGTGGCAACCGATAAAGAGCTGGCAGCCATCATCCCCGATCGTGCGCCGGTCATTGCCGAGCGAATCGAGACGGAGTTGCGCACCGCATCCGGGATCACCGATGGCAAGGGCCACATGGTTGCCGGGGTTGTGTTGATTACGGCGGGTTACTCTGCGAATGGCAAGTACGCCGACTTTTTGTTGACGCAGGTTCCGCTGAAGATTGGTGGAGTGGTGCTGCCCGAGGGGCGCTACCTGATCGGCTGGACGCGTGGTGAGGATGCGCTGGAGGTGACGCTCTCTGAGGCTCTAAGCGGCAAGCCGGTGGTGCAGGTGAAGGCACCGCGCAATGAGGCGATCCATGGGGTATGGGCGATTCGCATCTGGCCTCCAACCGAGCATAGTGTGATTCAGCTTGGGCGCTTCACCATTCCTTATGCGCTTGCCACGCCCTAGCAGGGGCAGCGGCAAAAGAAAACGCCCGAGTGGGCGTTTGTAAGGAGCGAGACTATGTACTGCTTCAGAGTAGCCCTCGTCAGGGCGCAGGGCATGGCCCGCTGGGTGGGTTCGTGCTCCACCTTTGGGTGGATTCCTAGCCATCCAAGTCGACGCGCGGGGGTGGGTTTGATATACCTGACGTGCAGCCCGTACTGGTAGCGAAGCGCGGCGCGGGCGTGAGCGGTGCTTGCGACCATGGGCGTGATGCAACGCAAGGGACGGCGAGTTGGCTGGTGTGAGGCGTACAGAGTCCGAATGGTCTTGATGATGAAGCGTGGGTGGGTTGTAGCGGCGGCGGTGTGGCTGGGGTTGGCGTGCGCGGTGGTGCAGGCGCAGGATGCGCCGACGGATCAGACGGCGCAGCCGGTGGAGGGCGGACAGCCCTCGGCGTCGGGCGGCTCCAACACGGGCGGCGCGCACCCTGCAGTGCTGGATAGCGAGCATCGCCCGATCACCGCGGGCGGCTTCGTCAGCACCGGGCCGGTTGTCTTCAAGGATATCGGCGAGGCCTCCGGCATCGCGCGCTGGCACCATACGATGGGTGCGCCGCAGAAGAACTACATTCTGGATACGGTTGGCTCCGGCGTGGCGCTGCTGGACTACGACAACGACGGCTGGTTGGACATCTACCTGGTGAACGGATCGACCGACGAGGCCGAGGCGGGCAAGGCTGCGCCGCCGCATGCGGCTCTGTTTCACAACAATCACGACGGCACGTTTACCGATGTGACGGCCAAGGCCGGCGTGGCCAACGACCGCTGGGGCTTCGGGGCCGTGGTGGGCGACTATGACAATGATGGCTGGCCAGATCTTTATGTAACCAATTACGGTAAGAATCGCCTGTACCATAACAACCACGATGGCACCTTTACCGACGTTGCCGAGGCTGCAGGCGTGGCGCTGGGCAACTGGTCAACCGGTGCGACCTGGGGCGACTACGACGGCGATGGGCGCCTGGACCTGTTTGTGCCAGGCTATGTGCACTATGACCTGAGCCAGCAACCCGGCCAGGGTGGCGCGAACGTCGCCTTCAGCTTCTGCCAGTTTCGCGGGGTCAAGGTGATGTGTGGACCGCGTGGTCTGAAGGGCGAGCCCGACCACCTGTTCCACAACAACGGCGATGGCACCTTTACCGACGTCAGCGTGAAGGCAGGGGTGAGTGATCAGCCGTCGAACTACTACGGTCTGGCTTCGCTCTTCCTGGACGTGAACAACGATGGCAAGGTCGATCTGCTGGTTGCGGACGACTCCACGCCGAACTACCTCTACATCAACAAGGGCGATGGCACGTTTGAGGATGCCAGCTTTGCCTCAGGCTACGCGCTGAACGAGGGCGGCCGAGAGACGGCGTCGATGGGTATTGCCGAGGGCGACCTGCTGCACAACGGCTTGATTGACCTGTACAACACGACGTTCTCCGATGACTACAAGCCACTCTATCGCAACGACGGTGACGCGAACTTTACCGATATCAGCTACCAGATGGGGATCGCCGAGCCCACGGTGCCATTCCTGGGCTGGGGCACGGCGTTTCTGGACTACGACAACGATGGCTGGCTGGACCTGCTGGAGGCCAACGGGCATGTGTACCCGGAGGTGGACCACACGAACTGGGGCACCAGCTGGAAGCAGCGTCCGCTGCTGTTCCACAACGTGAACGGCAAGCTGCAGGTGATGCCTGCGGTAGAGGGCTCCTCGCTGGCCAAACTCGGGGTGGGCCGTGGCCTGGCGTACGGCGACCTGTTCAACGACGGCAAGATCGACGCGGTGATCAACAACCTGGACGGCGCGCCGTCGGTGCTGCGCAATGTCTCCGACGATCACAACCACTGGGTGGAGTTGAAGCTGACGGGTGGTGCCAAGAGTCCACGGGACGCTGTGGGCGCGACGGTGTACGTGACGGCGAACGGATTCAAGCAGCGGGCCGACGTGATTGCCGGCGGCAGCTTCTCCTCCTCGCCGGATCAGCGGCTGCACTTTGGTCTGGGGCAGGCGACCAAGATCGACAAGGTTGAGATTCATTGGCCGAGCGGCGCTGTGGAGCCGGTCGTGCTGCCGGGCGTGGATGCGATCTACACGGTGATCGAGGGGCAGGGCGTCAAGACTGGCAAGTAAGGTGCCTGCCGCCGAGCTGCATTTATTTTGTAACGAATTAAGAAGCTAATGCTTGACCGGGCTTTTGCGTCCGGTGGCTCTTGCCGCAGTGGCATTCGTGCGTGGGCTTCCCGTGGTCTGGCGGACGATGAGGTGGGTTGGCACGGGCGTGCCTGCGGCGGCTTCCGCCGTGCCGAGCATCTCCAGCAGGGTGCCGATCGCGGCGTGGGCCAGGTCTTCTGACGCCATGCGGACGGTGGTGAGCGGCGGAATGGTGTACTCGGCCAGGTGAATGTCGTCAAAGCCGACCAGGGAGAAGTCCTCGGGTACGCGTAGCCGGGCGTCAAACAGGGCGTGCTGCACACCGATTGCGGTCACATCGTTGGAGCAGACGATTGCGGTCGGCCAGCGGCGCGTCTTCAGCATGCGCTGCATGGCGTCTCGGCCACCGTCGAGCGTGTGGGTGCCCTCCAGCATCCACTCCGGGCGCGTGACCAGTCCCGCCTGCTGCATCGCCCGGGCAAAGGCGTCGCTGCGAGCCTGTGCCGAGTGCATGCGCAGTGGACCGCTGAGGAAGGCAATGTCACGATGGCCAAGCGCGGCCAGGTGCTGGATGGCCTCGGTGATGCCCTGCTGGTAGTCCACGCTGATGGTGCGGCTGTGCGGTGTGCTGGGCCCAAGGTCGATGAAGACGGTGGGAATGTCGCCCTCTTCGAAGCGATTCAGCAGCAGTTCCTCAATGCCGAAGGTCATGACGGCAACGCCGTCTACCTTACGCTCCAGCATGCGACGGACGCACTGCTCCGTCTTGGCTGCGTCGTAGCTGGTGGAGCCGAGCAGGATCTCGTAGCCGTGCTGCACGGCGATGGCCTCAAACTGCTGAATCAGCTCCGGGAAGAAGGGGTTGGTAATCTCCGAGACGATCAGGCCGAACAGGCGGCTGCGCCCGGAGACGAGTGCCCGCGCCTGCGTGTTGGGGAAGTAGTTCAGCTCTTTGACGGCCTTCCACACGCGCTTGGCCAGTGCGGGGTCCACGGTGGGCACGTGGTTGATGGTGCGCGAGACTGTGGCGATGGAGACCCGCGCACGAGCCGCGACACCACGGATGTCAATCTTGCTGGAGGCGGCGGACTTGGTACTACGCGACATGAGGGCTCGAGATCCTTGCGGAGGCAGCGTTGCGTCAGTAGGTCAGGACTATTATGACAGCAGTGGTCTGGGTGGGCGGCGCGGGAGCGAGGCGTGAGGAATCGCAGCAGGTGGTCAACCCGGCAGAGCATTGACAGCGGCGGTAGCGGGCGATAGGCTGCTGACGGTGCAGAAAACGTTTACGGAGAAGCCGATGGCAGTCGTCGCAGGTGTGGACTTTGGAACCCTCAGTGTGCGCGTTACCTTGCTGGATCGCGAGAAGGGCCGTCTGGGCACGGCAACCGCAGCTTATCCGCTGCACCGCAAACGTGAGGACCCGGACTTTGCAACCCAGAGCCATATGGACCAGATGAACGCGCTGGCCGCGGCCACGCGCCAGGTGATGGCAGAGACGGGAACCAGCGCCGGTGATGTGGTAGCCATGGCGCTGGATACGACCGGGTCGAGCGTCATTCCGGTAGACAGTTCGTTGCAGCCGCTGGATGACTACATGCTGTGGTGCGACCATCGCGCCCATCGCGAGGCGCGCGAGATTACGGAGCTGGCCCACGCCGAGAAGCTGGAGGCGATCGAGTGGTGCGGCGGGGTCTACTCACACGAGTGGGGCTTTGCGAAGCTGCTGTACTGGCTGCGCCACAACCCGGAGAAGCGCGCCCGGTTTGCCACGGCGCTGGAGCACTGTGACATGGTGGCGGCGACGCTGATCGGCATCACGAATCCGGCAGACGTGCCGCGCAGCATCTGCGCCATGGGGCACAAGTGGATGTGGAATCCGAAGTGGGATGGGCTGCCGCCGCAGTCGTTTTTGAGCAAGCTGGACCCGCTGTTGGACGGCATTCGGGAGAAGTTGAACGGCCGCTACCAGGCGTCGGATGCGATTGCCGGCACCCTGAGCGCGGCGTGGGCGGAGAAGCTGGGCCTGCAGGCGGGGATTCCGATCCCGGTGGGAGCCTTTGATGCGCACTGGGATGCGATTGGAGCTGGCTGCCGCGAGGGCGACGTGGTGAACGTAGTGGGCACCTCGACGTGCATTATTGCCATGGCGCGGCAGGCCAGCCTGGTGCCGGGGGTGTGCGGGGTGGTGCCGGGCAGTGTGCATCCGGCGTACACGGGGATTGAGGCGGGGCTCTCGGCGACGGGCGACATCTTCGACGCGATCGCCAGGCGCGCCAACACCACAGTGAAAGACCTGGCGCAGGGGCTGGAGGCCTACCGCGCCGGACAGACCGGGCTGCTGCGGTTGAGCTGGGACAACGGCGACCGCACGGTGCTGGTGAATCCTGAGCTGGGCGGTGTCACGCTGGGCTGGAACCTGATCCACACGGCGCAGGACGAGCTGTTTGCGGCGATTGAAGGCACGGCAATGCACACGCGCATTATTCTGGAGCGCATGGCCGAGCACGGCGTGCCCGTAGAGCGAGTGATTAACGGCGGCGGCATTCCGCAGCAGAACGCGGTACTGAACCAGGTGTATGCCAACGTGCTGGGCAAGCCGGTGCTGGTGCCGGATGGCGTGCCGACCAGCCTGGGCTCGGGCATCTTTGCGCTGGTGGCGGCGGGCGTCTTCGCCAGTATCGAGGAGGCACAGCAGGCCATGTGCCTGGGCTACCGCACCTACCAGCCGGAGCCGGCGGCCGGGGCGGTCTACGACCAGCTCTTCGCGCTGTATCGCAAACTCTACTTCAGCCTTGGCGCGCGAAGCAGTGAGCCGGCGCGGCTGGGCGACGTGCTGCCGGAGCTGCGTCGCATTGCGGCTGCGGTACACCGGGCCTGAGGCGGTGAGGCCCCAGGTCAGGAGCCAGGCTGGCTGAGGGCTGGCTACAATAGAGGTATGGCGCAAGCGACCACAGCACCCACGGCATCCTCGGCTATGACACTGGACGGTATCCGCACTCTGCTCCGCGATGGCGGACGTATTGACCGTGACCAGGCCCGCTGGCTGTGGCAGCATGCGACCGATGCGGAGCTGCGCGAGCTGGCTGGCATGGTGCGGCGCCGCTACCATGCGGACGATGCCTGCACGTACCTGATCATGCGCATCATCAACTACACCAATGTGTGTGTGGCACAGTGCGACTACTGCGCGTTCTACCGGTTGCCCGGGCAGGAAGGGGGCTACGTGATGCAGCAGGAGGAGGTCTTTGCCAAGCTGGATGAGCTGCTGGCGCTGGGCGGCGACCTGGCGGGTTTCAACGGCGGCTTCAACCCGCACCTGCCGCTGGAGTACTATTGCGATCTGTTTCGCAACATCCGCGAGCGCTACGCGGAGCGGCTGGAGTTCTACGCCCTGACCATCGCCGAGTTCATGTACCTGGCCGATCACGCCAAGCTGAGCTTCGCGCAGGCAGCAGAGCGCTTCAAGGCTGCGGGCGTGCGCTGGATTACGGGCGGCGGTTCGGAGATTCTGACCGAGGAGTTCCGTCGGCGGCATAGCAAGTTCAAGTACACGGTGGCGCAGTACTTTGAGGCGCAGCGTGCGCTGGTCGCTGCCGGGCTGAAGACGACGGCAACCATGGTGATTGGCTTTGACGAGACGCTGGAAGAGCGGCTGGAGCACCTGGAGCGCACGCGCGGTTTTCAGGATGAGACCGGCGGGCTGGCCAGCTTCCTGTGCTGGACCTTCAAGCCCTACTTCACGCCGCTGGGTGGGCAACTGGGCAACATCGAGATCAGTACGGGCGAGTACCTGCGCCACCTGGCGCTGAGCCGCATCTACCTGGATAACGTGCGTCACATCCGCACCTCAGTGCTGACACAGAACGAGCGCGCGCTGGAGGGTCTGGCCTACGGTGCGGATGACTTCGACCTGCCTATTGAAGATGAGGTGACGCAGAAGGCCGGCGCCACCATCAATCTGCAGTTTGATCGCATCCTGGATGTTGCACGCGGGCTGGGCTTTCAGCCGCAGTATCGGCACGTGGCGCGGGCAGCGGTGGGGTCGTAGCAGGGGCTCGACCGCGACGCGGTTATAACGTTCTCGTTTACCAATAGAGAAACAATTTTCTTGTGTTGACAGTCCTGTCTCGAAGCGGCTACTGTTGCGGCGTTCGTAAGTCGGGTGCCTTCGGCTGTTGTGCGTCATCCGGCGGAACATCCTTCGAAACCTTGTGCAGGAGTCTGAGACGATGATCGGGACGATCTTCTCGCGGTGCGTGCGGACGCGCCTGGTATGCGGGGGCGCGCTGGCCACCGCGGTTGCCCTATGCACTGCGGCGGGCGCGCAGGCGCCGGAGCAGGTGAAGGTGGAGTGGGCGAAGGCCGTTGCGTCCAAGTCCACACCCACCCTGCAGGTGGTGGTGAATCCGATGTTGCTGCGTGGAGCCAAGCTGCACGATGGCTCGTTTGCCGCGCTCAAGGCGCTGGGGGCAGACTACGTGCGTTATGTGCCCTGGCTACCGTATCCGCGGCAGGCGGTGGCGGAGCTGGAGCCACCGACCAAGGACGGCACCTCGTGGGACTTCAGCCATATTGATCCGACGCTGGAGGACTTTATGAAGGCGACGGAGGGCCACAGCGTCATTCTGAACTTCAGCACGATTCCGGCCTGGATGTTCAAGACCGAGAAGCCGGTGGAGTATCCGGCCGACCCGAACCAGGTCTTCTGGAACTACACGCAGGGCACCGAGTTGCGTGACCCCTCCATGCGGGAGATCTCACAGTACTTTGCACGGCTGCTGAGCTGGTATACCAAGGGCGGCTTCACGGATGAGAACGGCAAGTGGCACGAGTCCGGACACTACTACAAGATTCCCTACTGGGAGGTGCTGAACGAGATTGAGTTTGAGCACCACTGGAGCCCGGAGGAGTACACGCGGTTCTACGACGCGGTGACGGCAGCGATGCTGCAGGTGGACCCGAACCTGAAGTTTGTGGGGCTGGCGCTGGCGCAGCCCAGCCTGGTGCCGGGCATGTTTGAGTACTTCCTGAACCCGGCGAACCATCGCGCCGGTGCGCCGCTGGACTTTATCAGCTATCACTTCTACGCGACGCCCTCGGCAGATCAGACGCTGGACGACTGGCAGTTCACCTTCTTCGACCAGGCAGAGGGCTTCCTGAACACGGTGAGGTACGTGGAGGCGATTCGCAAGCACTACTCGCCGACGACCAAGACGGATCTGGATGAGCTTGGGGTGATTCTGACTGAGGACGACAAGGAGATTCGTAACCCGGGGTATGTGGCCAAGCCGGAGCCGGCGGGCTATTGGAATCTGGCCGGTGCGATGTACGCCCACCTGTATGCGCAGTGTGCACTGATGGGGATCGATGTCGTCGGCGAGTCACAGCTGGTGGGGTATCGCTCGCAGTTTCCCAGCGTCAGCATGATGAACTACGAGACGGCGGAACCGAATCCGCGCTACTGGGTGCTGAAGCTGCTGAAGGATCACTTCGGCCCCGGCGATCGCGTGGTCTCGGCCAGTGTGCCGAGCGGGGCCAACTATCGGGTGTATGGCTTTGAGACGGCGGCTGGAAAGCAGCTGCTGGTGATTAATCCGCGGTACCGGGCAGAGACTGTCGAGCTGCCGGACGAGGCTACGGGCGCAGCGGTGGAGTTTGTTGCGCCTTCCACTGGCGACAAGGCACCCGGCAACGAGATGCTGAGCGGACATACGCTGTCACTGCAGCCGTTTGAGGTAGCCGTGGTGAGTTACCGCCACTAGGCCACAGGAGACGAGAAGGCAAGGATGCGACGTGAGTACAGATGTGTGAAGGTGGGCTTGGTGGGCCTGGGGCTGGAGACCTACTGGGCGCAGTTTGCGGGCCTGGAGGCTCGGCTGCAGGGCTACGTGGCGGAGGTGGAGCAGCGCCTGGCGGGCGAGGCCCGCGAGGTGGTGAACCTGGGCCTGGTGGACTCTGCGGAGAGGGCTTTGGCTGCCGGGCACCTGGCGCGCCGCGAGGAGGTGGCGGTGCTGTTGGTGTACGTCACCACCTACGCTCTGTCGGCAACGGTGCTGCCGCTCATTCGCCGCGCGGGTGTGCCGGTGGTGCTGCTGAATCTGCAGCCAGAGGCGGCGATCGACTACGCGCGATTCAATGCGATGGGCGACCGCACGGCCATGACCGGCGATTGGCTGGCCTACTGCAGCGCTTGTCCGGTGCCGGAGATTGCGAATGTACTGCGCCGGTTACAAATTCCCTTCTACCAGGTGACCGGCATGCTGCGCGACGACCCTGTGGTGTGGCAGCAGGTGGAGCATTGGCTGCGCGCAGCCGAGGTGGTGCACCAGCTGGAGCATAGCCGCCTGGGGCTGATGGGCCACTACTACAGCGGCATGCTCGACATTGCCACCGACCTGGCGCAGGTAAGTGGCCGCTTCGGCATCCACGTGGAGATGCTGGAGGTGAACGAACTGAGTGCAGCGCGCAGCCGGGTGACTGCGCTGGAGCGCGAGCAGAAGGTTGCGGAGTTCCATCGCTTCTTCGATGTCGCAGACGACTGCTCCTCCTTTGAGCTGGAGCGCGCAGCAGGCACGGCGGTGGCGCTGGACCAGCTGGTGGAGACACGCGACCTGGACATGATGGCGTACTACGCCATGGGCACCGGCGTTGCGCAGAATGAGGACACCATGAGCTCCATCATTCTGGGCACATCGATGCTGACCGGGCGGCATGTTCCTGTAGCGGGTGAGTACGAAGTGAAGAACGTGATCGCCATGAAGATCATGGACCTGCTGGGGGCGGGCGGGTCGTTTACGGAGTACTACGCAATCGACTTTCACGACGACGTGGTGCTGATGGGGCACGATGGACCGGGCCACATCGGAATCGCGCAGGATCGCATCCGGGTGCGGCCGCTGGCGGTGTATCACGGCAAGGTTGGCGCGGGACTCTCTGTGGAGATGTCCGTCCAGCACGGGCCGGTAACGCTGCTCTCTGTGGTGGAAGACCGCGAGCACGGATTTCGATTGCTGGTCGCGGAGGGGGAGTCTGTGCCGGGCCCGATCCTTGAAATTGGCAACACCAACAGCCGCTATCGCTTCCGCCTGGGAGCACGTGGCTTTACTGAGGCGTGGAACGCCGAGGGACCGGCGCACCACTGCGCAATTGGAGTTGGGCACGTAGGCAGCCAGCTGCAGAAGGTGGCAAGTCTGCTGCGCCTGCCTTTCCACCAGATCTGTTAGCACACACGCGATGAGGGATGACGATGCAAGGCATGTACAGCAAGAAGCAAGCTGCGAAGTTGGCTGTGGGTTTGGTGGTGGCAGGTCTGCTGCCGAGTGCGTTGGCCCAGTCGACCGCGACGGCGCCACGGCCCGTGGCTCTGAAGGTGGATGCGCTGACCACACCGCTTGGTATTGATACGCCTCGACCGGCACTGAGCTGGCAGCTGCAGGATGCGCGCAGCGGCGCGAGGCAGACGGGCTATGAGGTGCTGGTGTACAGCAAGGCCCCGCAGGGCGAGGCAAAGGCCGATGTATGGGACAGCGGACGCGTTGCTTCAAGTGAGTCGCTCGACGTGGTGTACGGCGGTCCGCAACTGCAGCCGGAGACCCGCTACTACTGGCGCGTGCGGCTTTGGGACAAGGACGGCAAGCCCTACCCGCTGAGCGCCACAACATGGTGGGAGACCGGGCTGATGGCGCAGTCGAACTGGACTGCGCGCTGGATCGGTTACGAGGGCGATGAGCTGCACAAGATTCGCGAGTCTGGCGCGCAGTGGATCACCAACGTAGCGGCGAAGGCCGAGGGGAACGGCGATACGCACCACGACTTCCGCTTTCGCTTTCGGTTGGATAAGCCCGTGCAACGCGTGACGGTGTATACCACCGGCAAGGATACGGCAGCCGCCTGGGTGAATGGGCAGCAGGTGATTCAGCCGATGGCTTTGACCCTCTGGAAGCAGAATCCGTGGGGGACATATGTGCATGAAGATGTTACGAAACAGGTCAGGAGTGGCGAGAATCTGCTGGCGATCGGCGTGACGACGTACGTGATTCCGCGATCGCCAGCGCCGCCGTCGCAGGCACCCATGAGCGCATGCCTGTATGTGCTGTATCAGGACGGCACCAGTGAGGTGCTGGCCAGCGGCGGCACGGGCTGGAAGGCGACACTGAACGCCCCCCAGGGCTGGTGGGCTGCAGGGTTTGACGATCAGGCGTGGCAATCGGCCGAGGTCTACAGCCCGAGCATGGACCCGTTTGGCAGTTCGGACACGGGCACGCCCTGGCCGACGGGGCCTGTGGCCGCACTGCGTCATACCTTCACTGATCCGAAGGCAGTTGTTTCGGCGCGCCTGTATGCAACCGCTTTGGGTGCATATAAGGTCCACATCAATGGCGCGGTTGTAGGCAACCAGGTGATGGCTCCGGGCTGGATGGATTACCGCGAGCATGTGGCCTATCAGGTCTACGACGTCACTGCGATGATCCACCCTGGCCAGAACGCAATTGCAGCCTACCTGGCCCCGGGCTGGTACAGCACGCCGCTGATGTGGTATCGGCAGGGCAATAACTATGGGACAACGCAGCCTGCGTTGCGGGCACAGCTTCGTCTGCAGCATGCGGATGGCAGCGTGACCTGGGTGGAGACGGACGAGAGCTGGAAGGCAACGGAGTCGCAGATCGAGCAGGCGGAGATCTACGACGGTGAGACGGTGGATGCACGCCGCGCACAGCCGGGCTGGGATACAGCAAGCTTCCAAGCTACTGGTTGGCACAATGCCATGCTGGTCACGCCCAAGCCGACGACAATCCTTGCGCAGTACTACCAGCCGATTCGTACTCATCAGGTGCTGACCGCGAAGGCTATCACCAATCCGGCACCGGGTGTGTATGTGTTTGACTTTGGTCAGAACATGAGCGCACTGCCGGTGCTGCACGTGCAGGGCAGCCGAGGCGATGTGATTGAGCTGAAGTTTGCCGAGGTGCTGAACCCTGATGGCACGCTGTACACCGACAATCTGCGCACGGCCAAGGCGACGGATCATTACACGCTGGCTGGGGGCGGTGTCGAGACCTACCAGCCACAGTTCACCTTTCACGGATTCCGCTACGCCTCGATCCGTGGACTGCGGTCGAAGCCTACGCTGGAGACGTTGAAGGCTGCGGTGCTGCATACCGACGCACCCTTTACGACGCGCTTCAGCACAGGCGATGCGATGGTCAACAAGCTCTGGAGCAACGTGCTCTGGGGGCAGCGGTCCAACTTTGTGGGACTGCCAACGGACTGTCCGCAGCGCGATGAGCGCCTTGGCTGGAGCGCGGATGCGCAGGTCTTCTGGCGGACGGCGACGTACAACATGGATCTGACCACCTTCAGCCAGAAGT
Source organism: Acidobacteriota bacterium (assembly GCA_028872955.1). Taxonomy (GTDB): domain Bacteria; phylum Acidobacteriota; class Terriglobia; order Terriglobales; family Acidobacteriaceae; genus Edaphobacter. The sequence continues at coordinate 39,731 of JAGWNX010000021.1, forward strand.
ATGCTGCAGACCTGCGTGGGACGCAGGTGGGCACGGCGATGTACGGCATCTTTGCCCCCGGTGTGATTACCCAGAACCCAGGCTACGGGGCCGCGTGGAGCGACGCAGGTGTGATTGTGCCGTGGACCGGGTGGATTCAGTCTGGCGACACGCGCATCATTGAACAGAACTGGCAGGGAATGGAGAGCTACCTGGCCGAGATTCTGCAGGCGAACCCGAATCACCTGTGGCAGAACAAGTTTGGTGCGGCGTTTGGCGACTGGCTTACGCCCACCATCACCACGCCAGAGGACCTGCTGGCCACGGCGTACTGGGCCTACGACGTCTCCCTGATGCAACAGATGGCGCTGGCCACCGGCCGCAGCGAAGCCGCATCGCGCTATGCTGCCCTGTTCGCGCAGATCAAAGATGCCTTCCAGAAGGCCTACGTGAGCGCGGATGGCTTTGTGGGTACTGTGGATCACTACCCGAGCATTCCGCCGCCCACCATTCACCCCACCGACGATGATGCGCTGGGCAAGCCCGTGGAGACGCAGACCGGCTACGTGCTGGCACTGTACATGCGCCTGGTGCCGGATGCGTTGCGCCAGGCGGCGGCAGCAAAGCTGGTGGCGAAGATTGAAGCGAATCATGGGCTGCTGGGCACGGGCTTTCTGGGTACGCCGTACCTGCTGGAGGTGCTCTCGGACACGGGCCACAGCGATGTGGCGTACAAGCTACTGCTCAATCGTTCGTACCCCTCGTGGGGCTACCTGATTGAGCATGGCGCAACCACCACGTGGGAACGCTGGAACGGCGACCAGATGCGCGATGACCCAAGCATGAACTCCTACAACCACTACGCCTATGGCGCTGTGGCCGAGTGGATGTATCGCTACGCCGCGGGTGTGGATACGGTGCCGAGCAGTGCCGGCTTCCACACGGTGGCGCTGCATCCTAATTTTGATGCGCGACTCGGCCACGTCAACTTTGCGTACGACTCGGCATACGGCACGATTCAGTCCAACTGGAGCGTGACCGGCAAACAGGTGCGCTGGAGTGTGACGGTGCCTGCCAATACCACGGCCGTGCTGGAGACCTCAGCGACCAACGCGCGCGGCTTTGCGCTGGATGGAGTTACGCTGGAGAAGAGCCCGCGAGTGCAGGCCGGCAATGCTGCGGGAGCGTACACGTTGCCCTCAGGCAGCTACAGCTTTACGGCACAGTTGCCGTAGGGTTGCCTGTGCCTCATGCGGTGAAGATCCCAGGGCTGGCGCATCGAGGTTCTAATGTGCCAGCCCTTGCTGCATCAACAGACCAGCGCAGGCTGCCAGCAGGGAGAGCGGCATGATGAGAGCACCGGCACGGAGGAAGTCCCAGGCGCTGATGTGTACGTTCTCCCGGCGCAAGGCGATGAGCCAAAGAATGGTTGCCAGCGAGCCAGTTACGGAGAGGTTAGGGCCGATGTCGATACCCAGGAGTGCGGCGGAGGCCAGCATGCCGGTGACATGGGCAGCGTGCAGTGCCGCGCTGGTGAGGAGCCCGAGCGGAAGGTTGTTGACGAGATTGTTGCCCACGCCCACCGTGAATGCCGTAAGCAGCACCGCTGCGGTGTTGCTGCGGCCGGCGGCCCAGTGCAGCGCCATGCTGGTCCAGCCCAGTGCGCCGATCTGCTCCAGGGCGCGTACCATCACGAAGAGCGCAGCCACGAGCGCCAGCGTGCTCCAACTGATGCCAGCCAGCAGCGGCAACGGATTGGCGCGCTGCCATCCGTAGATTGCCGCCGAGATGCCAATTGCCGCAAGGCAGGTAGGCATGCCCAGCGCGGCACCGCGCGCCGAGGCGACGAGGAGCACAACGACGGTGAGGCCGATACCTGCCAGCGCGGCCAAGCCACCGTGCTGCAGCCTCACCCGTTCGGGTGCATCCTGCACCGGCTCTGCGAGTGTCTTGCGAAAGAGCAACTGCAGCAGCAGCAGCGTGACCACGATCGTGAGGATCGATGGCCAGGCGAACTCGGCAAGCCACAGGTGCAGCGGCGGCATTGCGTGGTGGAAGACCACCAGGTTGGCCGGGTTTGAGATGGGTAAGACAAAGGAAGCGGCGTTGGCAACCAGCGCACAGGCCAGTAGATGGGGAAGCGGCGTGACGCGGGCTCTGCGCGTAGCAGCAAGGATCGCGGGCGTGAGCACAACAGCGGTGGCATCGTTGGAGAGAAAGACGGTCACCAGTACGCCAGCGCCATACACCAGCAGCAGCAGCCGCGGTGTGGAGCCGCGGGCGTGGTGCACCGTCTCGCCGGCCAGCCAGTCGAAGACGCCCTGCTCGCGAGCCAGCTCGGCGAGCAGCATCATGCCGACAAGGAACAGGTAGACGTCGCTGCCGTCGGTTACAGCTGCAGCCGCCAGATGCCACGGAATGGCACCCGTGAGCAGCAGCAACGCTGCGCCGCCACCAACCCACCACACCTCGGCGATACGCCGGGGTCGCAGCAGCATAAGCAGAAGAGACAGAAGGGCAACTGGGCCGATGAGTGCGTGCATGCGTAAGGGCTACCAGGCAGGGAGGACGCCTCGCGGCTGCCTCCCTGCCTGGGGGGATATCCTCTTCAGCTTACACGCCGCGCAGACCACGCATGACGCGAGCAGGATGCGGCGGGAGCTAGTCTGCGGCGATGGCCTCGTCAGGCTCCGCCAGCACGACAGGCTCCAGCGCGCGTCCACCTTTGCCGATCCAGTTGCCGACCCAGCTGCGTGAGACCATGCGGAGCATCAGCAGGATGCAGAGCGCCAGCGCGGCGTAGAGGATGAAGCCCGTGCTGTAGGAGCCCGTATGCTGCTTGGACTGGCCCAACAGATTCGGCAAGATGCCTCCGCCCAGCGCGCCGATCTCGCCGATCATGCTGCCCGCGATGGCGGTGGTGACGGGCCAGCGCAGCGGCACCAGTTGGAAGGCTGCGCCATTGCCCGCGCCCAGTGCCGCGAAGCACAGCATGAAGAGCAACGTGGTGGCCAGCAACGATGGAGAAGCAACCAGGCCGAAGAGTCCCGCAATGGCGATGAGAAAGACGACGGACAGAGTGGTGATGCCACCGACGCGATCTCCAAACCAGCCGCCGACGACGCGTGTGGCGCTTCCAGTGAGCGTGGCGAAGACAGTGAGTGTACCGGCCTCAATCTTGCTGACGTGGAACTGCTTGACGAAGAACGACGGCAGAAACGTCGCCAGGCCGATGAAGCCACCAAAGGTGATGATGTAAACAAAGTTGAAGGCCCAGCCATCGCGCTCCAGCAGGCAGTGCAGGTGTTGGCGCAGGCTCTGGTGCTCGGTATCTGGCGGCTCTTTGGCGAACAGGATCATGACCAGCAGAGGCAGCAGCATGAACAAGGCTGCGAAGCCATAGACGTGCTGCCATCCAAAGTGCGTTGCCAGGCGCGGTGCGAACAGCGCAGCAATTGCTGTGCCGCTATTGCCTGCACCCGCTATGCCCATGGCCAGGCCTTTGTACTTGGGCGGAAACCAGCCCGAGCCCAGAGAGAGCGCCACGCCGAAGCTGGCCCCTGCAATGCCCAGCAGCACACCCATTGCCAGCACATCGTGAAAGCTTTTGACGAAGAGGAATCCATAGAGCAGCGCGATGACGATGGCCGACATCTCAACAATGGCCGCGCTCTTGCGTCCAATGTACTGCGAGAGCACGCCCAGCGGGAAGCGCATGAAGGCCCCGGCCAGGGTAGGGATGGAGACCATCAGGCCCACCTGGCCCTGCGTCAGGTGAAACTGCTCCGTGATGAACGGGCCCATGGCGCCGTTCAGCACCCATACGGCGAAGCTGAAGTCGAAGTAGAGAAATGCCGCGAGAAGCGTGGGGAGATGCCCTGATCTTGCAAATGCCCTGTAGTTTGCCATTGCGAGTGTCCTCGGTGTTGGAGTGTGTTGGTTGCGATGGTGGGAGCATCAGGGTCCCGGTGGTTGCAGGTGCTTCGGCGGCATGGGCGAAGCTAGTGCAGCGTCCGAACGTACTTTTCAACGCGCACGGCGCACTGCTTGAAGTTGGGCTCGCGCGAGATGGGATCAAAGGCTCCCAGCGTCACGCGGTTGGAGTTCGTCTCAGCAAAGTGAAAGGGCATAAAGACCTGCCCGGGAGCTACGATCTCCGTGATGCGGAGTTCAAGGTTGCGGACGGAACTGCGACGCGAGATGACGTTGATGCGGTCGTGTGGCCGTAGCTGCAGTCGCTGTGCATCGACAGGATTCATCTCCAGCCAGGCGGTGGGCACCATGTTATTTAGCATCGGCACGGCGGCAGTCTTGGTGCGAGTGTGCCAGTGCTCGACTGTGCGGCCTGTGTTCAGCACAAGCTCGTACTCGTGGTCAGGCTGCTCCTGGAAAGGCAGGCACGGAACGCAGTGCAGTGTGGCGCGGCCATCCGCAGTGGCGAAGTGGCCATCGGCGTAGAGCCGCTCGCCACCCCACTGCACGCCGCCTTCCTCTTCAATCTGCCGCCAGCTGATGCCGCTGTAGTCGCACATACGGCCGGCGGAGACGCGCTGCCACTCGGCGTAGGCATCGTGCGTGCTTGTCCAGCCGGGAAAGAGCTCTTCGCGGAGTCCGAGCTTCTCCGCGATGGCGAGGAAGATATCGAAGTCGGTACGCGCCTCGCCGGGCGGCGGCACCAGCACGTTGGCCTTACTGATGCGTCGCTCGGAGTTGGTATACGTACCCTCCTTTTCGCCCCAGATGGCCGCTGGCAGCACGAGATGTGCAAAGTCACTGGTGGGCGTAGGGTGAAAGCCATCCTGCACCACTAGAAACTCAACGTTGCGCAGCGCATGCTCCAGTACGTAGTAGTTGGGAAAGGAGACGACCGGATTGGTGGCGATGAACCAAAGCGCCTTGATGCTGCCTGTCACCGCACCTTCGATGATGTCAGGATAGGCGAGCCCGCGTGCTGTGGGGATGCGTGCTTCGTCGATCTGCCACAGGGCGGCAAGCTGCCGGCGGTGCTCTGCGTCGTCAAACTTGCGGTAGCCGGGCAGCGCCGAGGTAAAGCCGGCCTCGCGCGTGCCCATAGCATTGCACTGGCCGGTGATGGAGAACGGCGCGGCACCAGCGCGGCCGAGGTTGCCAGTAATGAGCGCCAGGTTATTGATGGCGGTCACGGTGACGGCGCCCTGCGTGGAGTGATTCACGCCCATCGTCCAGCCGATAAAGGCCGCCTTCGCTTTGCCGTAGAGATGTGCCGTGCGGGTGATCTGCTCTTCGCTCAAGCCCGTCACCTGCGCAACATGCTGCGGGGTAAAGCCCGCGACATACGCGGCAAACTCATCGAAGTGGCGTGTGTGCTGCTGAATGTAGTCGTGGTCGATCAAGCCGTCGCGGATGAGGATGTGCGCGATGCCGTTGAGCAGCGCAATGTCGCTGCGTGGCTTCACTGGCAGGTGGACGTCGGCAAGCATCGCTGTCTTGGTGACACGCGGGTCGACCGCAATCACGGTGCAGTTGGCGTTGCGCATGCGGTTGCGTTCCAGACGCTGGCACAGGATCGGGTGGTTGTCTGCGATGTTGGCACCGATCAGCAGAATGACATCGGCAGTCTCCATATCGGAATACGAGCCAGGTGGTCCGTCAGAGCCGAAGGACAATTTGTAACCGGAGACGGCACTTGCCATGCACAGCGTGGTGTTGCCGTCGAAGTTGCGGGTACGCAGGCCCAGCTGAACAAGTTTGCCCAGCGTATAGAACTCTTCGGTTACGAGTTGGCCGGTGCTGATGACGCCAAGCGCCTCAGCGCCATACTTCTGCTGAATGCGCTGGAACGCGCCAAGCATCGCCTGCAGTGCCTCGTCCCAGCTGACGGGCTCCAGCTTGCCATGTTTGCGCAACAGTGGTTGGGTGGCGCGGCCCGGGGCGTCCAGTATGTGGTGCTCGCTCAGTCCCTTTGGGCAGAGCTTGCCACGATTGACAGGGTGATCCGGATTTCCGCGGACGGTCACGGCCTTGCCCTCGCGAAGGCCAACCAGCATGCCACAGCCGACAGAGCAGTAGCCGCAGGTCGTCTTCACCCACTTCTCTGCAACGCGACTGGCAGCGATGTGACCGACGCGCGGGTCGTCTGCAAAGCGATACTCGTCGTCCAGGGTGTCAAGGCCGAGCGTGCGGCGCAGGCGTTGCCAGAGCATCAGTGCTTACCTCCACCCGTAAAGGTCAGAGCCATGTTGAGCGGGACAACGGAGACGAAGAAGAGATAGCGCGAGAGCAGCACGCTGGCAAAGGCCATGACGACGGCAAAGCCGAACGCTCCGCAGAGTGCAAAGACCCCTGCCGCAGTCGCAGACATGAGGGATGCCAGCAGCGCGGGCCGCAGTGCGTGGGTGCCCAGCAGCGAAACGGTAGCGCGGTGCTCAAATTGGGCTGACCAGCGGAGGCGCATCAGGCGAACGAACTGATTGGTGAGCACCAGCGCCGCAGCAACCACAGTTGGCCAGACCGGCAGCGCCGGGGCAGGCTGCGTGGCTGGCATGCGCAGTGCTGCGACGTGTCGAGCCAGCCAGTCCAGGCAGGGCAGCAGGGCAGTGCCCAACAGCGCGGCAGAGAGAAGGAAGTCCAGCGGCGTGTGCACCATGTTCCACGATGGCCGGGCCGGCACCAGGTAGATGAAGGCACTGGCCAACGTGCCCGCGATACCAAGCACCGCCGCGAGCCAGCCGATTGGCTGCAGCGTGGCAGCCGGCAACGCCAAAGCCGGTAGCGAAAGGACGTGCTTTGCCTGGCTGTTGAGACCGGCCCAGCAGTTGGCCGTGGTGAACAGTGAGAGGGCTACGAAGAAGAGGCCAAAGCAGAGCACCTCGCGGCTGAGCCATGACCGGCGCCACATCTTGAGTGCGCGCCACGCATAGGCGGGGCGACCCAGATGCAGTACAGAGATGTTTAGCCCGATGGCTGCGACGACGAAAAGCAGCAGGCACAGCAGCGGCGAGGTGCGATGTGCAACCAGCGCAGCAAGCAGTGCTCCGGTGGCGGCCTGAATCATGGTGGTCATGTACACCAGCGAGAGGTGTGCGTGCTCCGGCCGTATGTGACCAGTGTCCACGCGCTCCAGGCGTGCGCTTGCGGCCGTGGGCAGGGTGATGCGCGTGGTGGAGATGGTGTGGCCGGCGGCCGGCATGCCGGGCGACTCCGCGGCCGCGTAGTCAATGCGCCAGGCGGTCTTGTTGACGATCTCAATCTCGATCGCTGCCTCAGGACAGGCGTTGACACACGCAGGCTCCAGCCCATCGGTCAGGCGGCCGTGGCACATATCGCACTTGCCCACCACGCCGCGCTCTGCGTTGAACTGGGGCACGGAGTATGGGCAGTTCCACACGCAGTACTGGCAACCAATGCAGGCCTGCGCGGAGTGCAGCACAATCCCGGTGACGGGATCCTTGGTGTAGGCCGCAACCGGACAGCCCTTCAGGCACTCGGCGTCCAGGCAGTGGTTGCAGCCCATGGAGAGATAGTGGCGATGCGTGTCCGGGTAGGTGCCGCCTTCAATCTCGCCGACGCGGCGCCACTGAATCGATGCCGGGTTCCCATTCTGTTCGTTGCAGGCGATCTCGCAGGAGCGGCAGCCAATGCACTTGGTCATGTTGAAGTGGAAGCGATACTGTTCGCCCTCGCGCAGCGGACGCGAGGGAAGCAGTGGCAGGGGCGAGAGCAGGCCCGCGTTCGCCGCAGGGTAGTCCTGCTCCTGCTCGGTCAGGCGCACGATGTCGTGCATCGTGGCGACTCTTGCGCGCTCTTCCAGGGGTAACGACATCGCTGTTCTCCATTCGCCGAGGTGCCCGTTGCTACGTCCCACGCGAGGCTAGTAGACGTCGCGGTGATAGCGGCTCTGTTCGCGCAGTCTACCTACGTACTCCCGCGCACCATCGTCCGACAGGCCGCCCTGTTGTTGCGCAATGGTGTGCAGCGCGGTATCCACGTCCTTGGCCATACGGGCGGCGTCTCCGCACACGTAGAGGCTGGCACCGTTCTGCAGCCACGACCACAGCGCAGTGGCCTGCTCCATCATGCGGTCCTGCACGTAGACCTTGTGCTGCTGGTCGCGAGAGAAGGCCAGGTCTAGTCGCGTCAGGTGCTGGTCGCGCAACATCGCCTCCAACTCTTCGCGGTACAGGAAGTCTGTGGCCGCGCTGCGCTCGCCGAAGAAGAGCCAATTCTGCCCGGTGCTACCCAGGGCGCGTCGCTCGTGAAGAAAGGCGCGAAACGGCGCGATGCCGGTGCCGGGACCGATCATGATGACCGGAGCATCGGCCTCGCGAGGCAGGCGGAAGCGCCGATTCGGCTGGATGAACAGCGGAAGATGGTCGCCCGTGTTGCGACGGTCCGCCAGCAGCGTGGAGCAGACGCCGCCGCGCTGACGCTCATGCGCCTGGTAGCGAACGACCGCGACTGTCGTGTGAATCTGGCCACGGTGCGCCAGCGGACTGGACGAGATGGAGTACAGGCGCGGTGCGAGTCTGGGCAGCATGGCCACCAGGTCCGCAGGGTCATGCAGCACCTGCGGGTAGTCGTGGATCAAGTCAATCAGGCCGCGATCGTAGGTGTACTTCTCCAGGTAGGACTCATGGCCCGGCTGCAACAGTTGGAATAGGCCCTGACACTGGCCGATCGTGGCATAGGCTTCAATCATCTTGCGGTTCAGACGTGTAATCTGCAGGTGATTCAACAGCGCATCGTAGAGCGTCGTTTGCGACTTGGCCAACTGCACGGGGATCTGCCCGCTGAAATGCAGCGAGTACAGAAGCTCCTGCACCAGCGCAGGATCATTCTGCGGCACAATGCCACAGGCATCGCCAGCCTCGTAGGCGATGCCGGAGTTCTCAATGTCAAAGGCGAAGTGCATCGTCTGCTTGCTGGAGACCGTTGCAGTCAGCGCCCGCTTCTCCACAACACGCGCAAGAAACGGCCGCTCGCGGCTGGCGACCGGTGCTCGGTCGTCCTCCGGTTCAGGTGCAGCCTCGGCATTTGAGGCTGCCAACTGCGGCTGCGTGCTGCCCGGTGTGGGAGCGCTGGTGCGCGACGGCTGGTGCTGCACCAGTTCCCCCAGTCGCTGGAACAGCGCGCTCTTCCACGTGGCATAGGGCTCGTCAAAGTC
>JAGWNX010000147.1 GCA_028872955.1 Acidobacteriota bacterium
GAGCAGTTGCAACACGGCTATTGCGTAACACTGGAGGCCGGGGTTCGTGATACCGACAGGCCTTGCCCGCGACTGCAGTTCAGCATTCTGCTCGTCACTCGAATGCAGGCTGATCAGACTGGGATTGCTGCGCTGAGGCATGGGAGGACTGCGGATTTGCATCGAATTTGTCGGCGGCTTGTGGCTGCAGCAGGATCCAGTGCCGGTGAGGTTTGGGATCCGTGCGATTCACTTCTAGCACGTGCAGTGCCGGTTTGGCGGCGGCCGCCCCAGGCGGATCAAAAACAGCGCTCACGATCGCCGCAGAAATACTGGCCCGGCGCCGCACTCGACGAACGAGCTTTGAATCGCTGGCAGCAACAGACTGTGAGCTTTCTGGCCGAAAGACGCGGTTCGCGAAGCGGCCGCCTGCTGAACTGTCACCAGATCCAGGCGCGGGAGAAGTGTCCATGTCCTCTTGCGATGTCGAAGAGCTGCTGCTTGCCACTCGATCAGAGTTTGTTAGCGACATGGGCAGCGCGGAATGCTTGAGCACTATGCCAGTCCGAGCATCGTTCATTTTGTAGACCCTGATCTCCCGCTCACACACCGAAGCAGCCGCCACCAGTTCGCGAGCCACCGTGACCGAGTCCGGCAACTGCGCCATGGTCTTCTTGATGGCCCCGCCAATGCGCGTCGCCGCTCGCGTCTCACGCGCCTGATCGCCTGGCAGAGCCGGTCGGCCATCCCGATCACGATGTACAGAGTCAAGACCGGCATCGAGGCCTCGGGCTAGCGCAGACACCCAGCATGTGGCAGCAGTGCTCTCGGGGTCGTTGGCGACCTCACAAACCGGCCGCAGTGTGAAGCGCTGGCCTGAGGCCGAGGAGATCGTGAGCTGTGCGCTGCTGGATTTTTCAGTCTTTGACTCAGCCTTGGCAGGCTTCGGGAGCACTGACCCGGGCTTGTGCGGCGCGCCGACAGGAGGCTTTCCGAACGGGAGGTCCGTGCCCTTGATGATTTTCGGCGGGAAGATCGGCTGCCACTTGCCAGGGTCGGCGCACCCGGTGATGCCACAGCTCAGGTAGTAGTTCCCGGCCATGTGACGGATTGCCTTCACCACAGCATCGGATGTCGTGATGAGGTCGGCCATGAGCAACTTCTTGATGCCGCCGCGGCGCACAGCGATCTGGTGCAGGTTCTTCTTGACGTAGTACTTCAGGATCGCAAACCAGCCCTTGTCTAAGAATGAGACACGAGGGGCAGTTGCTGTGACAAACACAGACACACCAGGGTCAGGGAGTTGACAGCAGAGCGATTGTCTCTTTGGCGACTCGCCGGTTGTGCCCGCCACGCCCGTCTGCTTTCTTGTCCTCAGCACCAGCGTCGTCAGTATCTTGTTCCTCCAGCTTTCGCGCCTCCACTATCCAATTGCGTAGAGTTGTGTGATGTACGCCAAAGTGGGGAGCCAGATCTCGCAGACTGCCTTGCCGGGTGCGCCGCTCCTGACTGTCAGGGATGCGCCCTCGCGCCTGCTCGCGATGTTGCGCTACGGCCAGCTTCTTCAGTTCAGTCCGGTGCATTTTGCGCTCAGCCCGCTCGCTTGCGACAGTTTTCTCCTTGATAGTCAGTCGCACAGGCAGTTTACTGGCACGCGCTGCCTCCAAGGCCTCTAGAATGCATTCGCCAGGCGGCAACGGGTTGATAGCCAGTCGGACAAGCGCGGATTGCATCTCAGAGTCGCGTGGCAGCGCAGCCATCGGCGGGGCTGCAGCGGATTTCGATTGAGCAGTGCCGGACTCAGCAGGCTCCGCTCG
>JAGWNX010000087.1 GCA_028872955.1 Acidobacteriota bacterium
GTGGCAGATGACTTCCATCAACTGTGTAAGCAATTGCAGCACCAAAATGGTTGCCCGCCAAATTGCAGCTTTTTTATCGGATTCAGAGCTGCGCTGAGGAAAACTGGGCCGAAAGATGGTGCAGAACCGGGAAATTTATGACCGGAGTCCAGACAAAATTACCGGCAGCGGCAGGAATTTCTCTCGCGGAGGATGCAACGCCGCTCACCCTCCGCGGCGGAGTGCTCGTGGCTCTACAAGTCGGCACGCAGCAATATTCGGCAATGCAAATAGAGACGCAGACCGTCTCCATCGCATCATGTGCTGCCGCGATAGTTAACACTCTGTTACTGCGAAAGGCCTGCGAGTCAACGCTGTTGGTACAGCGCATCGTACGCTGCGGCCATCTGCTGCAGCGTGAAGGTGCTTTGGAAGCCTGCTCGGGCACGGGATGCAAACGCGCGATTCTGCCCTTCATCCTGCAATGCCTGCACGTAGGCCTTGGCCAGCGCCTCAGGATTCGCCGGCGGTGCTGTGAGACCGCAGCCTGCCTCCCGCACCACCTCGGCCATGCCACCCACGTCGGTCACCACAGCAGGCAGGCCGAGCGACATCGCTTGCAGCAGCGACATGGGTAAACCCTCTGAGACTGAGGACATGGAAAACAAGTCCGCTGTGGCAAGGAACGCAGCAACGTCGTGCCGCTCGCCCCAGAAGGTAACTGCTTCGGTTACATTCAGTGTAGCGGCCAACTCCTCGAGCTCTGTGCGCAGGGCTCCGTCACCGACAATCCAAAGCCTGAGCGTTGGCAGGCTGCGCCTGGCAATTGCAAAGGCACGCAACATGGTCGGCAGATCCTTCACCGGAGCGAGCCTGCCAACAAAGACGATCGTGGGGCCAGCCTTCAGCGGACGTTCATCTGCCGCCGGTGGCTGCAGAGCTGCTGCTCCGTTGTAGACCCGAACGATCTGACCGCGCGGTGCAAGAGGAGCGTGGCGCAGGTTGGTGCAGGTCGACTCGCAGATGCCGACCACACGATTGCCCAGTCGCGCCGTCAGGCTGAACTTCAGCTCCTGGGCAAAGTCGTAGGGCGGTGCCACCAGGCTGTGTCGTGTGCACAGGATGGTGGGCACACGCGCCAGCCAGGCCCCGGGATATGCGATGAACGCCTGCGCGGGATTGTGGCAGTGCACCACGTCAGGACGATTCTTCCTGAAATACTGATAGCAACGGCGAATCGCTGCGGACAAGGACACTCGGCCAAGGACATCGACACGGAAGCCCTCCTGCCGCATCCTTTCCCCGAGCACGCCCAGGTTGGTGTAGGCCAGCACCAGCACGTCATGGCCAGAACTACTCTGCTCTCGGCAGAGCTGGGCGACGAGTGACTCCGCGCCTCCCATCTCCATGCTGTACACAACGTGAATAATCTTCATGAGTCTTCTGCAGTGTAGCGGCAGCAGCGGCCTGCTGCGAAATTGCTCTAGTGGGGCATCAGGCGTTGAACGCGCAGCATGACGTAGACCAGCGTAACCAGCCCGATAGCCAGCATCAGACTGATGCGCATCAGCCGCAGCGGGGGAATTCGGGCCGGCACCATCTGCCGCTTGAGCGCCCAGGAGTAGATGACCTCAATCATGCCGCAGTAGATGAACAGCGTCATGACATACGCGCGCGAAAGGAACCAGCCGGCAACCAGATACCCCGCCAGCGACAGCACCATCAGCCGTGCCAGTCTGCGAATCTCCTCTGGCGGCGGAACGCCCTCGTCGTCTGGAGTCGCGTCGGTAAGGTAAGGCGGTGGAGCTGCAATCGTGGCACTCCGGGTGGTTACCGGCGAGGTTGCGGCTCGCAGATGCGGCGCCGGACCAGCGGCAGCCGTTTGCAGTCGCAGCGGAGCAGGGGCACGCACAGCGGCCGTCCGCAGGTACTCCGGCAGTGGGCTGTCCGGCTCAGTCTCTGCCTCCACCACGGTGCCGTCCCACTTGCTGGCCAGGTAGGTATCCCGCAGCGAGGCAAAGACAAACAGCACCCAGGCAAACAGCCCCAGCACCCCAAGCTCCGCCGCACACACCACAATCGTATTGTGCGCGGTGATGTAGTAATACTCTGAGAATCGTCCAAAGCCCACGCCAAAGATCGGGTGCGAGCGGATCAGCTGCAACCCAGTGGACCAGGCTTCCATCCGCTCCTCGCCCGCGCCCATGGACATGTCGCGTCCGCCAGACCACCCGGCTGCCATCGATACGGCAAAGAGAAGGCCGCCGATAATGGCCGAGGGAACGGTGCCCAGTTTGCGTCGACCAGCCAGAATCACTACGGCGAGCAGGGCCAGAATGGCTCCGCGCGAGTGAGTCAGGAACATCGCATACACCAGCGCGGCTACTGGCAGCAGAACAAACAGCGTGTTGCGCAGAGACCTGCCGGGCTTCCAGAAGAAGAACACGCACGGCACCAGGCTGACCAGCAGTTGCGCAAAGTCGTTGGGGTCGTTGATGAAGGCAAGTCCACGCAGACGCGTGATGGTGCCTCCCTCATCGTCTACTCCCATCAGCATCAGGTAGGGGCTGCGCAGAAAGTTGATGTGGATCGCCCAGGCACCCTGCACCAGAGTATTCAGACAGATAACAAGAAAGGCTGCAACTACCAGTTGCAGGTGCCACTTCTTCCTGCAGGTGAGCAGAATGAGATAGAAGATGAAGGCGTTCGGAACAAAGCTCAGGATTGCGGTGATCGACAGCCCGTACAGCCCATTGGCCACAAACGACAGCACGACCGCAACGCACATCAGCAACAGAGAGTAGCTTTGGGTAAGACGAAACACCCCGGAGCCCTGAATCGACAGAAGCGAAAGCAGCAACGCAACCCCGCCGACGATCAGCTGCAGGTGATAGTCCGCATACGATCCGTAGAGGGTATCGGGGCTGAGATACGCACCAAAGATGTAAAGCAGTGCAAGAAAGAGTCCCATGGTCGTCGCTTCAGAAGTTCGTCTGGTGCAATAGTATTGCATCAGACACAAGGCGTCCGTTGAGCAGCGAACGCCACTGGATGCAGATCCAGTACGACTTAAGTGTGACCCTACGCAGCAGCCGCGTACGACCCGAGCAAGCTGCTGCCTGAGAAAATGATCTTGCGCCCCGCTAGGCGGAAGTTGCCGCGCTGGACGCGTACATGCGGCAAGGAAGACATCGTGATCAAGCTGGGTACCGCGCCTCTGTGGGTGCCGGGATATTTCAAGAGTCGCGCCACACGTTGGTTCGGCAAACAGTCTGCCAAGCGCGTCTGGGTCTCCATCAACGATCACTACGAGCCCCTCGGTGGAGGTGTCTCGCTGCAGCAGGCAGAGGAACGTGTTGCCCGCTGGACGGATCGCTGGCCGGTGATCGCAGACTCTGTGCCGCGCGATGCCAGCGGACTCCGCCCCAAGTACAGCTTCTTCTATCCCCAGGAGGAGTACCGCCCGTCGCTGCTGGAGCCACTGGCCGAGATGACTCGCTACGGCGTTGGCGACGTGGAAGTCCACATCCACCACGACCAGGAGTCGGCCGAAGGCTTCCGCGAAAAGATCACAACCTTCAAGAAGCAACTGCGCGAGACCCACGGCCTGCTCCATGACGTCAACGGGCAGGTTGGCTTCGCGTTCATTCACGGCAACTGGGCGCTGGACAACTCTCTGCCCGGTGGCAGCTGGTGTGGACTCACCGGCGAGATCCTGCTCTTGAAGGAGCTCGGCTGCTATGCCGATCTGACCATGCCGGCGCTTCCCTCCCCAGCCCAGGGGGGCATCGTTAACAGCATCTACTGGTGCAAGGGCAGCGCAGACACACCGCGCTCGTACGACTCCGGCACTCCCGCTACCGTGGGCGGTGGCGTGCAAGGCGATCTGTTGATGATCACGGGGCCGCTCGGAGTGCGCTACCGCGATCGCCTGCTGCCCAGGCTGGAGATGGGAGAGGTCGCAGTCTACGACCCCCCCACCCCCTATCGCATTCGCCGCTGGCTCGATCTGGCGCCCCGCATCGGAGACGACATCTTCATCAAGCTCTACGCGCACGGCGCCCGTGAAGATAACGCCGGAGCGCTGCTGGGCGATCGCAGCCGCACCGGCAGCCTGGAGCAGATGTATCGCTGGCTGCACCAGATCTGTTGCGAGCGCGGGCTGGAGGTGCACTGGTCCAGCGCCTACGAGATGTATTGCGCCGCCATGCAGCTCATGCAACCGCCCGTCACTCCTACACAAGGCTCCGTCCCTGCGGAAGACGTGTCGCATGCCGAATGAAGCACCGCTGAACCTGCTGCTCATCTCCTTTACCTTTCCGCCCTCGGGAGGGGTAGGCGTGCTGCGGGCGCTCAGCCTGGCGAAGTATCTGCCGGAGCACGGTGTGCGCGTCGATGTCCTCTCCGCGCGCAATGCTCCGGCGGTGGGCAAGGATCCCCACCTGCTGCAGCAGATACCCGATTCGGTGACCCTCCACTCCTGCTGGACACTCGACCTGCCCTTTGCCGTGCGCAAAGGGTTCAAGCGGCTGCTGGCAGGCAAAGGCAGTGTGGCAGCGCCTGCCGCCACAGGCACCGGCCCTGCTGCCGCCGGTGGTGGCGGTCTGTTGCGCCGCATCAAGCAGGCCGTGGGCAACCTGCTGCTGCCCGATCCGCAGATCGGCTGGCTGCCCTTCGCACTCCCCGCCGCCCGGCGAATCATCCGCAGTCGCGCCATCGACGCGGTGGTCATCACCGTGCCGCCGTTCTCCTCCACCGCGTTGGTCGGCAAACTTCGTGCCGAGTTCCCTGATCTGCCCATCTTCCTCGACTTTCGCGATGAGTGGCTCACCACCACGCTTGATCTGGTGATGTTTAACAAGAACGACAAGGCCCGCAGCGTCGCCCGGCAGTTTGAGGCAGAGGCCGTTCGCGCCGCGACCGGAGTCGTGATGGTGACCGAGGCCGCCCAGCGCGAGATTCGCAACCGCTATCCGCAACTCGATCCCGGCAGAGTCCACTGCATCCCCAACGGCTTCGACATGACGCCCAAGCCACCTGCGGTTCCCACCAACAACGGCACCACCGTGCTGACGTATCTGGGCAGCGTCTACGGCTCCACCGACCCGACCGTCTTTGTTGAGGCGGTGCTCGGTCTGCCCGAGGCTGTGCGCAGTCGCCTCCGGGTGCGCTTTATCGGTCGCATCGAGACGGCTGCCTATCGCGAGGCGCTGCAGCAGTTGGGAGAGACCGTCGAGCTGCGCGGATTCATGCCGCAGGCCGAGGCTCTGCGCGCCATGGAGGACACCACCTACGTGCTGCTGATCACCCGCGACCCCATCAACGTCTCGGCCAAGTTCTACGATTATCTTGGCGGCGGCAAGCCTATCCTGGCGGCCGTGCATCCGCAGGGCGACGTGCGCCAACTGCTGGAGCAGACCCGCGCCGGGTGGTGGGCCGATGGCTCCGATGTTGACGCCGTGCGCGCCCTGCTGACCCAGGCCGTCGAGCGCCAGCCACGGCTGCAGCAGGAGTTCCAGCCCGACCCGTCGCGCATCGCGCAGTATCATCGCCGGCCGCTGGCCCAGCGCTACGCCGCGCTGCTGCGGCAGTCCAGAGAAGGGACGACAAGCTGATGCGCATCGCCGTCGTCACCCGCTACTTCCCTACCTCGTTTCACCCCTGGGCCGGGCACTCCGCCTACCAGACACTCAAGCATCTGGTGCAGCGCCACACCATCCAGGTCTT
Source organism: Acidobacteriota bacterium (assembly GCA_028872955.1). GTDB lineage: Bacteria > Acidobacteriota > Terriglobia > Terriglobales > Acidobacteriaceae > Edaphobacter. The sequence continues at coordinate 5,707 of JAGWNX010000087.1, forward strand.
CTACATGGAGTCGCGCTACCCCCGGCTGCTGACTCCGCCCAGCCGCACCCACGCGGCGCTGGATCCGAACTATCAGCCCGGTGACGTTCCCGTTAGCTACATCCCGTATCCGGCGCTCCCGGCCATCTCGCGCCCCATCAATGGGTGGACCGCCTACCGCAAGCTGCTGCCGCACGTCCGCGCCTGGCAGCCGGAGATTCTGCTGAACTACGTTGTGTACCCGGACGGCTACGCGGCGCTGCGCCTGGGCGAGGCGCTGCACGTGCCGGTTGTGCTCACCGCCATTGGTACCGACCTGAACGTCATCCCCGACCCGCTCTGCGGCATCCTGACGCGCAAAGCGCTCACCCGCTCCGACTTCCTGATCACCGTAAGCGGCGCACTGCGCCAGACCGGACTCCGCCTGGGAACCTCGCCAACCAGATCGCGTGCCATTCTGAACGGCTGCGACACCACGATCTTCCACCCGCAGGATCGTGCCGCCGCACGGCAGGCGCTCGACCTGCCCGCAGACGCCGAACTGATCGTCTACATTGGCCGCATTGACCTGGCCAAGGGCCTGCTGGAGCTGGTCGACGCGGCGGCCGCACTCAAGCACCGCCGCAGTCGTCTCCAATGCATCCTGGTGGGCGATGGCGCCGACGAGCCTGCCGTCCTTGCGCGCATCCAGCACCACAACGCCGCCGCCTGGCTGCGGATCGTGCCTCCCTGCCGCTCCGATGGCGTGGCCCGGTGGATGGCCGCCGCTGACCTGGTAACCCTGCCCAGCTACCGCGAAGGCTGCCCGAATGTGGTGCTGGAGGCTCTGGCCGCCGGACGCCCCATGGTCGCCAGCAACGTCGGCGGCATCCCCGAGCTGATGGATGAGCAATGTGGAAGCATGGTGCCGGCGCGTGACGCCGCCGCCCTGGAGACAGCCCTGGACCAGACCCTGGCGCGCCTGTGGGACCCGGCCAGCATCAGCCAACGGCACAGCCGCAGCTGGCAGGACGTCGCCCTGGACGTGGAGCAGGTGCTTCAGGACGTTCTCCAGCGCCGGCAAAGCGTCGGCCGGCCCTGACCTTGGCCTGCCCGGCCGGCAGGGCGGCCTGCGAGCCTAGTACAGCCGGCTGCGCGAGGAGACCGGAGTCTGCTTCAGCCCGCGCTGCTCTTCATCCTTCCTCAACAGGTGCGGGGCACGGATGGGCCGCGACGGCACCTCTGGCATCCCGGCCTCGCTCAGCTTGTACAGCAGCGAGCGGTAGCTGATCTGCAGCCACTTCGCCGTCTTCTGCCGATTCCAGCTGTTGGCCTGCAGAACCTTCAGGATGATCTGCCGCTCCAGGTCCTGCGTCGCCTGCTTGGTGATGCGCTTGAGTGAGACCGGCTCCGAGAGGTCCAGCTCCGTAGTAATGCCGCCCGTTCTCTGCGTCTCCGGCATAAGCTCAGCCACCAGAGCCTCTTCGCTGCCTATCAGCACGTAGCTGCGGATGAGGTTCTCCAACTGCCGGATGTTGCCGGGCCAGTGGTAGTTCTGCATCAACTTGACGGCGCTCTTGGAGAGCAGCTCCGGCGTCTGCTTGAAGGCCCGCGCGTAGTGCTCAATAAAGTAGTCGATCAGGATGGGCAGGTCGGCAATTCTTTGCCGCAGAGGTGGCAAATTAATCGTCACGGCATTGATGCGGAAGAGGAAGTCCAGGCGGAAGGTGCCCTCGTCCACCTGGGCACGCAGATCGCCGTTGGAGGCTGAGACCAGGCGGGTCGCAATCGAGCGCGGCTCGTGCCCGCCCACCCGGACGAAGGTACCGTCCTGCAACACTTGCAGCAACTTGGACTGGACACTCAGATCTAGGCTGCCGACCTCATCCAGAAACAGCGTGCCCTGGTGGGCCTGCTCTACCCGGCCCAGCTTGGTGCTGTGCGCCCCGGTAAATGCCCCGCGCTCATAGCCAAAGAGCTCCGTCTCGATCAGCGAGTGCGGAATCGCCGGACAGCTCACCTTCACCAGCGAGCCGGCTGCGCGCATGGAGAAGGCATGCAGCATGCGCACGCAGATCTCCTTACCAGTGCCGCTCTCGCCCTGGATCAGCACAGGAACGTCAGTCTCGGCGACCTTCTCCAGCTTGTTGCGCACCGACTGCATGGCAGGTGTCTTGCCGAAGAGAATCTCCAGCGGAGGCATGCTCTGGTGAAGCGGCGACTCGTGATTTTGAACCAAGGTCATAAGATATGGGTCCTGTCCCAAACAAACAAAAGTGATGCAAATCGTGCAACACCTTGTTGGTAGCACGTTCATTGCCAATTCATCCAGCGCCTGCCTGCAAATTGCAAGGCATTCCTGGCTGGCGGCGCCTCCCCAGGCATGTCCGGCGAACAATCCACGCGTCGTCACTGAGGCGAATCGGCGGTGGCTCAAGGAGATAGATGGCATTTAAGTTACCGTGGTAACTGCCCGGAAAGTGTAATTTTTTCTCTGCCCAGGACGACCGTTCTTATGTAAGCTTGGATTACGTGGCCAGAAAGGGAAAACCTTTCTCCCTGATGTCGCAAAACTTTTAACACTGAAGCTGCTTTCTTGGTTTTAATGTGAGAAATGCAGGCTTTCCTGAGAGTCACTTTGCAGGAAGTGGAAACAGATTTCGCACATCATGAGACCTGCCAGTTCTCCGTTGAGACATCTGGTAGCCAGTCGCGATGATTTTGCCTTGCCGGCGCAACGGACAGGCCTTGTAAGTGTCTGAGGATTCACTATGTCAGCAACGTTGTCCTCTTCGATCTCTGCCTTGAAGCCCGGGACCAGGGCGCGGCCACGGCTCCTGATTCTGGAGCCCGATCTGGCTGTGCTGGACTACCTGCGCTCCACGCTGGAGCACAAGTATGAGCTCGTCCTCTTCTCGGACGAGCAGACGTTGCTGGATCGGCTGGATCAGGGCGACGCGCCGGATATGTTGTTGCTGGCGCTGCACGTGCATCGCGACACCATGCCGCTGCTGACGCATGTGCGTTGCTCCAAGCCAAACCTGCCGGTGGTGGTGCTCTCCTGCTCCGCCGACCTGAACGACCTGGAGATGGTGATCCGCCTGGGCGTGCGGGCCATCGTCATGAAGCCGTTCCTCGGCAGCGACGTGGAGCGCGCCGTAGAGGAGCACCTGCAGGTCGTCGAGAAGAAGGAGACCGTCGATACGCTGCGCGAGGTACCGCTGAACGAGACCCACTCGTTTGTGCGCGCCAGCAAGCGGATGCGGGACCTGGAGAGCCAGGCTGCCCTGGTGGCCAAGGCCGATATCCCGATCCTCATCCTGGGCGAGAGCGGAACCGGCAAAGAGATTCTTGCGCTCTACACGCACAAGATGTCCTCGCGCGCCAACAAGACCTTTCTGAAGGTGAACTGTGCCGCAGTGCCCGGCGACCTGCTGGAGAGCGAGCTGTTTGGCTACGAGCAGGGCGCCTTTACCGGAGCCGTCAAGACCAAGCCCGGCAAGTTCGAGATCTGCACCGGCGGCACCATCTTCCTGGACGAGATTGGCGAGATGCCTGCGCTGCTGCAGGCTAAGCTGTTGCAGGTGCTGCAGGACGGCACCTTTATGCGGCTTGGAAGCCGTTCGCCGATGAAGGTGGACGTTCGCGTGATCGCTGCCACCAACATCAATATGAAGGAGGCGATGGCCAACAAGTCCTTCCGCGAGGACCTGTACTACCGCCTCAACGGCTTTACGCTGAATCTGCCCCCGCTGCGCGAACGCAAAGACGAGATTCCGGTGCTGTGCGAGTACTTTATGCGCAAGGGCGCACGCCGGTACGGACGCGAGGTGCTGCCGTTCTCGCAGGCGCTGCTGGATTGCCTGGAGGCCCACAACTGGCCCGGCAACCTGCGTGAGCTGGAGAACGTGGTCAATCGTTACCTGGTATTAGGAGACGAGCAGGCCATCATCGACGAACTGCAGCCGGCGGCCACGGTCAATGCCGCCCCGGAAGCCGCCTCCGGCGAGGTGCCCAGCGGCAACGGGCTGAAGGCGATGGTGAAGAATCTGAAGGGCGAAGCGGAGGCCCTGGCAATCGCCCGGGTGCTGGAGGGCGTGGCCTGGAACCGCAAGGCGGCCGCCAACGACCTGCGCATCAGCTACAAGGCGCTGCTTTACAAGATCAAGCAATACGACCTCTCGCCCCCCACCCGGGCCTAGAGAACGAACCGGCGCAAGGGAAGGACTTGGGTGGAGACGCAGAGCAGGACCTACCAGATCGTAATACGGTACGAGGATCACGCTGTTCGCGGCTGGGTGGCCGAGGAAGCCCTCGGTTCTCTCGGCCAGTTGCTGCGCAATGAG
>JAGWNX010000088.1 GCA_028872955.1 Acidobacteriota bacterium
CGAGCTGGCAAAGAAGAATGGGCCGTTTGTGCCCACCAGCCTGGTGGATGAGAGCCCCGGCCCAACGATTGCGGAGCTTCCTGCTGCGGGAGACGCACCCAGCAGCGGCTACGCCTCGGACGGTGGCAACTCCCCGTTCTTCGGTGGGCAGGGACCGGTCTTCTTCGGCGGCGGTGGTGGTGGCACGCCCGGTGGGTCCAACACAGGTGGCAATAATGGTGGCTCCACCGGCGGCAGTAACCCTGGCGGCGGCTCAGGCGGGAACAACGGTGGGTCGAACGGCGGCAGCAACCCGGGCGGCAGCACCGGCGGCTCGACTCCGGGCGGCTCTGGTGGCAACAACGGGGGCAACACCGGCGGCTCGACTCCCGGTGGTGGCACTGGCGGCAACAACGGTGGCAGCACAGGTGGATCAAACGGCGGCGGCAACAACGGCGGCTCGAGCGGTGGAGATGGCGGCAGCGGCGACAACGGTGGGTATCCGACGGGTGGCGGTGGTAGCTATCCCGGTGGTGGCGGAGACAATGGCGGCGTGCCAGTGACGCCGGTTCCGGAGCCGGGGACGTTTGTGCTGGTGCTGACCGGAGCGGCGGGTCTGGTGGAAGCTGCGCGCCGGCGGTATCGGCGGTAACGAGGTTCGGGCGCTCACGCGCCCAGAGTTCCACACAGAGCTGTGCGCCGGGGCGCACAGCTCTTTTTCTTCCACTTAGCGCCGCGCGGTCTACCGGGATGGTGAGGAGAAGGGGCTGAAGAACTGCCGAAGCGGTCGTCCGATGACCCGGGCCAGGGCGCGAGCCGCCAGCAGGATGCCCAGCAGCAGCACTCCGGCGATGGATGCTGCTGCGAACGGGTGGTGGGTGGCGAGCCAGGTGAGTCCGATGGCAAGCAGGTCCTCGCTCGAGCTGAGCGCTATGTTGGAGACAGGCTCCGGCGCTGGAGTGACGGCCGCGCGCAGGACAGTTTTGGAGCCATGCGCGGCAACTGCGATGAGTGCGCCGGCCAAGGTGGCCAGCAGCTGCATGCCGGCAGGCATCTGGTTGGCAGCCTGAAATGCTAGGAGCGCCGCCACCGGGACACGCACAAAGGTATGCAGCGCGTTCCAAACCAGGTCAAAGCCGGGCAGCTTATCGGCAAAGAACTCCAGTGCGAAGAGTGTTCCCGCAGCGCCTACGAGCCAGGGGTTGGAGAGCATCGCCAGGCCCGGGGGCAGCAGCACGACGTGCGTTCGCGCCAGCAGACCCAGCGTCAGGATGGTGGCGTAGATGTTCAGGCCCCCGGCAAAGCTGGCCGCCACAATAAGCGCTGCGATGCTGGAGGAGTCGAAGGTCATGGCGACCTGATTGTACAGAGGCGGTCTACATGTGAGCTTTGAAGGGGGGCTTTGAGGGCCTGCCTGAAGGGGTGTCCGACGGATGAGGCGGGGCATTAAAGAAGGAAACCCACGCAGCGCGGTGGGGGCTGATGCGTGGGTTTTCCATTCAAACAACGAAGTGGGTGGACTTCGTTATGACCGACTCAACCCGAAGGGAGCCCTGTCACACCTCGAATGTACCTAGATCAGAACTAGGCGTCAAGCAGAAATCACAACGCTACATTCACACAATTCCTGTATAGAGATCTGCGATTCAAGTGGTTGAGCTCGTATGACTTACAGTCGACAAATAAGCAACTCGCGCTCGTAGATCATCTCCGGTGGCAGGTGGTCGTGCAGGTCAATAAAGAGCTCTTCGTGGCCGATCACCTCGCGTCTCCACTGGGTGCGATCGACGGTCTGCAGCTCGTTGAAGGTCTCTTCGGGGAAGTCCATTCCGGTCCAGTTGATGTCTTTGTAGTAGGGGGTCCAGCCGATAGGCGTCTCTTTGCCCTGGGCGCGACCGCGTACGCGGTCCACAATCCACTTGAGCACGCGCATGTTCTCCGAGTAGCCGGGCCAGAGAAAGTTGCCGTCTGCGTCCTTGCGGAACCAGTTGACGTGGAAGACGCGTGGCGTGGACGAGAGGTTGCGCTGCATCTTGATCCAATGGCGGAAGTAGTCGCCCATGTGGTAGCCGCAGAATGGCAGCATGGCCATGGGGTCGCGGCGCACCTTGCCCACCGGAGCCCCTGCGGCGGCGGTGGTCTCTGAGCCCATGGTGGCACCGATGTACACGCCTGCCGACCAGTTGAAGGCCTGGTAGACGAGGGGCATGGTGGAGGGGCGACGTCCACCAAAGACGATGGCGGAGATGGGCACGCCGTTGGGGTTCTCCCACTCCGGATCGATGGTGGGGCACTGCGACGCTGGTGCGGTGAAGCGGCCGTTGGGGTGTGCGGCGGGCTTACCGGTGGCTTTGCCAATGGCCGGGGTCCAGGGTTCGCCGCGCCAGTCCAGCATGGCCAGGTGTGCGTCGCTGGCGGTCGGAGGCTCGTCGGTCATGCCCTCCCACCACACGCCCTCGGGCTGTCCGTTACGAAGGGTGAGCGCGACGTTGGTGAAGATGGTGTTGCGTGCCAGGGAGGCCATGGCGTTGGGGTTGGTCTTCATGCTGGTGCCGGGCGCAACGCCGAAGAAGCCCGCCTCCGGATTGATGCCGTGCAACTGGCCCCTGGCGTCTGGCTTGATCCATGCGATGTCGTCGCCGACGGTCCATACCTTCCAGCCATCAAAGCCCTCCGGTGGAATGAGCATGGCGAAGTTGGTCTTGCCGCAGGAGGATGGAAAGGCTGCTGCGACGTAGGTCTTCTCGGTCTTCCCGTTGGCGTCGGCAGGGGATTCGACACCTAGGATGAGCATGTGTTCCGCCATCCAACCTTCGTCGCGAGCGATGTTTGAGGCGATGCGCAGGGCGAAGCACTTCTTGCCCAGCAATGCGTTGCCGCCATAGCCGGAGCCGTAGGACCATATCTCGCGCGTCTCGGGGAAGTGCACGATGTACTTCTCTTCGTTGCAGGGCCAGGGGACGTCCTGCTGGCCCGGCGCCAGCGGTGCTCCTACGGAGTGCAGGCAGGGGACGACGCGTTTGGTGTCCTGATCAATCTCCGCAAAGACGGGAAGTCCGATGCGTGCCATGATGCGCATGTTGACCACAACGTAGGGAGAGTCCGTAAGCTGCACGCCGATCTGCGACATGGGGGAGCCGATGGGGCCCATGGAGAAGGGCAGCACGTACATGGTGCGGCCACACATGGCACCCTTGAACAGCCCCTTGAGCCGTTTGCGCATGACAAAGGGATCCTCCCAATTGTTGGTGGGGCCTGCATTGTCTTTGGAGAGGGAGCAGATGAAGGTGCGGTCCTCGACGCGGGCTACGTCGTTGGGTGCGGAGCGCGCATAGAAGCAGCCCGGCCAGAGTTGGGGATCGAGCTTGAGGAAGGTGCCTGAGCGCACCAGTTGCTGGCAGAGGGTGTCGTACTCGGCCTGCGAGCCATCGACCCAGTGCACACGGTCGGGCTGGCATAGATCCACCATCTTCTCGACCCAGCGGATGAGGTGCCTGTTGGTGGTTGGCGGGGTGGCAGGTGTGGACGGCACGTCGTGCATATCGAGTCTCCCTGTTGGAAGACTATGCTTCGCCGCGCGGAGTGCGTTGTCAATCTATTTCGCACAAACGTTCGATTATCGAATATGCCGCATGGCGGACGCCACGCCGCGTGTGCCGTTGGGATATCCGCAGGCCGCGCTAGACTGAGCCTGGAGGGGCAGGATGCGGACGAGCGGCTTGGCAGTGGTGGCGATGGGGTTGGTGATGGGCGTGGCAGCAGCGCAGGCAGCGGCGGCAGCACCGGTGACGATTGTCCTGGTGGGGGACTCCACGGTGAATGCCGGAGGTGGCTGGGGCAAGGGTTTCTGCGAGATTGTTACCAGGAATGTGACATGTATCAACGAGGCGCTGAATGGCCGCAGCACGAAGAGCTTTGTAGACGAGGGGGCGTGGGCGAAGTCGCTGGCCGACAAAGGGAACTACTACCTCATTCAGTTTGGGCATAACGATCAGAAGCCGGATGCGAAGCGCCATACCGATCCGCAGACGACCTATCAGGAGTATCTGCGGCGCTACATCGCTGATGTGCGTGCGCTGGGCGCGGTGCCCGTGCTGGTGACTTCGCTGAGCCGCAGGACCTACCGGGACGGCAAAGTGATTGAGGACCTGAACGAGTACGCCGCGGCCGCGCGCGCGGTGGGGCAGGCGGAGCATGTTGCCGTGATTGATCTGAACGCGATGTCGACGAAGCTGCTGGACACCATGACGCAGCAGCAGGCGGACGCGTTTGACGCGGAGACGCACCCGGATGCCCAGGCTGAGAACAGCGGGAAAGCGGCACCGAAGTTAGATCGCACGCACCTGAACGCCAAGGGCCAGGCGGTGTTTGGGCGCATGGTGGCAGACGAGCTGGTGCGGCAGGTGCCGGAGTTGCGCGGCGACGTGGTGCCTGCACAGGAAGCCGCCAAGTAGCAGATTCTATGCCGTTTGCGCAGAGGAAAGACTACGACCTTTGGGGCAGGGCAACTGTGATGGCGACACGTGCACAAAGTCGGGAATTGGAGTAAGCTCTCGAATACTGATCACGGGAATGGGTCCCGCGCTCGAACCGTTGCGACAGCAGCGGAAGGAGACAGATACCAGATGATGATTCAGATCCACAGTGATAACCATGTAGCCGTACACGCTCCTCTGGCGCAGTTTGTTGAGGTACAGGTGCAGCAGTCGTTGCGGCGCTTTGGCGCGCAGGTGACGCGAGTTGCCGTGCACCTGAGTGATGAGGATGGCGAGAAGGTGGGTGCAGCGGATAAGCGCTGCATGATGGAGGTTCGCTTTGCGGGCTATCCGCCCATGTCGGTAACCGGCAGCGCACCAAGCCTGCACCAGGCGGTGACGCAGGCCTCTGGCCGTATGAAGCGACTGCTGGCGAGCTCACTGGGACGCAGGCCGGCGCAACGCTTTGCCGAGAGCGTGCGCTACGCGACAGACATCGCATAATCGAGCGATGGAACGCAAAGAAGACGGGGCCGCGAGGCCCCGTCGGTGTTTGGCGGGCAGTGCAACCCGCCGGCAGTAGTCTTCGTTTCGTATGCCGTTGCCGATGCTCCGGCCAACTGCCTTTAGGAGCGATGTGCCGCCGGCGATCGTGGCTGCGCTAGGCAATTGCGGCGGAGACCAACTCCTGGGCCTCGGTCTGAATCTGCTTGAGGTGGTCCGGCCCGCGGAAGCTCTCGGCGTAGATCTTGTACACATCTTCGGTGCCGGAGGGGCGGGCGGCGAACCAGCCATTCTCGGTAGCCACCTTCAGGCCGCCGATGCTGGCGTGGTTGCCGGGGGCCTCGGTCAGAATGGCCGTGATGGGTTCACCGGCCAGCTGCCTGGCGGTGACCTGGGAGGGGGAGAGTTTGGCGAGCTTTGCCTTCTGGTCCTTGGTTGCGGCGGCGTCGATGCGCTGGTAGGTAGGCGCGCCGTAGCGAGCGGTGAGGTCGGCGTAGTGCTGGCCGGGGTCCTTCCCGGTGCGCGCGGTCATCTCAGCTGCCAGCAGGCCGGGGATGAGGCCGTCCTTGTCCGTGGTCCAGACCGAGCCATCTTTGCGCAGGAAGGTGGCACCGGCGGACTCCTCGCCGACGAACCCTAGTGTGCCGCCGATGAGACCATCGACGAACCACTTGAAGCCGACCGGCACCTCCATCATGGGGCGGTTCAGGCCGGCGGCGACACGGTCGATGATGCTGGAGGAGACCAGAGTCTTGCCGATGCCGACGGCGGGCGACCAGCCCGGACGATGCGTGAAGAGGTACTGGATGCAGACGGCGAGATAGTGGTTCGGATTGAGCAGGCCGGTGGTGCGGGTCACGATGCCGTGCCGATCATGGTCAGTGTCTGCGGCAAAGGCGACGTCGAAGGCGCTCTTGTTGGCGATCATGGAGGCCATGGCGTAGGGGCTGGAGCAGTCCATGCGGACCTTGCCGTCCCAGTCACAGGTCATGAAGCGGAAGGTGAAGTCGACGTAGGGGTTGAGGATTTGTAACGAAGGAAGATACTTTTCTGCGATGCGTGGCCAGTAGTGCACGCCGGCGCCGCCAAGTGGGTCGACGGCGAGCTTGAGGGTCGTGTCGCGCAGCACCTCGAAGTCGATGACGTTGGCCAGGTCGTTGACGTAGGCCGAGACGTAGTCGTGGCGGTGGGTGGTGCCGGCGGCAAGTGCGCGGGTAAAGGGGATGCGCTGCACGGCGTTGGAACCGGCGGCGATGATCTCGTTGGCGCGATTTTCAATCCACTTGGTGGCGGTGGTGTCGGCAGGGCCTCCGTTGGGTGGGTTGTACTTGAAGCCGCCATCGTCGGGCGGGTTGTGCGAGGGAGTGATGACGATGCCATCGGCCAGCCCGTCGTTGCGGCCTGCGTTATAGGTCAGGATGGCGTGGGAGAGCGCTGGCGTGGGGGTGTAGCCGAGCTGGTCGTCGATCATGACGTCGATGCCGTTGGCGGCGAGCACCTCGAGCGCGGTGGTGAAGGCGGGCTCGGAGAGGGCGTGCGTATCCTGCGCCAGGAAGAGTGGGCCGGTGACGCTCTGCGCTTTGCGGTACTCGCAGATTGCCTGCGTAATGGCAGCGATGTGGGCGTCGTTGAACGAGGCGTGCAGGGCGTTGCCGCGGTGGCCGGAGGTGCCGAATGCGACACGCTGGGCGGAGAGGGCAGGGTCTGGCCGCAGGGAGTAATACGCCGTGATGAGACGCGGAATATTGACCAGGGTGGCAGGGTTCGGCGTTTGGCCGGGAGTGTTCGGGAGCGTGCTCATACAGAGGTCCTCGCTGGGGAAAGTGCTGTCCTATGCACTATAGGGGATTGCAGTGGGGTGAGGGAATGACGCTGGCGGGTGAGTTGCCGGAGGAGTGAAATCTGTACTTGTGCGGCGGCGGCGTTTGGAATACAAAGGACGCACTCCCAGTGGTTGCACCTGACAGAGTGTATGGCCAGGAACATGGCCAGCCGACGTGAACCGTAGAGCAAGGATCGTTGACCGGCAGGGTAGGCCTTCGCCGACGCTGATGCGCGGCGAAGGTGCTATGCCTGCAGGAAGAGGCCAGGATGAGAGGGCAGTCAGGATGGCGGCCTGTGCTGGGCATCATGCTCGCGCTGACCGTGTGGGGCGGTGTTGCGCGGGCAACTCAGGCGACTCTGGTGGCGGATGCCCACGTGAACAGCGCCTTGCCCGGCGTGAACAGTGGCACACTTTCGAATGTGTATGTGGGATCGGGGTACTCCGGGCTGCTGGAGTTTGACCTGAGCCCGCTGCCCGCAGGGACCAGTGCTGCCCAGGTGGCACACGCCACGCTGCGCCTGTACTGCAACCGGGTGGATACCTCCGGTGCCGTGACGGTGGCACCGGTGAGCGCGGCGTGGGGCGAGTACAGCGTGACCTATGCCTCGTTGCCGACGACGGGCAGTGCCATCGGCTCGCTGCAGGTGACGCAGGCGGGTGCCTTCTACACGTTGGACGTGACGTCGACCGTGCAGGGCTGGGTGAGTTCGCCGACGACCAACAATGGTCTGGCGTTGACGGCGGCCAGCGCGGCGGTGCAGTTCGATAGCAAGGAGAATGATCTGACGGCGCATCCGGCTGAGCTGGATATTACGCTGGTCTCGCAGGGGCCGACGGGGGCCCAGGGGCCGGCTGGGCCACAGGGGCCGGCAGGGGTGCAGGGGTCGGCTGGAGCACCGGGAGCCGCGGGGGCGAACGGCGCAGCCGGTGCGCCGGGCCCGATTGGCCCGCAGGGATTGATGGGGCCGCAAGGACCTGCGGGTCCGGTGGGTGCAGCGGGGCCGCAGGGGCCTGCTGGTGTGCCGGGCGCAGCTGGTGCGACCGGGCCTGTCGGTCCGGCAGGCGCAACCGGTCCGGCAGGTCCAGCCGGCCCGGCAGGCGCGACTGGTCCGCAGGGGCCACCGGTCAGCTTCCAGGGTGTCTGGCAGGCAGGCCCGGTCTACTCGGTTGGGGATGCCGTTAGCTCCAACGGCTCCAGCTATATTGCGCTGTCCATCAACACCGGTCTGTTGCCGGCTGTGAATCCGCAGGCCTGGGCGTTGCTGGCGCAGGCGGGCGCCACGGGGCCGACGGGTGCCGCCGGGGCCGTTGGTCCGCAGGGTCCGCCGGGAGTTGCCGGGCCGCAAGGGCTGGCCGGTGCTACGGGTGCTGCAGGCCCAGCGGGTCCGACGGGACCTGCAGGAGCCTCAGGTCCGGTTGGTCCGCAGGGGCCAGCCGGTCCAGCCGGGCCAGCGGGTGCGACCGGTCCAGTGGGGCCAGCCGGGCCGACGGGCAGCGCTGGTGTGCAGGGGCCGCAGGGGCCTGCCGGGGCGCCAGGCATCAACTACCGCGGCGCGTGGAGCTCCCTGGCCGGCTACGTGCTGAACGATGCAGTGAGCTACAACGGCGCGACTTACCTGGCGGTTCAGGGCAGCACCGGTTCCCAGCCGGATCAGTCTCCGGCAGCATGGAGTGTGCTGGCGGCGGCGGGTGCGACTGGTCCGAGCGGCCCCACGGGGCAGGCGGCCACCATAACCGTAGGAACGGTGACCACAGGAGCTGCCGGTACGCAGGCCAGCGTGACTAACAGCGGCAGTGCAACGGCTGCCATTCTCAACTTCACGATTCCGCAGGGAGCAACAGGCGCAAGCGGCGGCAGTGGCACCAGCACGGGGCCTGCTGCGGGCAACTTTCTGTCGATGTATCACGGCGTCTCGTACAACGCGAGCTATTATGCGGTGAACAGCCCGAACGGCAGCGGTACCGAGGATGTGACGGTGCTGACGTGGGTGCCTGCGGCCTGCACGGCGACCTTGCTGAGCGTCTACTCGCTGCAGTCGAATCCGATTACTGTGACGCTGCGTGTGGGCGTGCTGGGCGCGATGTCGGCTACGACGTTGGCTTGCACGGCCAGCAGTGGCGGCACATGCACGGCGACGGGTACCGTTCCGGTTGCCGCCAGTCAGTTTGTGGACCTCGGGATCGCGGGCTCCAGCGGCACCACCGCCGGCGTGTGGACCGCACTCAGCTGCAGTTGAGCTGGCACGAGCCAGAGTTGCTCCAGACAGCGTATGCTGGTTGCGAATTGGTGTGACCACTTTGGCTGTGCGGGTGAGGCGAGATGATGCGTGGGTGGTGTGGGGCTGCCGTAGTGGCAATGGGGCTTGCGCAGGGCATGCTGGCGCAAAGCAACACACAGGCGACGGCTGCTGCCGTAGCTGCCTCGATTGAGCGGGAGTTTCCCGCCGGTGTGGTGACAACGGATAACCGGCCGGGCAACTGGGGATACACCGAGGGTGTGCTGCTGGATGGCATGACGGCGCACTGGCAGGCGACCGCCGATGGCGACTCCTTCCGCTATGTCAAGGCAGCGGTGGATCGTTATGTAACGCCACAAGGCACAATTACGGGATACGGCGCTGACCTGCACAGTCTGGACGAGGTGGAGATGGGCCGCGCGGTCACCATGCTGTACCGGGTGACGCGCCAACCCAAGTACTACCTGGCGGCGAAGTACATCCACCAGCAGCTGGAACTGCAGCCGCGACTGCCCAGCGGCGGCTACTGGCATAAGAAGATCTATCCCAACCAGATGTGGCTGGATAGCGCCTACATGGCGGAGCCTTTCCGCGCGATGTATGCGGCTACGTTTCAGGTGGAGAGCGACTGGCCAGACATTGCGAAGCAGCTGCTGCTGATGGACGAGCACATGCGCGATGCAAAGACCGGGCTGCTGCGGCACGGTTGGGATGAGTCGAGGCAGATGCCCTGGGCCGACAAGACGACGGGACTCTCCCCGGAGGTTTGGTCGCGCGCCATGGGCTGGTACGCCATGGCGCTGGTTGACGTGCTGGACTGGATGCCGGAGAGCCGGCCGGA
>JAGWNX010000148.1 GCA_028872955.1 Acidobacteriota bacterium
CCGAAGCCCTACTGGACTGCGGAACATCCTTGGTGACCTTCACGGCTGCTGGGTCTAGCTCGACAGCGGGCGACATCGTGTCGCTAGCTTCAGCAGCACCCATGCTGTGCGCGCCGGCCCCGCTGGGACTCTCAACGGGCACTTCAGATGCCTGAGCTTCGTTGGGGAGTTCCTCAGGCGGCTTGAGGGCCTCTGAGAGCTTCGCTCGGGTCGCATCGTCACGGATGACCTGGACTAGCTTGTTGGGGTCGCCCTGTGCCTTCTCGACAGCTGTATCGTGGTCTCGCAGATCCTTCTGGGCCTGCTCCGCGTCGCGCATGCGTTGAACGATCGCTCGCTGCCGAACAGCCCGATCTTCAGCGTTATCGACGGCGTCCATCGCGTTGCCCTTGTCAGCCAGGTACTGCGCTTTGGACTTGTCAGCCGCATCCGCAGCTTCCTGCTTCGCTGCCCGAGTGCGCTCCTTGACGATCTTGGGGTCGTCGGCACTGTCCCCGTAGGAGACTGCGTCTTCGTTGGACATCCGGTCGAGGATGTCGGGGAGGTGATCCTCAGCAGTCTTGGGTTCCGGTACGGCTTCTAGGTCAGCCTGAGCCTTCGTGAGGGCACTTTCGTGGTCCCCAAGCTCCTTGGTGGCAGCCCGCAGATCGTTCTGCCGAGTGAGGCCCGAGGCAACCTCTACGAGCGAATCTCGCTGGCTGTCGAGTTCAGCATGCACCGACTCCACTGCTTCAGCGTGAGCCGCCGCAGCGTCGTTGGCGCGCATCTCCGCGAGGACAGCCGGGTGTACCGCTTCCTCAGGGACCGTCCCCTGGTCGATGTGATCCGAGAGTTCGTTCAGCGCAGTCGTGCGCAGCGCGTTCTGGATGTCATTGGAGGCAGCAGCAGTCTCGCCAGGAGGCAGAATGCCGTGGAGGGCACCGCCCAGAGCGAAGCCCTGGATCGCCGCCGCAGCGATGGCGTGGGCGTTTGGGGTGCCGTTGAGGTAGCCCAAGGCCCCAGTGAACGCAGCATTGGCCGCGCCGGCATATGCGCCTCCCTTGAGGAACCTAACGACGCGCGAGGCATCGTTGGCTTCCCCGATGCCCGTGAGCATCAGGGCGAGGTTGGCCGGGTCTACCAGCCCGAGACCGAGCCGGCCCCACTTCGAGTGATTGCCGTTCTGCCACTCCTTCTCGTTCTCGTCGTCTGACCGGATGCGGTCAGCCAAGAACTGGGCATGCTGCGCACTCACTGCGCCGCTCAAGCGATCCAACTGGTCGTCAGGGATGCCCTTGGTGAGGTCGGACCACGCTTGGGTTCCTGAGGGCGGCAGCGTGTAGCTGGGGTCGTGAGTGAACCCAGCGTTCTGAATAAAGTGAGCTAGGGCGTAGGCGGAGCTATCCGACTCGGCCCAAAGCTCGAAGGTGGACCGGGTGTCGGGGTCATTCGCAGCCGCCGCCTTCTGTGCAGCGGCAGCCGCGAAGTCCTCGTCGGTCTTGTTGGTGTAGGAGACAGGGGGAGCAACCCCTCCCACCGGGCTTGCGGAAGGGTCTGCAGGTGCCGGGGAAGCCGTTGAGGGTTCCTTAGCGTCGGCAGCGAATACCGAGAGACCGAGAGAGGGACTTGCGTCCATGTGTGTTCCTTACTTGAGGTGATCCCTCGACATGATGTCGAGCGTGTGGCTTGCGGCAGCGGCAGCGGATTGGTCAGCGTTCCACTTGTCTTGGAATGCCTTCTGGGCCGCGTGGACTTCCGCCGAGTGC
>JAGWNX010000149.1 GCA_028872955.1 Acidobacteriota bacterium
CGAACTGGGTGTCGGTGATGGTGGCGCCGTTGGCCAGGGTCTGGCCGGTGGCCTGACCCACGCCGAGGTAGTTGCCGCCGACCCCGTAGCCGGGGTTGTTGCTCGCGCCGGGAACGTTGTTGTTCCAGAAGCCCAGCTTGGCGCCCAGGGAGCGGCCGAACTGGTCGGTGGCCTCGACCACGCGGGCCTCGATCAGCACCTGGCGCACCGGCTTGTCGATCTTGTGGATGAAGCTGGCGATCTCCTCCAGCTTCGACGGCACGTCGGTGACGAAGATCTGGTTGGTGCGCGGATCGGCGATCACCGTGCCTCGCGACGACAGGATGCGCGAGGTGTTGGCGCTCGACGTGGTCGCGTTGCTGAGCACCGGGTACGGAGTCGGAGCGGTTCCGGGGGCGCCCTGCTGCACGCCGCCCGTCGCGCCCGTCAGCAGCGCCACCACCGCGCCGGCCTTCTGGTAGTTGAGCTCGAAGGTCTCGGTCTTCAGCGGCTCCAGGGCCTGCACCGACTTGGCGGCCTCCAGCTCGGTCTTCTCGCGGGCGATGATCTCCTGGCGCGGAGCGATCCACAGCACGTTGCCGTCCTTGCGCTCACCCAGGCCCTTGGCCTGCAGGATGATGTGCAGCGCCTGGTCCCACGGCACGTCCTTCAGGCGCAGGGTCAGCGAGCCCTGCACCGAGTCGCTGACCACCACGTTCAGGCCAGTGAAGTCGGCGAACACCTGCAGCAGCGAGCGAACGTCGATGTTCTGGAAGTTCAGCGACAGCTTCTGACCGTGGTAGCCCGGGCCGTTGCCCTCGGCCAGCTGGTTGGGCTTGGCCGCCACCGGGTGCACCTCCAGCACGAACTGATTGTCGGCCTGGTAGGCGCTTTGCTGGTAGGCGCCCGAGGGCTGCACCACCATGCGCACGTTGTCCCCCATCTGGAAGGTGGTGATGGACTTCACCGGGGTGGCGAAGTCGCCCACCTCCATGCGCCGGCGCAACACGTCGGGCAGGCGGGTGTTGAGGAAATCGACGACGATGTTCTGGCCCTGCTGGCTGATGTCGACGCCGACCTGGCTGTTCGGCAGCCCGACCACCACGCGCCCGGCGCCGTTGTTGCCGCGGTGGAAGTCGACCGTGCGCAGCGACAGCTGGCTGGCGTTGAGCGGCTGCGCGAAATGCACCGGCGCGCTGACCGGGGTCGCGCTCGCGCTGGCGTTGGCCTGCTGGCTGGGCGGCGCGTCCAGCACCACCAGCAGCTGGTTGCCCTGGATGCGGGTCTTGTAGGAGGTGCTCTGACGCAGGTTCAGCACCACGCGGGAGCGGCCCTGGGCCTGCACCACCTGGGCCGAGCGCAGGTTACCCTGCGCCGCGCTGAGCGCGTTCATGCCCACCTCGGAGCCGACTCCGGGGAAGTCGAGAACCACCGCGGCGGGGTTGTCGATGGTGAATCCGGTGGGCGCAGCGCTCAGCGGCTGGGCGAACTTCAGGTCCACCACCACCTCGCCGCCCTGGGTGCTGGCACCCACGCTCTGCAACACGTTGGCGGCCTGCGCGACGGCGGCGCCGGCGAGCCCCCACAGCAGCGCCGCGCCGGCCAGGCAACGGGCCACGCTTGCACGTTCAAGCCGAAGGGACATCATTTGCTGCTCTCCTGCAATTGAAGGGTTGCGGTGCGTTGCACCCAGTCACCGGTGGCGTCCTGCACCAGCTCCTGCAAGACCACCTGGTTTTCATCGATCTGCGTGATGTGCCCG
>JAGWNX010000089.1 GCA_028872955.1 Acidobacteriota bacterium
TCCGGCATATGCCGAATGCGTAAAGGTCAATTCTCTACAATGAATAAGCGTGAGTTTTTAAAATCCTCAGGAGCCTTCGTCACCGGCAGCATGCTTGCACGCCTTGCCGGTGCGCAAACCACGGCAATGCCTGCAATCGACGCCATTCCCCAGGACACCACGGACCGGACGAACTGGGCCGGAAATCTGCACTACCACACGCACCACCTCTATCAGCCAGCCAACCTGGAGCAGGTGCGCGAAGTGGTGCAGGCGCTGCCGAAGCTGAAGCCGCTCGGCGCGCGCCACTCGTTCAACACCATCGCCGACAGCGACGCTGCGCAGATTTCGCTCAAGGCCCTGGACTCCATGGTGCTGGATGCCGCAGCCCGCACCGTGACCGTAGGCGCTGGAGTGACCTATGGCAAGCTCGCTCCATGGCTGGATGCGCAGGGCTTCGCCGTTCACAATCTGGCTTCGCTGCCCCATGTCTCCGTGGTGGGAGCGTGCGCCACGGCCACGCATGGCTCCGGCCTGCACAACGGCAACCTGTCCACCGCCGTTTCGGCATTGCAACTGGTCACCGCCAGCGGCGAGGTGGTGCATCTGAGCCGCGCACAGGATGGCGACCGCTTCCACGGCGCAGTCGTCGGGCTGGGAGCGCTCGGCGTGGTCACCCACATTACGCTCGACGTCATTCCCAGCTTCCAGATGTATCAGGTCGTCTACGAAAATCTCTCGTTTGACCAGCTGGAGCACCATCTGGACGAGATCTTTGGCGCCGGTTACAGCGTCAGCCTGTTTACGGACTGGCAGAACAATCGCGCCAGCGAAGTGTGGCTCAAGCGGCGCTACCAGCCGGGCAGCCAGCCGGAGATGCCACCAACCTTCTACGGGGCCACGGTGGCCACCACCAAGCTGCACCCCATCCGCAACCTGGACGCCATCAACTGCACCGACCAGCAGGGTATCCCCGGGCCGTGGTACGAACGCATGCCGCACTTCCGCATGAACTTCACGCCCTCCAGCGGGGCCGAGCTGCAGACCGAGTACTTTGTGCCACGCCAGCACGCCTACCAGGCCATCCGCGCCGTGCAGCAGCTCGCCGACCAGATCACGCCACATCTGCTTATCACCGAGTTCCGCACCATCGCCGCGGACGACCTATGGCTCAGCATGGCCTACCAGCGCGACTCGCTTGCCCTGCACTTTACCTGGAAGCAGCAGACGCCCGAGGTCACCGCGCTGCTGCCGCTGATTGAGGCCAAGCTGGCCCCCTTTGCTGCGCGGCCGCACTGGGCCAAGCTGTTCACCGTGCCCCCGCAGACGCTGCAGGCGCTTTACCCGCGCATGGCAGAGTTCAAGGCGCTGGTGGAGCACTACGACCCCAAGGGCAAGTTCCGTAACAACTTTCTGGCCACTCACTTCTACTCTGCCTAGCTCCGCAGGAGCCGTTGCCATGCCGATCGGCCGCATGACCCTGGAGATTGAGATCCCCAACGCGCAGTCCCTCAAGGACCGCCGCCAGGTCGTGCGGTCGATCAAAGAGAAGCTCCGCCACTCCTTCAACATCTCCATTGCGGAGCTCGACGACGGTATTGTGTGGAACCGCGCCAGCCTTGGCATCGCAGCTATCTCCAGCTCGCCAAGCTACTTGACCGGACAGCTGGAGCAGGTGGACCGCGCCGCGCACAGCTTCGCCGCCGGCCTGAGCGCAGAGATTACGGACTCCTTTGCCGAGATCCTGCCCGACTGAACACAAATTCATTGCGGCAGAGCCCCGCACTCGCGTAGACTGAAACGTTGTGCGGCATCCCTCTTGCCGACCCCGTTTCCCTGTTGACCTATGCCCGAGCCACGCGCCAGATCGTACCACCGCAGTCGAGTCGCCAGCACCTTCTCTGAGGAGATTGGAGCCATGCTGGAAGGCGAGCTCTCGGACCCCCGGATCGCCCCCTGTTATGTCACGGATGTTGTGCTCGCCCCGGGCGGCAAATCGGCCCGCGTCTTTGTGGCCGTGCACGGCAACGAGGCGGAAGAGGACTCCACCCTGCAGGGCCTGATGACGGCACGCGCCTACATCCGCTCGCAGCTGCGGGAGCGCATGGGCGTTCGCCATGTGCCGGAGCTGAGCTTTGCCATCGACCGCTCGCACAAGCTGACCACCCGCATTGAGGAGCTACTCTCCCGCTCTCGGAAGCGTGAGGCTCGCCTGAAGCAGGGTAAGGGTTCCGCATCTCCGGCCACTCCACCTCAGGAGCCCTCGCCGAACGCATGAGTCCCGAAGCTTCCATCGCTCAGCTGCTGGAGACCTTTCGCTCCACCGCACACTTCACGGTTACGTCGCATGCCCGTCCCGACGGCGATGCCGTAGGCTCCGTGTTGGCGCTCGGCGAGATTCTGGAGCAGATGGGATGCACCACGGAACTGGTGCTGGCAGACCCCGTCCCCAACATCTACCGCAATCTGCCTGGCGTGCAGCGCATCCACATCGGCAGGGACGCCAGCCACACGCGCGGCCCGGTCATCATCCTGGAGTGCGACTCCACCACGCGCACCGGGCTGCAGGGACTGGACGGACGCACGCTCATCAACATTGACCACCATGCCAGCGGGCGCAACTATGCGGCGACCAACTGGATCGACGAGAACGCCTGCGCGGTGGCCGAGCTGGTCTACCGCATCGCACTCGCGGCCGACGTGCAGATTACGCCCTCGATCGCTACCTGCCTGTACACGGCCGTGCTCTCCGATACCGGCTCCTTCACCTACGCCAGCACCAACGCGCAGACCTTTGCCCTGGCCCATAGTCTGGCTATGCACGGTGCCAGCCCCAGCCAGATCGCCCGCGAAGTCTACTTTTCTAACCCGGAGAGCAAGGTCCGCCTGCTGGCGGTCGCGCTCTCCAACATGCAGACGGAGGGGCAACTGGCGTGGACCTGGGTCACCAGTCAGGACCTTGCCAGCACCGGTGCCGACGCCGAGGACTGCGAAGGTGTTGTGGGCTACCTGATCGGTATCGCCGGCGTGGAATCGGCCGTCTTCCTCCGCGAGGTCGAGCCCTCCGGCCAGTTCCGCCTCAGCATCCGCAGCAAGGGCCGCGTGAATGTGGCACAGGTCGCCGAGCACTTCGGCGGCGGCGGACATCGTAACGCCAGTGGCTGCACACTCGACGGACCTCTCCACGTGGCCACCGAGCGCATCCTCGCACGTCTGCGAACAGGACTCTGCTAGCTGTGTCACGCATCTACTACGTCAACGCCATGAGCGACTCCCCGGAGGGCACCCCGCCTGCGGGCAAGCCACCCCGCGGATGGCTGCAGCGATTTAAGAGCCTGGCGCGCTTTGAGGCCAGCCGCGAGTTCCTGGTGCTGACCCTGATCACCGGCTTCCTGCTGCTCTATGGACTGGTGCCAATGTTTGGTGGCGACCAGATCGGCCTGGTGGGCGCCGACGAGCCACGCTACGCGCAGATCGCTCGCGAGATGCTCGAGACGCACTCGGAGATCTGCCACCGCTACCACGCACGGATGGTGCCCCACAGCCTGCGGCCGGCAGACCTGGAGGCCTCGTATCACTGCATCGTCGGAGGCACGGTCACACCGATCCTGTATGGCAAGCCATGGCTTGAGAAGCCCGCGCTCTACTACTGGCGTGCGATGAGCTTCTTCAAGGAGTTCGGCGTCTCAGACTGGTCGGCACGGCTGCCCTCCACCTCGGCCACCTTCGCCCTCATCTTTCTCATCTTCCTGCACATGCGGCGGTTTCGCCCGGGCGGCCACCTGGATGCCGCGCTCATTACAGCCTCCTGCGTGGGCGTCGCCAGCTTTGCCCGCGGCGCCTCGACGGATATGCAGCTCGCCGCACCGTTCTGCATCGGTATGCTGGGCTGGTATGCGTGGTACGAGACCGGCAAGAAGTTCTGGCTGTTTGACCTCTACTTCTTTGGGGCAGTTGCCACGCTGGCCAAGGGCCCGGTGGCACCCTTCCTGACCTTCGTCATCGTGCTGGCTTTCGTGGGTCTGCGCAAGGAGTGGTCGGCGCTGCGTCGCACGCTGTGGTGGCCCGGCATCCTGATGTACCTGGTCATCGTGCTGCCCTGGTACATCGCCGTCCAGAAGAAGAATCCGACGTTCTACCGGCTCTTCTTTCTGGAGCACAATCTGGAACGGTTTGCAACGAACCGCTACCAGCACCATCAGCCCATCTGGTACTACCTGGTGGTGGTGCTGCTGGGTCTGATGCCCTGGACCGTCGTTGCCATCCGCGCCATGGTGGACTCCATTCAGATCTCCATTGCGGAGTGGAAGGTGCGCCACCACCCGCAGCGTTACCTCTCTCACGCCCGCGCGGGCGACGCCTTTCCGGAGTTCCTGGTGCTATGGGCGCTTATCCCGATTCTGTTCTTCTCCTTCTCCGGCTCCAAGCTGCCGGGCTATATTCTGCCGGCGATTCCGCCCATCACCATTCTGGCGGCAGACTACCTGTTCCGCATCCGCAGCGCGGGTCTGCCCCAGTGGCTGCAACTGGCCCATGCTGCCCTGTGCGGGCTGCTCGTCTTTGTGCTGGTACTGGCACCGCAGCATATGAAGTATGAGACGCTGGTGCCCTCCACTGCCTGGCTGCTGGGCGCAGGCGCGGCGGCAGTGGCTGTAGCGGCCTGTGTGTGGCTCATCATTCACCGCTTCGGCGCACAGCAGCTGCGGGCGGCCACACTGCTTCCCGTCATCGGCTGCATGATCTTTCTGCTCGGCTTCCACGGCCGGGAGCTGGATGAGAACTACTCGGCGCGTCCGCTGGCCCGTCAGATTGCGCAGGAGGCACCAGGCGTCCCGCGCGTCGCGATGCTCAATGTCAAGCGCGACATCGACTATGGCATGGCGTTCTACCGCAACCAGCCTATGGTGCACTACGGCACCGATGGCGTGCCGCCCGAAGAGCATCTGCTGGTAGTCCCCATCCGCGACACGGGCTCGCTTAACCAGTGGCTGGCCGGCCGCATGTACACCCCCGTCTTCCTCAACGACACGCAGGGCCTGGCTGTCTACCGTGTTGCAGCAAGACAGTAACCAGTACCGACTGCAGCAACGGCAGAGGCAATTCTTGCAGCGCGTTTTCCTATAAGCTCGATGGGAATCGCGTCGCATGTCTGTCACCACCCAACTCGAATTCCTGGATATCCGCCACTTCTCCGCCCGGCAGCTGCGCCCGCTCGTGCAAGAGGAGGCCCGGGTCTGGCAGCAGCGGCTGCACTGGGACTACCAGAGCTCCAGTGAACTCATCCTGCAGTATCTCGACGCACGCATTCTGCCCGGCTTCGTCGCGCTCGATCGCGGCCGCGTCTGCGGCTTCACCTTCTGTGTCTACGAGGGGCGCAAGGCCGTGATCGGAGACTCCTACTCCGTACACCCGGACCCCACCCAGGCCGACAGCACAACCGAGCAACTGCTGGATCACCTGATCCAGATGCTGCTGCACCAGCCGGACATTCAGCGCATTGAGTCGCAGCTGCTCGTCTACCCCAGCGGCACCATGCATCGCAGCTTTCTGCAGGCCTCGTTTCGGATCTTTCCGCGGCTGTTTATGGAGTGCGATTTGCGCCACTGGGTCCCTGCGGCCAACCCACAGGCGGAGACCGGCAACGTGGACGCTGCCGTGGAGCTACGCAGCTGGGCCGGCTCGGACTATCAGGCCGCCGCGGAACTGATCCATGCCTGTTACCTGGACCACGTCGACGCGCAGATCAACGACCAGTACCGCACCCTGCACGGCTGCCTGCGCTTTCTGCACAACATCGTTCGCTTCCCCGGCTGCGGCGTCTTTGACGCTGCCGCCTCGTGGGTGTTGCGGCGGCCTCAGAACGGCGCACTGGTCGGGCTGGTCCTGTGCTCCCGCGTCGCGCCAGAGGTCGCGCACATCACCCAGATCTGTATCGCCGATGCGCTCCGCCAGCAGGGCTGGGGCCACCGCCTGCTGGAGCATTGCCTGCGCCAGCTCGCCGGGCAGGGCTTCAGCGCAGCCACCCTCACCGTCACAGCCGCCAACCTCTCCGCCGTCAAGCTCTACGAGGATTACGGCTTCCAGGTGCAACAGACCTTTGACGCCATGGTGCTCGATAAGCCGTAGCCCGCCGCAGCCTACTCCACGTGATAGTTCGGGGCCTCGCGCGTGATGATGACATCATGCACATGGCTCTCGCGCAGTCCCGCGCCAGAGATGCGAATGAAGCGCGCATTCTGCTGCAGCTCGGGGATGGTGTTGCACCCCAGGTAGCCCATGCCGGAGCGCAGACCGCCCACCAGCTGGTAGACCATCGCCTCCAGCGGTCCACGGTGCGGCACTCGCCCTTCAATCCCCTCCGGCACAAACTTCGCCAGCCGATTCTGCGCGGGAGTCTCGCGAGCCGTCAGCGAGGTGCGCTCGCTGGCTGCCGTATCCCCCAGATCATCCTTGCCCTGGAAGTAACGCTCGCCGGACCCCTGGGCCATGGCCGAGAGCGAGCCCATGCCGCGGTACGCCTTGAACGAGCGCCCCTGGTACAGAATCGTCTCGCCCGGGCTCTCATCCACGCCCGCAAACAGCGAGCCGATCATGATGACGCTGGCGCCCGCAGCGATCGCCTTGGTCACATCGCCGGAGTACTTGATGCCGCCGTCGGCGATCACCGGGATGCCGCTCTCGCTCGCCGCGCGGAAGGCCTCGGCAATCGCCGTAATCTGGGGCATACCCGCGCCGGTTACCATGCGCGTGGTGCAGATGGAGCCGGGCCCGATACCCACCTTGATCGCATCCGCACCGGCGTCAATCAGAGCGCGTGCCCCCTCGTACGTGGCGATGTTGCCCGCCAGCAGGTCCACATCCGGGAACCGCTTCTTCACCTCACGCACGGCCTCCAGCACGCGCGAGGAGTGGCCGTGTGCTGAGTCAATAGCCAGCGCATCGGCACGTGCGTTGATCAGCTCGGCGGCGCGCTCCAGGTAGTCGCCCGTGGCGCCAATCGCGCCGGCTACACGCAAGCGTCCCTGCTCATCCTTGCAGGCATTCGGATACTTCAACTTCTTCTGGATGTCCTTGACCGTGATCAGCCCCTTCAGCTCGTAGTCATCGTTGACCACCAGCAGCTTCTCCACGCGGTGCTGATGCAGAATCTGCTCTGCCTGCTCGAGCGTCGTGCCCACCGGAACCGTAATCAGGTTCTGCTTGGTCATCACCTCTTCGATGCGCAGGTCCGTCCGTGAGACGAAGCGCAGGTCGCGGTTGGTGAGGATGCCAACCAGTCGCTTGTTCTTCGTCACCGGGACGCCGGAGATCTTGTAGCGGCGCATCACATCCAGCGCGTCGGCGATGGGCTGCTCTGGCGAAATGGTGACCGGGTCGACGATCATGCCACTCTCCGAGCGCTTCACCTTGTCGATCTCGCCGGCCTGCTGCTCGATCGTCAGGTTGCGGTGCACCACGCCCATGCCCCCCTGCTGCGCCATCGCAATCGCCAGACGCGACTCCGTCACCGTGTCCATCGCGGCAGAGAGCAGCGGCGTATTCAACGTAATCTTGCGGGTCAACTGGGTCTGGGTGCTCACCTGCGTGGGAACAACATCGCTGTAGGCAGGTACAAGGAGAACGTCGTCAAACGTCAAAGCTTCCGGCACAGGGGAGATGATCATAAGGTATTCGGCTCGTCTCTCAGTTTCTTTGCTGAGTGCTGTTGGTGCGCTGCAGGGATGGATGGTTTGACTATCGATTGTAGAGTTGCCTGCGGGCAAGAGCAACCGCCCGCATCCCCCAGGCGGCCGCCGCCGGGTCCCTTGACGCCAGCCTGGGAAGTTGATTGAACTGGCGCTGCTTTGGGAGTACACTTGAGGTTGCAAGCGAATTTGTTCCGTTGCGAAAGTAGCCGTGAGCGCACCGGCTGGCGGACGGAGTAGAGGAGTGGGCGAAAGCCCACTTTTTCTTTGGTCCCGTTTTTTCAGGGTTTTCAGGAAGTTTACGAACGTCGATGGCACTGCAGCTGGATCAAATTCGGAGCGCAGCAGAGCGCGTAGCAGCCTCGCACCACCTGGACGTGGTGGACGTGGAGTTCCAGGGCGCGGGCAAGCATCGCACCCTGCGCGTGTACCTGGAGAAGAACGCTGCCGAGCGCGCCAGGCTGGCAGAGCGTGCCGCCGCAGGCGAGCTGACCGACCTGCCCAAGGGCGTCTCCGTGGAGTTGCTGAGTGGCGTGACCCACGAGGACTGCGCGCAGTTCGCTCAGGACTTTGGCACCCTGCTGGATGTGGAAGATCTGGTGCCCGGCGCAGAGTATCTGCTGGAGGTCTCCTCGCCCGGACTGGAGCGCAAACTGACCCGCGCCGAGGACTTCGCCCGTTTTCAGGGCAGCCTCGTCAAGCTGCAGACGTTTACGGCCGTCAACAACAACCGGCACTACACCGGCCGACTGACGCAGTTTGCTGACGGCGTGCTGACCCTGGACTTGAGCGCAATCCGCCAGAAGGGCAAGGCCCGCAAGGCGATTACGGAACAGGTTGTCACCATTCCTCTGGCACAGGTCGAGAAGGCTCACCTGGTCGCCGAGATCTGAACCCGCACGGCGGATGGCACGGCTCGAACAGTGCCCCAACCTCCGCACACCGATTGGAATCATCAGGCAGTCGTTTCGCTGCCGCAGTACAGCACGTGAAGAAGGAAGTGACGTTATGGCAAGTGTTCTATACCAGACGATTGAGACGTTGAGCCGCGACAAGGGTATTGATCCGCAGATCGTAGTGGGCGCCGTTGAGGACGCCATCGCACTGGCGACGCGCAAGTACTACAAGACGCAGGAGAACATGCGCGGCGAGCTGGATCGCGAGACCGGTGAGATTCGCGCCTACGTCTACAAGTCCGTCGTCGAGGGCCCGGAGCAGCTCGAGGACGAGATTAACCAGATGACGCTGGAGGCCGCGCGCGAGCTGGCACCGGACGTCGAGGTGGGCGGAGAGCTGCGCTTCTACAAGGACACGACGCCGCTGGGTCGCATCGCCGCGCAGATGGCCAAGCAGGTCATCTTCCAGAAGGTGCGCGAGGCGGAGCGCGACACCGTGTTCCTGGAGTACAACCACCGCGCCGGCGAGGTGCTGACTGCGACCGTCAAGCGGCTGGAGCCGATGGACGTGATCTTTGACCTGGGCAAGGCAGAGGCACGCATGCCCAAGCGCGAACAGAGCCGTCTGGAGCAGTTCAGCGTGGGCGAGCGTGTGCGCGTCGTGCTGCTGCGCGTCGATCGCGCCGCCAAGGGCCCGCAGGTCATCGTCAGCCGCGCCGCACCCGCGCTGGTGCAGAATCTCTTCCAGAGCGAAGTGCCGGAGATCTACGACAACACCGTGTCGATCAAGGCCATCGCGCGTGAGGCCGGCGAGCGCACCAAGATCGCCGTGATGAGCCGGGACAAGGATGTGGACCCGGTGGGAGCCTGCGTCGGCATGAAGGGCATGCGCGTGCAGTCCATCATCCGCGAGCTGCGCGGCGAGAAGATCGACATCATCGAGTTCAGCGAAGAAATCACCACCTTTGCGGAAAAGGCTCTGCAGCCGGCCAAGGTGAGCCGGGTGAGCATCACCGATCTGAACGACAAGCAGCT
>JAGWNX010000150.1 GCA_028872955.1 Acidobacteriota bacterium
ACGCTCACCGGACAAGCAATTGCGTGGAACGTTGAGACTGGGAGTGTTGAGGCTGGGAGTGTAAAGACCGGGGAAGTGCAAGGAGGAGAGGTGCGATGAGAAGGAAGTCGAAGCCTGGTGCTGGAGAGGCGCTCGTTCGTCTTGTGTCGCTGGCTATGCTGGTTTGCCTCGGCTCCGGCACCGTGGAGGCAAAGGCTCCCAAGCCAACTGCGGTTGTGGTGGCCGTATCGCCACAGGGCAATGACGCTGCGGATGGCTCTGTAGCCCACCCGGTGCGCACGCTGGAGCAGGCCCAGCGTCTGGTGCGGCGCAGCAATACGGAGCACGATGTGCAGGTGCAGCTAGCGCCAGGTGTCTATCGTCTGCAGCAGGCGCTGGTCTTCCGGGCTGCGGATGGCGGACGGAACGGCCACACGGTGGAGTGGACGGCAGCACCGTGCGCCGCGGAGCAGGCATGCGCTTCCCCCGTGATCTCAGGTGCGTTACGCGTTACCCACTGGCTGCCCTACAACCAGGAGGGTCACATCTTTGTTGCGGATACGCCAATAGGGTTAGAGGCCCGGGAGCTGTGGGTGAATGGCCACCTGGCCTCTCGCACTGCCGTGGAACTGGCCCGAAAGCAACTGCAATTCACGCGCCAGGGTGTCACCGTCTCTGCGGAGGCGCAGGCGGTGCTGGCGGAGTTGGCAAAGCAACCGCAGCGCCACCTGGAGTTGTTCGCTACGGGCTACTTCACCAGCCGCGTCGCGCCGGTCGCCCGCATGGATGGCAACACCCTGGTGATGCAACAGCCTGCCTGGCAGAACAACCTTTGGGGCTACGATACGATCGAAGACCCTTTCGGGCCGGAGTCTGCACACCTGTATCTGGTCAACTCGCTGGCCCTGTTGCGGCATCCGGGAGAGTGGTACCTGGACCCCGAGCGCGGAAAGCTCTATCTGTGGCCGGCCGAAGGCGTCTCACTGGATCAGGCGGATGTAGAACTGCCACGGCTGACAACGCTTGTGGCGGTGGGAGACTCCATCGAGGACCCGGTGCAGGACCTGGCAATCCGCGGCATCACGTTCTCCTACACCAGTTGGCTCGGGCCGTCCTCGCCAGAGGGCTATGCCAGCCAGCAGAGCGGCTCCTACCTGGCGGGCCGCGCTGCGTATCCTGACGATCCGATCGGCACCTGCAGCAAGGGCTGTCCGGCGTTTGAGACGGTACGCAATGACTGGAGTCAGATGCCCGCCTCGGTGCAGGTCGCCGCAGCACAACGCATCACGCTCGACCAGGACACCTTTGCTCACCTTGGCCAGTATGCGTTGGGAATCGGCAACGATGCGGATGCAAATCTGAACCAGGTGGGGCTGGGAACGAGTGACATAACGGTCTCGCGCTGTCTCTTCCAGGATGGTGCAGGCGGTGCCATTCTGGCCGGTGGTGTGCAGCGCGATGCGCATCATCCGCATGATCGGCGGCTGCTGAACCGCGAGCTGATTGTGGAGAACAACCGCGTGGAAGCGGTCAGCCAGGAGTACAGGGACAACAGCGCGATTCTGGAGACGTACTTCGATCAGGCGCAGATCGTCCACAACGAAATTGCGAACGTACCCTACGATGCCATTGACATCGGGTATGGCTGGGGAATGCACGACGCTGGCGGCAATAGCAACTATCGTGTGCGAATGCATGGGTACGACTCACCCCAGAATCTCATCTACACCAC
>JAGWNX010000022.1 GCA_028872955.1 Acidobacteriota bacterium
CTGATTGTAAGCGGCCTACGCAACTTTTGTGGGAGTGGAGGCGGCGCAGACAACAAAGCCCCGGGGAACCGGGGCTTCGCTGCATTAAGGAAGGGTTGCTGCGCTAACCCTGGCGCTGTTCCATCGGCGTGTAGGGGGTGGGGTAGGCTGGCCCCACATAGTCGGCGCGCGGACGGATCAGGCGGTTGTCGTCGTGCTGCTCAATCACATGGGCCGCCCAGCCAGCGATGCGGCTGACCGCAAAGATCGGCGTAAACAGATCGATATCAATGCCGAGCAGCGTGTACGTGGAGGCAGAGTAGAAGTCTACGTTGGCGTTCAGCTTCTTCTCCTGCTTGACGAAGAGCTCAATCTGTCGCGACATGGTGAACCACTTCATGTTGCCGGAGGACTTGCTCAACTCCTCGGACATGCGGCGCAGGTGCGTCGCGCGCGGGTCCTCCGTGTGGTAGACGCGGTGGCCAAAGCCAGAGATCTTCTTCTTCGCCGCGAACATGCCGCGGACGTGCTCCACCGGGTCCTCGCTGGCGGCGTCGATGGCATAGAGCAGGCGCATCGTCGCCTCGTTGGCACCGCCGTGCAGCGGCCCCTTCAGCGCGCCGATGGCACCCGTTATGGCGGAGTGAATATCGGCGAGCGTGGCGGCAATGACGCGCGCGGCAAAGGTGCTCGCGTTCAACTCGTGATCGGCGTGGAGAATCAGCGCAATGTCAAAGGTACGCGTCGCCGTCTCGGTGGGCTTCTCGCCGTTCAGCATCCACAGAAAGTTGGCCGCATGCGACAGGGTGGGGTCTGCCTCGACGATCGCCTTGCCCTTGCGGATGCGGTCAAACATGGCCACGATCATGGCGATCTGCGAGGTCAGCCGGTAGGACTTGCGCACGTTGGAGTCGTGGCTGCAGTCGGCCTCGTCGGCATCGTACAGGCTCAGCAGCGAGGTGGCCGTGCGGAGCACCTGCATGGGAGCGGCGGTAGCGGGCACGCTGCGCAGCAGGTCGACGACCTCTGCCGGAAGAGTGCGTGCGGCGGCCAGGGCCGCGGTGAACGCCGTCAGCTGGGCAGCGGTAGGCAGGTGGCCAAACCACAGGAGATAGGTCACCTCTTCAAAGGTCGATCGCTCGGCCAGTTCATGGATATCGATGCCGCGGTACGAGAGCACGCCGGCGTCGCCGTCGATGTAGCAGATGGATGACGTCGTTGCGACAATGCCCTCAAGGCCTTTAGGAGCGACAGCGGTAGACATGGTGGACCTTCTCCGGATGCAGCGCACAGCAGGATGTTGATACTCGTTTATAGCGTAGGCAAGAAAGGGTTGTCACCGGTCTGTGCGCGAATATCGGCGCGTTTGTGCGAGGTTGCCGCCTGCCGCCCCGCTACGGCATCAGCCGCTGCGGAGCGAACGGCGTTAGGTCCACCGCAACGGGTTGCCTCAGAATCTGTCGGGCGATGACCTGCGCGGTCGCCGGCGCCAGCAGAATTCCGTTGCGATAGTGCCCGGTGGCCAGCCACACATGCGGCTGCTGCGGGTGCTGGCCCAGCACGGGCAGGCGGTCGCGGGTGGCCGGCCGAATTCCGGCCCAGGCCGTCACCATGGGTGCGCCCCGCAGCGCCGGCATCATGGCTGCGGCTGCCTCCTGCAACTGCTGCAGGTCCTGTGCGTGCACGTTGACGTCAAAGCCGACGTCCTCCACGGTTGCGCCAAGGATGGCTTGCCCTGCGGCCGGTCCACTGGTGCGTGGCACCACGTAGACGCGTGAGGAGCGCACGACGGTCTCCTGCAGTGCGTCGGGCGGCAGGGTGATGGTCAGCATCTGACCTTTTCTGGGAACGACGGCACCAGCCAGTGTGGTGGACCACGCCCCGCAGCAGTCGACAAAGTGCTGGGCCTGCATGCCGCCTGCCGAGGTGGCAAGGTGCACGGCTCCGCCGGCTGCTGTGGCAGCGTGCAACGTTGTGCCGCGATGCACGGTGATGCCCGCCGCGCGAACGGCAGCAAGCAGGGCCGACGCCAGCAGACGCGGATCGAGGCTGTGCTCCTGCAGCTGGGCGTAGCACATGCCGGTGCCTTGCAGTGCAGCGGGCAGGTCCTGCTCCGCCAGCACCGGGAGCGGGTGCGCCGCATCTGGCGGGTCGGGTTCCACACGTTGCAGCGTGCGTGCGGTTTGGAAGACGACGCGTTCGCCGCTCAGGGCGTGCAGGCGATCCAGCCACTCGGGATACAGCGAGGCGCTGAGCTGGCTGAGCGCACGCAGCTGCGGCGGGTTATCCGGGTCGTTGGCGGCCAGCATGCCAGCGGCAGCGGTGGAGGCGGCGGCCAGCGGCTCGCCCTGCTCCAGCACCTGGACTGAGACGCCACAGCGATGCAGCTCCAACGCGAGCGAGAGGCCGATGATGCCCGCACCGGCGATACAGACTTCGGGGTACTCCATACAACAAGTGTAGATGGTGCCCGGGAGGGGATATAGTTCTGAGGGAGACGGTATGACGCGAAAGCGGCGCGTACGCTCCGCAACGCAGCAGGAGCATTGAGGACTGCGAAACACAGGATCGCGGAAGACAAAGACTGCAAGGAGAGAGCCATGAGTGACGAGTCATTAGAGGTAGAGCGGTCAGCATCGAATGCGTTTTTGGTATTGATCGGTGTAGCGCTGCTGGTATCGCTGGCATCGCTGGGCTGGTGCTTTGTGCTGCAGAGCCACCTGGCCACTGCCGACCAGAAGCTGACCGCAGCGCAGCAGCAGGCCAATGATCTGCAGACCAAGCTGGATGCCACCAACGCACGGCTGCGCGCAACCAGCGAGACGCTGGGCCAGAGCGTGGGCATGACGCAGAAGCAGCTGGAGGCGCGCGCCCAGAGCATCCTGAGCCAGGAGAAGGCAGACACCGCCAAGATTGAGCAGGCCCAGGCGGCAACCAATAAGCAGATTGGTGCTGTCTCCAGCGACGTGGCCAGCGTGAAGACGGATGTCGGCGGCGTAAAGACGGATGTCGCTTCGACGAAGTCGGACCTGGAGTCTGCCAAGGCCCAGATGCAGCGCATGATGGGCGACGAGGGGCAGATGAGCGGCCTGATCGCCAAGAACCACGACGAGTTGGAGGTGCTGAAGCACAAGGGCGACCGTACCTACCTGGAGTTCTCGCTGCAGAAGGGTGCAAAGCCCACGCTGATTGGCACCGTGAAGCTGCAGCTGAAGAAGGCAGACGAGAAGCACTCGCGCTACACGCTCAACGTCAGCTCAGACGATCGCATTATCGAGAAGAAGGACAAGGGCCTGGACGAGCCCGTGCAGTTCTTCACCGGCAAAGACCCCGTGCTGTATGAGCTGGTGGTGAATGTGATCGAAAAGAATCATGTCTCCGGGTATCTTTCGATTCCGAAGAACGCGCCGCAAAACTAGCGCTCCTGCTGCACAAACGCAGAACGGGGGACGCTCGATGCGTCCCCCGTTTCTACGTTTGCCTGGATTGCGTTACTTCTTGGTTGCCTTCTTTGCTGCCTTCTTTGCCGGCTTCTTGGCAGCTGCTTTTTTGGTTGCCATTGTCTATTCTCCCTAGAAGTAGACATCGACACTGCAACACTCGCTGTTGCAGCTAACGAAGATATAGATTCACGAAAAATTCGTGTCAAGAGAAATCGCAAGCGTAACGAGATTTTTTCTGCGCGATCGGTATCGACGCGAAGTGCCGTGGTCAGGAGAGGGCGTGCGCGTTCCATGAATCATGCGGATCGTTTTACAGGACGGGTGCAAGCGTATGAGCGCTATCGCATGCGCTATCCCGCAGCGCAGGTGCTCGCGTTGCTGCAGCAGTGGTGTGGGCTTCAGCCGGCGTGGCACATTGCTGATGTTGGCGCGGGCACCGGGATGCTCGCTGAGATCTTTCTTGCCAATGGCAACCCGGTCGTCGCTGTGGAGCCGAACGCGGAGATGCGCGCCGCGTGTCTGCAGTTGACCGCAACCTGGCCGCAGCTTGAGGTGCGCGATGCCAGCGCGGAGCACACCGGACTGGCTACCGCCTCGCAGCAGATGGTTGCCGTGGGCCGCGCCTTTCACTGGTTCGATCAGCCACGCGCGGTCCGCGAGTTCGATCGCATTCTGGGTCCTGACGGCTGGGTGGTCCTGGTCTCGCTCGGCAGGTCGCTGGCCACTACCGAGCAGGACGAGGCGTATGAGTCGTTGCTGCTGCAGCACGGCACGGACTACGCCTACCTGCGTGGCGGCTATCGCGTGCATGAGCGATTGTCCGAGGTCTTTGGCGAACAGCCGCTGCATCGTGCGGAGCTGCGCAGCCAAGCGCAGCTGACGCTGGAAGAGTTTCTGGGGCAGGCCATGTCCATCTCCGTGGCTCCGCTCCCCGGGCATCCCCGGTATGAGGGAATGCAGCAGGCGCTGTACCAGCACTTCGCGCGTTACGCTCAGGCAGGTGTGCTGACCATGTCGATGAGCTGCTGGGTAACAGCGCTGCAGAGGAATCCGCGTCAGGCCGCAGCCGCATCCCCAGCACCAGCGGCACAGTGCTAGACTGCTAAAAATTCTGCCTCAAGGAAACATCAGGCGTCCGACATGCTCTTCAAGGCTCGCAGTGCAGCGGTGTACGGTATCGATGCGCACATCATCGATGTCGAAGTGGACTACTCCGGCGTCAAGCTGGAGAAGGAAGTCTTCAGCACGGTGGGTCTGCCGGACGCGGCAGTCCGCGAGAGCCGCGATCGCGTGCGCTCCGCCATCAGGAACTCAGGCTTCGACATTCCCCCCACACGCATCACCATTAACCTGGCACCAGCCGACCTGAAGAAGGAAGGCTCTGGCTTTGATCTGCCGATAGCTGTGGGCATTCTGGGAGCCTACGGCGCGCTGCAGGCCAGGGAGCTGAGTGACATTCTGCTGGTGGGCGAGCTGGGCCTGGATGGCAGCGTGCGCGCCGTGCCGGGCATGTTGCCCATTGCGGTGGCAGCACTGGCCCAGGGCGTTCGCCACCTCATTGTTCCGGCAGCGAATGCGCGCGAAGCCGCAGTCGTCAAAGGTGTGCTGGTGTATCCCGTGGCCTCGCTGTTGCAGGTGCGCGAGCTGCTGAACAGCGTAGCCATGGGTACGCCCTCGATTCAACCCATTACGCTCGAAGCCGAAGAGCTGATGGAGACGATGCCGCAGTTTCCCCACGACTTCAAGGATGTGCGCGGCCAGCTGGTGGCGAAGCGCGCCCTGGAGGTGGCAGCTGCCGGTGGTCACAACATCCTGATGATCGGGCCGCCGGGCTCCGGCAAGACCATGCTGGCCAAGCGGCTGCCCTCCATCCTGGCACCGCTGCGCTTTGAGGAGGCGCTGGAGACGACAAAGATTCACTCGGTGGCCGGTGTGCTGAACCGCGACGAGGGACTGGTGGCACACCGGCCATTCCGTTCGCCACACCACACGGTCTCCGATGCCGGACTGATCGGCGGCGGCATGGTGCCGCGTCCCGGCGAGGTGAGCCTGGCGCACAACGGGCTGCTCTTTCTGGATGAGCTGCCCGAGTTTCCGCGGAACGTGCTCGAGGTGCTGCGGCAGCCGCTGGAAGACGGCACGGTGACCATCTCACGCGCTGCCATGAGTCTCAGCTTTCCTGCGCGCTTTATGCTGGCTGCGGCCATGAACCCCTGCCCCTGCGGCTACTTCAACGACAAATCGCGCGAGTGCATGTGCACGCCACCCATGATTCAGCGCTACGTCAGCAAAGTGAGCGGCCCACTGCTCGATCGCATCGACATCCACATTGAGGTGCCCGCCGTGCAGTACAAAGAGTTGCGTGGAGGTACGGCCGCCGAGGGCTCGGCGGAGATTCGCGCCCGGGTGCTGGCGGCACGCGAGGTGCAGTATGCGCGCTTCCAGGCAGGTGGGGAGCGCACCCGCGGCTCCGCCCGGTCGGCCTCGCGCGCGGTCTACTCCAATGCGCAGATGAGCACCCAGCAGATCCGCATGTACTGTGAGCTGCACTCAGACGCCGAGCGCATGCTGGAGCGGGCGATGCAGCAGCAGGGGCTGAGCGCCCGGGCCCACGACCGCATCCTGAAGGTGGCCCGAACGATTGCCGACCTGGCCGGTGAGGCGCAGATCGGCGTGAAACACATCGCTGAGGCGATTCAATACCGGACGCTCGATCGCAGCTACTGGTCCTAGCCGGGAGGCGGCCCTGAATATTCCAATTATGGGATATTTGGAAAGTCAGACTTTCAAAAAAAGTATTGACCCCGATCGGAATCCGATTTACTTTGCTTGAGTGCCTGATTTCCAGCAGTTCTAGAGAGTTGTTGGAAAGAAGGGACTTAGACAGGCCGGGCAACTCGAAATCACGCGGTTTTGTCTAAGTCTTGCAGCATGTCGGTCTGTATCCATCTCGCGGCACGGCATCGCGCCGAGCAACTGGGTGACAGGACGTTTTGCAGGGCGAAGCGGTCGAGCTCTCTCGATCGCGAAGAATTTTTGCGGCCTGCGCGCAGGTGGCAAGGTTCCAAGCCAGTTGTTTAGCAGGAATCGTTTGGACCGGAATTGCGTCCAAACAGATATTTGTAGGTTTCGTAAGTGAAGTAGGCGCAGCCGTCGCCGGTGGTATCTGACGAAGGTCATTCGAACAGGTGCCCGAGACGCCTGACAGCTGCAATCAAAAAGGAGAACTATGCGCTCAGATCTGATCTTTGGAGCCCTTACCCACGTCAACAATCGTTATGAGCTGTGCCAGCTGGCCTCGAAGGCCACCCGCAAACTGCACAAGCCGAACACTCGCCTGCAGGACACCACCAATGAGGTTCTGGATCGCTTCCGTGAGACGATTCCGATGAATCTTGGTGGCGAAACGGCAGTGGAGAAGGTAGAATTGGCCGAAGCCGCAGCAGCCTAAGGGCTACTCGGCTTTGCCTCCGCCTGTCGTCTCCACCACAACTTCAACTCACTCCGCATCACCCCATCCGCACAGACCTGTTCGTCACCCCGCTTGACTCCCCGTCGCGCTGACACGCCTCTGTATCACCTCATCCATCTCCCTTCTGACAAGACCAAGCGACCACAAGGCACATCATGACTATCTCGGAACTGAAAGAGCACAACATTGCGGAGCTGAGCAAGCTCGCGCGCGGACTCGACATTGCTGGCACCAGCGGCCTGCGCAAGCAGGACCTCATCTTCAAGATTCTGCAGGCCCAGAGCGAGAAGGAGGGCCACATCTTCGCCGAGGGCGTGCTGGAGATTCTGCCCGATGGCTATGGCTTCCTGCGCTCGCCGGACTACAACTACCTGCCCGGCCCGGACGATATCTACGTCTCGCCCTCGCAGATCCGCAAGTTTGACCTGAAGACCGGTGACACCATCAGCGGTAACGTTCGCCCCCCGCACGAGGGCGAGAAGTACTTTGCGCTGGTCAAAATTGAGGCCATCAACTTCGAGTCGCCCGAAGAGACGCGCAACAAGATTCTGTTCGACAATCTGACTCCGTTGTACGCCGCCGAGCGCGTGAAGATGGAGACGGTGCGCGAGAACCTCTCGGGCCGGGTGATGGACCTGTTGACCCCGGTAGGCAAGGGACAGCGCGGCCTGATCGTCGCTCCGCCACGCACGGGTAAGACGATGCTGCTGCAGTCGATCGCCAACAGCATTACCTCCAACCACCCCGAGGTGGTGCTGATTGTGCTGCTGATCGACGAGCGCCCGGAAGAAGTGACGGACATGCAGCGTTCGGTGAAGGGTGAGGTGATCTCTTCGACCTTTGACGAGCCCGCAGCCCGCCACGTGCAGGTAGCCGAGATGGTGATCGAGAAGGCCAAGCGCCTGGTGGAGCACAAGCGTGATGTGGTCATCCTGCTGGACTCCATCACACGCCTGGCTCGCGCCTACAACACGATTGTGCCGCCTTCGGGCAAGGTACTCTCGGGCGGTGTGGACTCCAACGCGCTCCAGCGCCCGAAGCGCTTCTTTGGCGCGGCCCGCAACATTGAAGAGGGCGGTTCGCTCACGATCATCGCCACGGCGCTGGTGGATACAGGCTCGCGCATGGACGAGGTGATCTTCGAGGAGTTCAAGGGCACGGGCAACATGGAAGTGATCCTGGACCGCAAGCTGGTCGACAAGCGCGTCTTCCCGGCGATCGATATTCAGCGTTCCGGCACGCGTAAGGAAGAGCTGCTGATTCCGAAGGAAGACCTGCAGCGCATCTGGATCCTGCGCAAGGTGCTCAATCCGCTCTCGCCGGTTGAGGCCATGGAACTGCTGACCGACAAGCTGGCCAAGACCCGCAATAACAGCGAGTTTCTGCACAACATGAACTCTCTGTAGCCACGCAGTTCGACGCATGCAATGAGAGCGCAGCCTTCGGGCTGCGCTCTTGCTCTTCAGGGCAGGCTGGTACGGGATGCTGGTGAGGCCTAGTAGCCGTTCGCCAGCAGGTAGGCCTCGGTCAGCTCAAACGTCGCGGGCTTGCGGTACTGCTGTGCGGCATAGCGCGCCAGGACGTCCGTCTCGATGTTGACGCGGGCGCCGGGCTGAAGTGTTGCCAGATGGGTGACCGCGTAGGTGTGCGGAATGATCGCGATCTCAACGATATTCTCGTGCAGCGCCGCGACGGTGAGTGAGATGCCGTCTACGGTGATAGAGCCTTGCGAGACGACGTAGCGCAGCAGCTCCTCCGGCAGCGCCAGTCGCAGCCGCCAGTCGGTCTCGTCCGCGCCTGGGGTGATGGGGATGAGCGAGACCAGGGTGGCGGTTCCATCCACGTGGCCCTGCACCACGTGTCCGCCCAGCGGCGAGCCGGCCGGTGTCGGCAGCTCCAGGTTGACCGTGCTGCCGGGGTACAGCTCGGCGAGCGTGGTGCGCTCCATGGTCTCGGCGGCCAGGTCTGCGGAGAAGTTGTCGGGGCGGATGTCGAGAGCTGTGAGGCACACGCCGTTGACGGCGATGCTATCGCCCTCGCGCAGCCTGGGGGCCAGCACGGGGGCCAGGATGGTGATGCGCGTGGCCCCGGCGGTGGGGGTGGTGGCGAGCAGCGTGCCGGTCGACTCGATAAGGCCTGTGAACATGGTTCTATTCTAGAAGCTTTATTCGGCGCGGTCTTGTGTCTCTCATCCCTCGGCCTGCAACGCCTGCCAGGGATCGTGCAGGTAGCCGATCAGCAAGGCATCTGGCCCCAGCGTACGGTTCGTGGTGCGGCGCAGGCTCTGCTGCAGCAGGTAGGGCGAGGCTACCCCGGAGGCGAACGGTACGGCATCCTCGCCCAGCTCGGTCTCACCAAAGAAGAGCATCGCCTGGTCGACCAGGCCCTGGGCAAGAAACGCTCCGTTGATCTCGGCCCCGGCCTCCAGCAGCAGGCTCAGGATGTCGCGCCTGGCCAACTCGTCCAGCAGAGCCTTCAGGCTTAGCCGGTCGTGGTCCATGGGCAGCGCGAGCAACTCCGCACCTGCGGCTGTCAGCGCAGACCGCTGCTGCTGCTGCGCGCTGTGGCTGTGGACCAGCAGCAGGTCGCGATCTGCGGTGCGTACCAGTTGTGACGTGAGCGGGGTGCGCAGCTGGCTGTCGAGCACGACGCGCAGCAGCCGACGCCGACGGGGCAGGCCGGAGCGATCCGTTAGCGCCGGGTCGTCTGCAAGTACGGTGCCGATGCCGGTCAGCACGGCATCCTGGGTATGGCGAATCGTCTGCACATACGCACGCGCTACCGGGCCGGTGATCCACACCGGGTGCGCACCGGTGCGGCGACTGGGGTTCGGAGCAAGCTTGCCATCCACCGAGAGCGCAGCCTTCAGCGTGACGAAGGGCCTGCGCTGCTGCATGACGTGGGCGAAGGCGTCGTTCAGCCGGCGGGCGGGCTCCGCAAGCAGGCCGACCTGCACGGCGACGCCAGCGGCACGCAGACGCGCGATACCCCGGCCGCGAACCAGCGGATTCGGGTCTGCCGTGGCGACGACGCAGCGCGCGATGCCGGCGGCCAGCAGCGCATCGGCACAGGGGCCGGTGCGTCCGTGGTGGCTGCAGGGCTCCAGGGTGACGTAGGCTGTAGCGCCAGACGTGCTGTGGCCACGTGCGGCGGCCTGCTTCAGTGCGGCGATCTCCGCGTGGTCGCGCTGGTCGTAGAGGTGGGCTCCCTCGGCCAGCACGTCTGCACCACGGGCCAGCACGCAGCCCACGGTGGGGTTGGGGCTGGCCAGGCCGCAGGCCTCAGCAGCCAGTTGCAGCGCGCGCGTCATGCACTGCTCGTCAAACGCCGTGAAGGATGCCTCGGAGGTCATGAAGAGAGCATAGCTGAGACCGACCGCAGTGCCGCGGGCGTCTGTGCCGCGTAGTATGGTGCGGGAGCATGCGGATGAGAATCGGCGTCAGTGGATTTGCATGGGCAACGCGGTTTGGGACCAGGTACCTTTCCGTGCTGGAGCCGCTGCGGGCTGCGGGCATTGAGGTCTTCGAGATCGGCGTCTTCGAGCCAGATCAGGTTCCGGCCGCTGCGCTGCGCCGGGCGATGGAGGCCGCCGGACTGCAGGCCTCCGTGTGTGCCATTCTGCCGGCGGGCATCAATCCCATCAGCCCGGTAGCAGCCGAGCGACGGCGCGCGCAGCAGCACCTGCAGCGCGTGATTGCCGTAGCGGCGGAGATGGGTGCGAGCATCGTAGGCGGGCCGGTGTATGCGCCCATCGGCTACCTGCCCGGGCATCGCCCAACCCCGGAGGAGTGGCAGTGGATGGCGGAGCTGCTCCACGCGACGACCGCCTCGCTGGATGCCTATGGCGTGACCCTGTGCCTGGAGCCGGTGAACCGCGCGGAGACGCACATTGTGCGTACGGCGGCCGATGCCCGGCGGCTGTGCGAGTCTGTGCCGCACCCACGCATCGGCGTTACCCTGGACACCTTTCACGCCAACATCGAAGAGAAGAGCCTGCCGGGCGCGATACGCCTGCTGGGACCGCTGCTGCGGCACGTCCACGTCAGCGAGAATGATCGCGGCATTCCGGGCACCGGGCAGGTGGATCTGCCGGTCATGATCGCCGCGCTGCGCGAGACCGGCTACGCAGGCTGCCTGCTGCTGGAAGGCTTTGGCTATCTGGCGGAGGAGCGGGAGGCCCCAGGCTGGCTATGGGCAGAGCAGGACGTGACCCCGGAGCGTGTGGCGCTCGAGGGTGCCGCCTGCCTGCGGCGCTTGCTGCAGCAGCCGGGCCACACCGCGCGCTGAGCCGCGACGGTGGAGAATCGTGCCGCGATCGCCGGCTTGGCGCAGGGAGCACTGCGCGCGTCATTGGATCGAGCTGGAGGAGAGGTCCGGAAGTCGGACGGGCGACTGCAACCATTGCACCAGATCGTCTGGCGGCAAGGGCTTGCTGAAGTAGTAGCCCTGGGCGATGTCGCACTTCATCTGCTGCAGCAGGTCAAGCTGCTCGGCCGTCTCCACGCCCTCGGCGATGACACGCATATTCAGTTCGTGTCCTATCTCGATGGTCTTGTGCACCATCACGCGGTCGCTGTCGTTGGAGAGCATCGTCTGCACAAAGCCGCGATCAATCTTCAGCTCCGTGGCAGGGATGCGTCGCAGCTGCTGCATCATGGAGTAGCCAGTGCCAAAGTCGTCGATGGAGAGCTGGAAGCCTTTCATGCGCAGACGGGTCAGCACATCCAGCGTGTGCGTCAGCTCCTGGATGAGGCCGCTCTCCGTAATTTCGAAGATGGTGCGCGCTGTGGGCATGTTCTGGTCGCGCATCAGTTTCAGCACGGTGTCCGGAAAGCGGAGGTCGTGCAGTGAGTAGGCTGAGATGTTGATGGAGAGCGCAATCGGGCGACCCGTGTGCGAGGTAAAGCGGGGGATCTCACGCAGCCCTTTGCGGATGACGATCCAGCTTAGATCATCGATCAGCTTCAACTCCTCAACGCGGCTGATAAAGTCATCCGGAAAGATGAGCCCTCGCGTCGGATGCTGCCAGCGCACCAGTGCCTCCACGCCAACCACTTCGCGCGTCGCCAGATCAACCTGAGGCTGATAATGCAGCACGAACTCATCCTCTCGGATCGCGCGGCAAACCTCCTCTTCGCTGGCGAGTTGTGGCGTCCGTTGCGGTCGAATGGCGGATGTGGTGGCCTTCTGCCGGTAAAAGATGTGCTCCAGATCAGCCAGGCGAAATGGCTTGTGCAAGCGGGCCACAACGTGAAGCCCTAAGCTCATCGCCCATTGCTCGGCCGTCTCGATCACGCGCTTCTCCAGGCCGCTCATTAGAACAATGTCGGCGCGGCACTGGCGTTCGCCCAGGATGCGCAGCAGTTCTATGCCATCCACCTCCGGCATCACCAGGTCGAGGAAGAGCAGGGAGGTATCTTCGGTTAGTTTCTCCAGAAACTCACTTGCGCGCGTTGTAGCGCAGGCGCGCATGCCCATGATGGTGGCAGCATCCACAATAAAGCTGCCTGAGTCGGCCTCGTCGTCAATGATCAATATGCTCGGCTGGGACAAGGTGATCTCCTTCCCGCAAACCTTACCTGCTAATTAGGACATAGCATTGGGCCCGTTCGCTGTGACTGTCGACACATCGTTTGCTGCAGCTCGACCGGCAAGGGCTTGCAATGCGGTCGAGCAAAGATCTTTCCGCAGGTACGGCTTCATCAAGAGCGGCGCGTCGTTGATGGTGGCGTACTTTTCTGCCAGCACGTCGGCAGAGAAGCCCGAGCAGAAGATGATTGCAATCTCGGGATGCACCTGCCGCGCGCGCTCTGCCAGGCGTGCTCCGTTCAGGCTGCCGGGCATGATGATGTCTGTTACCAGCAGGTCAATGTGCGGGTGTGCTGCCAGCACGGCAACAGCCGCCTCGCCACCCTGCGCCGTAAGGACTGTGAGGCCTGCCGAGCGGAGATACTCAGCTCCGACCTCCAGCAGATCCCGCTCGTCATCGACTAACAGCACCTTGGCATCGAGAGGCGCCGGTGCGGAGTCCTGATAGGCTCTACGCGTCCCGGAGCTCTTAAAGTCGCGGATAGGCAGGTACAGCGAGAGGATGGTGCCGTGGCCAACCTCGCTGTACAACGTCACGTGGCCACCGGACTGCTTGGCAAAGCCATACACCATGGGCAGGCCCAGGCCCGTGCCTTTGCCTCTGGGCTTGGTCGTGTAGAAGGGCTCGAACGCGCGTTCGACAACCTCAGGCGGCATTCCGGTTCCAGTATCGGAGACGGAGATGACTGCGTAATTGCCGGGTTCAAGCCGACGTGCTCGAACGGCAGAGAAGGAATCGTCAAGCGAGCGCTGGTGGGTGACGATGGAGAGGTGTCCGCCGTCTGGCATCGCATCGCGCGCGTTGACCACCAGGTTCAACAGCGCGCTCTCCAGCCGTGGTTCATCCACAAACACCATCGGCAGATTGGGTGCAAAGTGGGTGGTGACTTCAATCTCTGGTCCTAGCGCGCGCGCAGCAAGCTCCAGCATGTTCCGGGTGGCCGCTTCCAGCGAGGTTGCGGTGGGCTTAAGGTCCTGTTTACTGGCAAAGGCCAGCAGTCTGCGGGTCAGGTCCGCGCCGCGATTTGCGGCCTTCTGCGCGGTCTCGATCCGCTTGTGGACGTCGGGCAGGTCGGCGACCATCCTATCCAGCAGGTCAAGGTTTCCCAGGATGACACCGAGCAGATTGTTGAAGTCATGGGCGATGCCGCCGGTCAGCTGGCCGATCGCCTCCAGCTTCTGGCTCTGCAGCAACTGCTGCTCCAGGGATTTGGTGGCGGTAATGTCGCGTGCGATCTTGGAGGCGCCGATCACCTTGCCGCGCGCGTCTCGGATAGGTGAGATGGTCAGGGAGACGTCAATCTCCCGTCCGTCCTTGGTACGGCGAACGGTGGAGAAGTGCTCTACCGTCTGGTTCTGCAGAATCTTTTGGAGGATATCTTCCTCTTCGTCCATGCGTGAGGGAGGAAGCAGACGTCGGATGGACTCACCGACCATCTCACTGGCGCTGTAGCCGAAGATCTT
Source organism: Acidobacteriota bacterium (assembly GCA_028872955.1). GTDB lineage: Bacteria > Acidobacteriota > Terriglobia > Terriglobales > Acidobacteriaceae > Edaphobacter. Next base: position 13,948 of record JAGWNX010000022.1, read on the forward strand.
CTCCGCACCACGATTCCAGGATGTGATGATGCCGGTCGTATCCTTGCCGATGATGGCGTCGTCGGAAGACTCAACAATCGCTGCCAGGCGTTGACGTTCCTGATCCAGCCGCCGAGGCTCTGTTGTCTCCCGGAAGCTGACAAGGATTCGTTCCAGAGTGCCGCGGTCTCCCAGGATCGGAGTTGCGGTTACTTCACGGCTTGTCATCACACCTGTCGTGCGATCGTGAAAGTACAGCTCTTCGCGGACACAGGTCTTCAACTCCAGCGCCCGCGTGGCAGGCAACTCGTGCGGCCTGAGCAGAGTGCCGTCTACGGTATAGACGTCATAGCGCCGAATGCAGTACTCGGGCAGAACGTCTCCGACAGCGATGCCGATCGTCCGCTCGGCCATTGGATTGAGCGTGACCACGCGGGCCGATGGGTCAAGTACCAGCACCCCCTCGCTCATGTTGTTGAAGACGGCTTGCAGTTGGCGTTTGCTCTCCGTAATCTGCCGGGTCTGCGCGCTCAGGTGGCGATGAACGGTTGCCATCAGGATCGACGCAGTCAGCAGGATGGCGGCGCAGGTGACGATCAGCATCAGATCGAACAGGCGCACCGGCATGGCTCGCTGCATCGAGCCGTGGAAGTGATCCATGGCTTCGAAGTGCATGGATGCCATGCCGACATAGTGCATCCACGGAATGGTGAGGCCGAGCAGCACCGCAGAGGTGAACTTGACGGCAGGGCCCTGGCCCGACTTGCGACGGAAGCGACGAATCAGCGCAATCGCAAGGAACGAGGAGAAGATGCTGACTGCGATGGAGGCCGCCACGATCCGGGGCGAGTAGACACACATCGCCTTCATCCGCATGGCCGCCATGCCGGAGTAGTGCATGGAGGCAATGCCCCCACCAAGCACGATCGAGCCCATCACCATGGCGAGCCGGCTTATGTTCCGGCGGGCAACCAGCGCCAGCGTGATGGCACTGGCGACGGCCGCAGGAACAAGGGAGAGCCCCATCTGCAACCAGTCAAAGTAGACGGGAATGGCCAGATGGTAGGCCTCCATCCCCACATAGTGCATGGTCCAGATGCCCATGCCCATGGAGAGCGAGCCCCAGGTGAGCCAGCCCAGCTGGGCAAGTCCGCGGGATGCGGACACACGCTCTGCCAGATCGAGCGTCGCATAGGCTGCGTACACCGCGACGACAATGGAGAACAGCACCATTGGCGCACTGTAGTAACCCGGGATAACCTGCGTTGGGCTGAGCATGAGCATCGATGCCTCTGGCCAATTTCGACCTATCGTTGGTTGTGCGCTTTAACACAAGCAACTTAAAGGCGAACGTGCATTGCCCTAATGAAAAATCTAGTCCTCCGGGTGGGCAAAATCAATCCAGAAATTGGGCGGGATTTGCCACCGACGTGTTACCTGCATACATAATCCTGGTTACTTGAGCAAAAGCATGGTCCTGCGCATGCAGGCACGGGTACAGCCTGCGTGCGCGGGGAAGCTCTGGCGCAGGTTGCAGGGTAAGACGTTACCCGCTTTCGTGGCCTAATCGACGAGAGAGTTGATGAACTGGGTACTGTCGAAGGGGATGAGGTCGTCGATCTTCTCGCCAATGCCGGCGTAGACCACGGGGAGCTTCAGCTCCGTCGCAATGGCCAGCACGATGCCGCCCTTGGCCGTGCCGTCCAGCTTGGTAAGCACGATGCCGGTGACGTGGGCAGCCTCAGTAAACAGGCGTGCCTGGTGCAGGCCGTTCTGGCCGGTGGTGGCATCCATCACCAGCAGCGTCTGGTGGGGTGCGCCGGGGATCAGCCGCTCGACGGTGCGGCGCATCTTGTCCAGCTCCTTCATCAGGTCAGCCTTGGTGTGCAGGCGGCCGGCGGTGTCGGCGATGAGCACCTGGGTGCCGCGCGCTTTGGCTGCGGTGCAGGCGTCGTAGAGCGCGGCCGAGGGATCGCCTCCCTGGCGGGTCTTGATCACCGGCGTGTTGGAGCGCTGCGCCCACACCTCAAGCTGCTCGATGGCTGCGGCGCGAAAGGTATCTGCAGCGCACAACAGCACCGTGCGCGGTTCGGGCCCGGTGGCCAGCAGGTGCGCCAGCTTCCCTGTGGTGGTGGTCTTGCCCGTGCCGTTCACGCCCACCATCATGATGACCTCGGGCGGTGTCGCCGGTGCAGACGCGGGATGGGCTACGCTGTCCAGAATCTGCTGCAGCTCCGCCTTCAACAGCCGCTTCAGCTCTTCGCCACCCTGGATGCCCTGGCGCAGCGCCCGCTGGCGCAACCGGTCCAGCACCAGCGCGGTGGTGGGGGCCCCCAGGTCAGCCCGCAGCAGCACAGGCTCCAGCTCGTCGAGTGTGGAGGCGTCTACCTCGCGGGTGAGCGCAACGACGGAGGCGATGGACTCGGCCAGTGACTCGCGCGTGCGCGTCACCGCCTGCTTCATGCGGTCAAAGAAGCCGCGCTTGCCGGGTTGCGCGGTCTCGGTCTCCGCAGCCTCGGCCGGTGCAGCCGGGCTCTCGGCGGCAGGTGTCTCACGCTTGAAGAAAGAGAAGGCCATACGGGCTCTAGTCTATCAAGCCGCGCGGCGGGTGACGGAGACCGGCGTCGTTTGCTCTACTCGTCGCGGCCGGGGCGCGCCATCAGCTCGCGAATGGCGTCCTGCGGGCTTTTGGAGTCGTGCAGGATGGCGTGCATCTGCTCGGTGATGGGCATCTCGACCTCGTAGCGTGCGGCCAGCCCCAGTGCGGCGGTGGTGCTGCGCACTCCCTCGGCCACCTTGCCGTGCAGCCCGTCCAGAATCTCCGGCAGCTTGCGGCCACGTCCCAGCTCAATACCCACGGCGCGGTTGCGCGAGAGCGAGCCGGTACAGGTTAGCACCAGGTCGCCGACGCCGGACAGCCCGGCCAGGGTCTGCCGGTGTCCGCCACAGGCCACGGCCAGCCGTGTGATCTCTGCAATGCCGCGCGTGATTAGTGCCGCTGCCGAGTTGTGCCCCAGGTTCAGGCCGGTCACCACGCCGGAGGCCAGCGCAATCACGTTCTTCAGGGCGCCGCCCAGCTCCACGCCGGCCACGTCGTCGGTAGTGTAGACGCGGAGCGTGCTGGAGGAGAACTCGCGCTGGATGGTCTGCGCGACCATTGGATTGATGGATGCCGCGACCAGCGCCGTGGGGAATCCGGCTGCAACCTCCTGGGCAAACGACGGCCCACTCAGTACGGCGACGGGGTTCTCCGTCATCGACGCCATCACCTGGGACATCCGCAGCAGCGTGCCCTCTTCCATGCCCTTGGAGGCGCTCACCAGAATCTGATTGCGCGTCAGCAGAGGCGCAATATCGGCGAGTACGGTGCGCAGGTGCTTGGAGGGCGTGACGAAGAGCAGAATGTCGGCCTCAAAGATAGCCGCCGGCAGGTCGCTGGTGACGTCGACATCGGCGGGCAGCGTGAAGCCCGGCAGGTAGGGCAGGTTCTCTCCGTGGTCATGCAGCTGCTGGGCCAGCGCAGCCGAGTGCGACCACAGCGCGACCGAGTGGCCGCCGCGCCGCGCCAGCGAGAGCGCCAGCGCCGTGCCCCAGGCACCTGCACCGAGAATCGCGATCCGGCTCATGCGACCGCCTTGCGCTTGCCGAAGCGGTTCTCCGTCCCACTGAGTAGCCTGCGAATGTTCTGGTGGTGCTTGGCAATGATGAGGAGCGGCAGAAAGAGGAAGCCGAAGTCCACCACCGGCGTGTGCTGCGGAACGAAGTAGAACGCAAAGAAGGGCAGTGTCGCTGACGCCAGGATAGAGGCCAGCGAGACGTAGCGGCTGAGCGCGAAGACCACCACGAAGACGCCCAGGATGCACAGCGCGGCTGCCCAGTTGAGCGCCAGAAACACACCCAGCGCGCTGGCCACGCCCTTGCCGCCCTTGAACCGCAGCCACACGGGAAAGATATGCCCTAGCACAGCGGCGATGGCCGCAGCCATAGCCAGACTGGCGTCGCCCTGGCCCAGATGCTGGGCCAGCTTGACCGCAAGCAGCGCCTTGCCCAGGTCCAGCAGCAGCGTGGCGATGCCCAGGCCCTTGGCGCCGGAGCGCAGCACATTGGTGGCACCGATGTTACCGCTGCCCGTCGCGCGGATGTCCTGATGCTTGAACGTGCGCACCAGCAGGTATCCGAAGGGAATGGAGCCCAGCAGGTAGGCGAGTGGAAGGGTGAGCAGCCAGGGGTTCATGGGTTTTATCCAGCACGAGTGTATCAAGCCCGGGCACCTGCGCGGGGCGGCCTGGCTACAGCATGTGGCGGCGAATCATCTCCAGCGCGTGCTGCGAGGCCCACAGCCGCACACGGTCGCGATCGCCAGAGATGTTCACTTCTTTCACCACGGTCTGGACGCCATCGGCAAGGGCAAGGTACACCAGCCCCAGCGGCTTCTCCGCGTCTGGCCCGGTGCCTGGCGTAGGACCGGCGATGCCGGTGATGGCGACGCCCAGCGATGCCCCGGTGCGCTGGCGGATGCCCTCGGCGAGCGCCCGCGCAACCGGCTCGCTGACCGGGCCGTGGGTGGCGATCATCGACTCCGGCACATCGGCAAAGATGGTCTTCAGGTGGTCGGAGTAGACGACCGCGCCACCCAGAAAGTAGCGCGAGCTGCCCGGCACCGCGGTCAGGCGCTCGGCCAGCAGACCGCCCGAGCAGGACTCCGCCGCAGCCAGCGTGAGGTGGCGCATGCCAAGGTGCAGCAGCACGACCTCCTCCAGGCTCTCGCCGCTGGAGGAGAAGATGGCATCGTCCAGCTCCGCCTCGATGCGCTCGGAGAGCTCGTCCACACGCGCCTGGGCCTCGGCCAGAGTCGGCCGGACGCAGACGAAGTGCAGCTGAATCTCTGCGTGGCCGGCCAGGATGGTGGTCTCCACGTCGGGGTATTGCTTGTAGATCGGGGCGGTGCGGGCGTCCACCTGCGACTCCGGGATCAGCGCCATACGGAGCTGTCGTCGAGCCAGAGCAAACGGCGGAAGCGCGGCGGCCAGCAGTGGCCGGCACTGCTCGTCAAACATCGGCTTCAGCTCCTTGGGCGGGCCGGGCAGCAGGATGACGATGCGGTGCAGGCTGGGGCCGTGCTGCTGCCAGTAGGTGGTGTCCAGGTACTGGCCGGGTGCGCTGCCGTTGGCGTTTGGCAGCACGGTCGCGCCAAAGACCAAATCGGCCTGCTTGGAGTTATTTGCCGTCATGGTGATGCCGCGTGCCGCAAACCGTTTGCGCAACGACTCCAGGATGGTGGAGTCCTGACGCAGCTTCAGGTTGAGCGCTGCGGCAACGGCTTCGCGGGTCAGGTCATCCTCGGTCGGGCCCAGACCGCCGGAGAAGATCACGATGTCGGCGCGCTGCAGTGCGATGCGTGCCGCGTTGGTGAGGTGTTGCAGATTGTCGCCCACGATGGTCTTGAACGCGACCGTGACACCAAGCTCGTTCAGACGGCTGGTCAGGTACAACGAGTTGGTGTCCTGACGGTGCGGCGTCAGCATCTCTGAGCCCGCGGCGATAATTTCAGCGATCATGAGGTGCGTCGAACTCCGTTGAGTTAGTAGAGAACCTGGCTCTGCAGGAAGGACTCCGGCGTGCCATCGGCCGGATTCACGAAGTGCACATCGGATGGGTCGCGGCGCGGCGTGTCCACGGCCAGCACCGTGAAGGGATGCTCCAGTACCTGCGGCATGCCGTGCACCGTGCCCCGGCGGAAGAAGATGAGTTGTCCCGGGCCCAGCTCAAAGGGCTCGGCGTCGCCTAGAAAGAAACGAGCCCTGCCGGTGAGCACCAGCAGGTACTCATCACAGGTGGAGTGGTAGTGCGCAGGCACGGGCGTGTAGACGCGGAAGACACGTGCGCTGGCAGCGGCCTCGTCCGTAAGCCGTGTATCAATCAACATGGTGGAGGCCGCAGCAGGGAAGTTGCGGACGATGGCCTGAACGTCAAAGACGGCGGTGGCGGGCGTGCTGGGCTGGTCAGGTTTCGTCATAAGCGTCGCTTGCTCGATTGTAGCCTTCAGCCGTCGGCAGCTCCACGCAGATCGCCGCATCCGGTTGCGGGCAAGGAAAAGGGGCGGTGCCGACGCGATGGATTGCGACGACACCGCCCGGTGGGGGTGTTTGCTACTGGATGCTGACCTTGGTGGAGACGGGCAGATCGCGTGAGCTGCCGCCAGCATAGACGGTGCGCGGGCCGGTGGCCTTGACCCACGCGTTCTGCTGGACAGACCAGAACTCCAGGCTGCGACGCGGGACATGCAGGGTGAGGGTCTTCGCCTGGCCGGCGTCCAGATGCACGCGGTCAAACGCCGCCAGGGCGCGGGTGGCAAAGTCGCCCGGGAACGGGTTCTCCGGATGGCCCAGGTACACCTGGGGAACCTCGTCGCTGGCAACCGTACCCGAGTTGGTCACGGTGACGGTGACGTCCAGGCCACCATCGGCCGCAGGCACCGCAGCGATGCCGGAGTAGGCAAACCGCGTGTACGACAGCCCAAAGCCAAATGGGAACAGCGGCTGAATGTTCTTGAGATCAAACCAGCGGTAGCCGACGTGGACCCCTTCGCTGAAGGTGGTCTTGCCGTCCACGCCCGTGCTGGAGCGCTCCGGATAGGCCGGGTTCGTCGCCGGGTAGTCCTGCAGCGACTTTGCCCAGGTAAACGGCAGGCGCCCTGCCGGGCTCACCTTGCCCAGCAGCACGTTGGCCGTGGCCCAGCCGCCTTCATCGCCCGGCCACCACATCTGCAGCACGCCGCGCACCTGCGCGAGCCATGGCAGCGCCACCGGCTGACTTACGTTGAGCACGACGATGGTGTTGGGATTGACGGCTGCGATCTCGCTGATCAGCTTGTCCTGATCCCCGGGCAGGGCGAAGTTCGGCCGTCCGCGGGTCCAGGCAAAGACCACTGCCGTGTGGGCGGCGCGCGCCGCGGCCAGGGCGGCGTCGTGGTCTGTCTGGCGCTCGGGCGGCGTCATCCAGCTCAGGCGAATCTGCTCCGGATTGCCCGAAGTATCCGGATTGGCAGTCACCGACAGGCTGTGTGCCCCGGCGGTCAGCTGCACGGCCACGCGCACGTTGTCCAGACCGTCGGTGGTTGGCATCAGGCCGTCTTTGCCACCCAGCACGGTGTCGCCGTGCACTGCGCCGCGCATGCCGCTGGCACCAGCCACTGTCTTGCCGTCGATGCTGACGCTGCCGGCGGCGTTCAGCAGCTGCAGGTAGATCCAGTAGGAGCCATCGGCCGGTACGGTGAGCGTGCCGGTCCAGGTGGACTCCGCCGTAGCGGCCAGCGACTTGCCGTTGCTGTGCGTAAAGTCCAGCGTGGCATCAACGCTGCTGCCACCGCCCTTGCTGGTGCGCAACAGGCCGGGCTGGCCGTTGTGCGAGAGCGCTGCGGCCGGGATGGGGTGTCCGGTCATATCGTCCTCGACCGCGTAGGTTATGTGCGCGCCCGGCGCAAACTTCTGCATCGCCTGGTAGGTGCCCACCTGCCGCCACGGGAAGCCGATGGAGCGCTCGCCCGCCGTGCCGATAGCTACGGTCTGGCCGGCACCGGGACCGATCAGCGCCAGCGAATCCAGGTCAGCCGCCTTCAGCGGCAGCACGCCCCCCTCGTTCTTCAGCAGCACGGCGGCGTCCTCTGCCGTGCGCTGGATGACCGCCGCGTTTACCTCCTCCTGATGGGGCTGGATGGCGTGGCTCGGCGGATGGTCCAGGTAGCCGAACTTGCTGATCTGCAGCAGTACATGGCCAGCGGCACGGGTGATGGTCGCCTCGGTGATCTCGCCGGTCTTCATCAGGTCGTAGAAGTTGGTGTGCGGATCGTGTGCGCTGCCAATGCCGCCAAAGCCGCGCTTATAGGGTGGCTCCTCGGGCAGGTCGCGCCCAATGAAGCCTGCCAGCATGGCGGTATTTGGCACCATCGGCTTGGCCGGTGGCACCGGCTTGGTGCCGAAGAAGGTGAACATCATGGAGGCAAATGGGCTGTCTGGGCTGGCCGGTGTGCCGGGCATCTCCATGTCCAGGCCGTTGTTGATGAAGTTGGCGGCGTGAACTGCGCCCCAGTCTGAGGTGACGAAGCCCTTGAAGCCGACCTCGTTGCGCAGAATGCCCAGCAGCGTGTCATGGTTGCCGCAGGCGGAGGCGCCGTTGATCTTGTTGTACGAGCACATGATCGACGAGACGCCGGCGTCCGAGGCGAACTGGAAAGGCGCCACGTAGATCTCGCGCAGCGCCTGCTGATCGACGAAGACGTTGTTGCCATCCGTGTCGTACGCCACATAGTGCTTGGCCTGCGACATGATGCCCTGCCCCTGGATACCGCGAATCTCAGCCGCGCCCATCATGCCGGTCAGGAAGGGGTCTTCGCCGAAGGTGTTGTAGCCGCGCGCAAAGGTGATGTCCCGATCGATGTTGATGAACGGCTCCAGCACCACATCAATGCCCAGGGACCGGGCCTCGCGCGCGATGGTTGCACCGTTGTCTTCGCCGTCGCGCAGGCTGAAGGTCGATGCCAGGCCCATGGTTGCCGTCTCCGCCTGCGAGGGTAGACGAGTCAGCACTCCCGGCGGTCCGTCGGACATGCGGATGGGCGGAATGCCCAGCCGGGGTACGCCAGCCAGATAGCCAGCCTGGCCCTGATTAGTGGCGGCAGGTTCGGACTGGCCGCGAATCAGGTCCATCTTCTCTTCGAGCGTCATTTGGCTCAACAGCTTGTCGACTCGGGCGTCTCCCGTGACCACGGGCACCTGCGCAACGCAGGTGGCTGCAGCCAGGCTCAGGGTTGCGGTTAGCAGTGCCGTGCGGGAAAGAACACGAATGGTTACAGATCTCATGAATGGCCTCTCAAGGGAACAGCTTGGTTCGGGTAGGGTTTGTATTTGTAACTTGATTAGATAACAAAGACGGGCGGTGCCTGTGCTGGCGCCGCCCGTCGTGTCTACTTGCCTTCGGCGCGAGCCGCTGTCAGGTCCAGGCGGGCCTTCCACGGGTCAGCAATTGCGTTGGGGCCAGCTGCGGTGAAGTCCAGCAGCACATCGTGGCTCGCCGAGTACTGCGGCCAGGTGGGCAGGCCGGCACCGTTCGGGTCGCCGTAGCGGGCAAAGTTCACCCAGTAGGCGTTGGTGTCCTGCGCCACCTTCTCGTCGGCGGCGGTCAGGTTGGCTCCGTAACGCGCCTTCACGGTATCGAAGACGTAGGGAATCTCGCTGGCGTGCGGTGCGCCGGGCCACTCTTTGCGCATCGACTCCGCCACATAGGAGAAGCGGTACTCCCACGAGGGCACGCCCGTGCTGGCTACCGTGCCTGCGATAAAGCGCGCTGGCTCGATCATCATGCCATCGGCGGCGACCTTGGCCCCTACGGCGCGAACGTTGCCGGTGTGCTGGGGATCGTACACGGCCATGGCGGCGTCCTTGTGGGCACCGAACGGCGCAAACAGATCGTCCATGGTGCGGGCGAAGCTGAAGCCGATGTCCATGCTGTTTGCCCCGATGATGGTCGGGATCTTCATCGCACGCCCGGCCAGGAAGGCCTCCTGCGGTGTCTCCAGAATCAGCTTGCCGTCGATCATGGGGCCGGGGTAGGTGCTGGCTGCCTGGAACATGCTGGCCATATTCAGGCCGTTCACTACTTTGTCGGCAGGAATCTTACGCAGTGCGGCAAGCGCGGCGGGACCGGTTGCGTCAATGCCATTGGCTTTGGCAAAGTTCACGCCCAGCGTCTCGGCCGAGGGCTTGTTGGGCTGGTCTTTGGAGAGCAACGTCATGCTGTTCAGCCCGGCACGTCCACCGCCGGACTCGATGATGGCGCGCTGGAACAGGCCGCGCGCGAGTGGCGACGTCATCATGGTGAGCACTGAGCCGCCGCCTGCCGACTCGCCGAACAGCGTCACGCGCTGCGGGTCGCCGCCAAAGGACTTGATGTTGTGCTGCACCCACTTCAGCGCAGCAATCTGATCCATAAAGGCGAAGTTGCCGGTGGGCCCCTTGCCGGCCTCGGCGGTGAGCGCCGGATGCGCGAAGAAGCCGAAGCGCCCCAGGCGATAGTTGAAGCTGACAAAGATGATGCCGTGCCGGGCGAAGGCCGAGCCGTCGTAGACCTCCGGCGAGCTGCCACCGTTCACGTAGCCGCCGCCGTGGATCCACACAATGACGGGCAGCGGATCGGCGTGCGCGTCACGCACTGCGGGCTCCCACACGTTCAAAACCAGGCAGTCCTCGGCGGGTGGCGTACCCAGCGGAGCGGCGTCGCCGGGGAAGGGCAACTGCATGCAGTCGTGGCCGTACTCGGTGGTCTTGCGGACTCCGGCCCAGTGCGGATAAGGCCGTGGTGCGCGCCAGCGCAGATTGCCAACCGGCGGCGCGGCGTAGGGAATGCCCTTGTAAGCGGTCACGCCATCCTGCGTGGAGCCCTGAATGATACCGGACTCTGTGTTGGCGCGATCGGCAGCGAGGGCTGCAGAGGAAAAGATGCCGAGCGTTGTGCTGAGGGCAAGGGTTGTTGCGAGGGTACGAAGACGAGCTGCCATTCCTGCTCCGAGGTAGAAGTAGTTTCTAAACCGCGGAGAAGGGTAACGCTTACGCTGTGGAGTTGGGAAGAGGTAAAGCGCTTCAAATCCGCACTACGCCGTGCGTGTCCCCGGCAGTGGCTGGCCGTCTACGCCCAGGTCCAGGTGGTACAGGGCCTCGCGGGTCGCCAGTACGGCGCAGCCATCTTCAACAAACGCAAGGCCTACGAGATCTGCACCGGCCACGGCCAGCGACGCCTCGCGCTGCGGCGTGATGCGGACCACGCCGCGCTGCCCGTGCAGGCTGGCTGCAATATAGAGGTTGCCAGCAACGTCGAACGCCATGCCCTGCGCGCGACCCAGGCCGCGGTAGAAGACGCTCACGTTGCCGTCGCGGTCGATGGTGTGGATCGCCTGATTGGACGAGGTGGTGGGGCCAGAGACGTAGAGCACGCCCTGAGCATCGAACGCCAGATGATAGGCGGCCATCGAAGGCTCGAGTGTTGCGTGCACAAAGATCTCGCGGTTGGCGGCGACGCGAAAGATGGTGCCCGAGCGGTCGCCAACAAAGAGGTTTCCCTCGAGGTCAAAGGCCAGTCCGGTGGCGATGCCCAGCCCTTCGGCATAGACGCTGACCGCGCCGGCGGGCGAGATCCTGTAGACGGTACCCTCCGCGCGCGAACTGGTGTACAGGTAACCCGCTGCATCAAAGGCCAGGCCGGACGCGTTCATGATGTTGCGCACGAACGGACGCAACTGGAAGTCGCGGGTGATCTGAAAGATTGAGACCGGGACGCTTTGGCCGCGCGCTCCGGAGAGCGTCGCATAGACGTTGCCGGTGGAGTCCACTGCAGGATTCGCGACCGGGTGCAGGTTCTCTGCCATTGGCACCGCGATGCGCAGCGGTAGCGGGTTGGAGGCAGAGCCGTGGCGCTGCACCACCACGTCGCCGGAGATCGAGCCCTCTGGCACCTGCAGCACCAACTGGCCGGGGCGGGCCAGCAGCACCGGCGTGCTTACCTCGCCAATGCTGGCCTGGGGCAGGTGGCCCTCCTGCGGCCCCAGTTCACGGCCGCGCACCAGCACCTGACCGCCGGGCATGGCGGCGATGGGGTCTACCCCGGTAAGCTGCGGCGCAGGCTGCTGAGGCTCGCGATGAAAGAGGAATGCCATGGCATCAGTCTAGTGGACTGCCGTGCTGGTGGCCTACAGAAGATGGGCAAATCGCGTGAGCAGCTGCGCGACCACCAGGCCCAGCACTCCAGCCGCAACGTCGTCCAGCATGATGCCAGTGCCCTCCGGCAGTCGCTCCAACTGGCGCACCGGTGGCGGCTTCAGAATGTCGAACAGGCGAAACAGCGCAAGGCCCAGCAAGGCGTGCCGCCACGTAGCCGTCAGGCCGATCAGCGTAATCCACTGGCCGGCAACCTCGTCGATCACTACGAAGCCAGGGTCCTTGCGGCCAGACTCGCGCGCCACGCGGGTAGCCGCCGGAATACCAACCAGCGTGGCCAGCAGAGCCGCAATTGCCGTGCCCGCGGCCAGTACCAGCGGCGCAGGATGCAGGAGCTGCCCGGCAGCCATCCACAGCAGCAGCGCTGCCACGGAGCCGTAGGTGCCGGGGCCGGGCTTCATCATGCCCGCGCCGAAGAAGGTACCCAGGATCCAGGCCCAGGGTGTCTTGTGCGCGGCGGGTGGGTGCGTGGGATGCGCGTCGTTTGCCATGGGCTACTCGTCGTCTCTGCGGGGGCGGGGCTGGCTGCCCTGGGAGCGGGCCAGCTCCTCCAGCAGGTCGGGGTCCTGAATCGGCGACGAGACCTTGTACTCGCCGCTCGCCCACTTGCCCAGGTCGAGCAGGCGGCAGCGGTCCGAGCAGAACGGGAACTCCGCCTCCGTAACCAGGACGACCTTGCGGCAGGTGGGGCAGAAGAGGGCTTTGGGTGTGCTCATGGGCGTCAACCTGGGGTGATTATTCGAGGATTCTCGCCACCACATCATAGTCGTGCGAGTCGGTGATCTCTGCCCGGTAGAACGTGCCGGGGACAAGCGCGTCGTGCGGGCCAAAGTCGTTGATCAGCACCTTGCCGTCAATCTCCGGCGCGTGCAGCGGCGAGCGACCCTGCCACAGCAGCTCGGTCTCCTCGGACTCGCCCTCCACCAGCAGGTCTATCTCGCGGCCCACCCACGCTGCCTTGGCCCGGGTGCTCACCCGTTGTTGCAGCTTCATCAGCTTGCGGCGGCGGCTCTCGATGGTGCGGCGCGGCACCTTCAGCGCGGGGTCCAGCTCAAAGGCCCGGGCACCCTCCTCGTCGGAGTAGGTGAAGACGCCCAGCCAGTCGATCTGCGCCGCCTTCACAAAGTCGCACAGCGCGGCAAAGTCTTCCTCGGTCTCGCCCGGAAAGCCGACGATGAAGCTGGTGCGGATGACGATACCGGGAACGATGCGCCGCGCGCGGGCGATCAGGTCCAGGAAGATGGCACCGCTGCCACCGCGCTTCATACGCTTCAGCACGGTGGGGCTGGCGTGCTGCAGCGGCACGTCCAGATACTTTGCGATGGTGTCGTACTTTGCCATCGTCTCCAGCAGGCGATTGGTCACCTTGTTGGGATACGTGTACAGAAAGCGCAGCCAGCGCAGGCCGGGCAGCACGGCGAGCGCGGCCAGCAGCTCCGCCAGACCGTCCTTCAGCCCCAGGTCCTCGCCGTAGCAGGTGGTGTCCTGCCCAATCAGCGTAATCTCCCGCACGCCCTGCGCGATCAGGTTCTCCGCCTCGGCCACAATGGACGACATGCGTCGCGAGCGGAACTTGCCGCGCAGCTGCGGAATAATGCAGAACGTACACGGGTGGTCGCACCCTTCGGCGATCTTGATGTACGCGCTGGCCCGCGGAGTGGCCAGGATGCGCGGCGTCTCGTCCGAGTAGAGATAGCTGGGCAGTGCGGCCGTGGCGCCATCCCAGGCCTCGCGGGAGAAGCGTCCGGCGGCCTCGCGTGCGTCGCCCTCGGCGCGCGAGAAGACGGCGGCCTCTGCAGCCAACTGGGCACCCACCTCGGTCGGGTGCGAGTGCTGGTGCACGGCACTTGGCGCGCGCGCAATCTGCGGCTGCGCGTAGGACTCCGGCAGGATGGTGAAGGGCGAGTCCGTCGCAGGCGCCGGTGCGAGACCAGCCGCGCTCAGAATCGCATCCAGCTCACCGGTGCCGACTACGGCGTCCACCTCTGGGATGTTCTTCCGGATCTCGTCGCGATAGCGTTCCACCAGGCACCCGGCCACTACGATGCGGCTGGCCTTACCGCCGTGCTGCTGCTTGTGCTGCACCATCTCCAGAATGGTGTTCACGGACTCCTGCTTGGCCGAGTCGATGAAGCTGCAGGTGTTGATGACGATGACGTCGGCCTCCTGCGCATCGGGCGTCAACTGCGCGCCGTTGTGGTGCAGCATGCCCATCATCACCTCGGAGTCCACGAGGTTCTTGGGGCAGCCCAGCGACACAAAGCCGACCTTGGTACGGTCTTTGGCGGGGGCCAGGGATTCGGTGTTGGCGGAAGAGGTCACAGTCCACCATTTTATCAAGGCTGCCTTGGGCTGAAGGTGCCAACCGGGCTATCAGCGCAGCTTTGCGGCTGCGGCCACGGCGTCCCAGTGGCCCGGGCCCTTGGCTGGCCCGCCCAGAAAGTGCTGTGGCAGGTACTGCTGCATCTCGCGTTGCGTCAGCTGGTGCGCCCATGGCACGCGTGCGGCGTCGTTGGCCCCGGGGCCGCTGGAGTGGTACTCCGCATAGTAGGCCGTCGCCTCATTGGCGGTCTTGCCCCAGTTGTTCCAGCCTGCGGCGGCAAGCTCGGCCGGCAGCGAGGTGTTGAGGTAGACCACGCGCGAATACGCTCGCCACGGCCGTCCCAGCCCGATGCTGCGCCCGCCTAACTCGCTGGTGCTGGTGACCTTGCTGTTCAGGATGACATAGCCCGTAGTCTGGTCTGGCGCAGTGCGGGACTGTGCCGTGATGAAGCCCGGGCCGTTGGAGTGCAGCTCATCGCGCTCAAACACCGCCGTGGCGTTGCCGAAGATGTAGTCCACGCCGCCCTCCAGGTAGGAGTCGACGTAGTACTGGCGGCCGTAGTCGGCAAAGAGCGTGTCCTGGTGGCCGAGGAAGCGGCAGTGCTTGAAGACGACGCGGTCTGCCCGTACGGCTGCCGCGACGGCCTGGCCGGTGTTGCCGGCGGAGTTCTCCAACGTCAGGTTGTCTGCCTCAAAGCCATCGCCATTGATCTCCGCCGTCTCGGTAAAGAAGGTGCCACCTGCGGTCTTCGCGTTCAGGGAGTTGGTGATGACCACCTCCTCCGGCGACTTGCCCATCCCCAGCAGCGTGATGTTGGTGTGGTTCTGCGTGACGATGATGCGCTCGTGGTACGTACCCGGGGTGATCTCGATGAAGACGCGGCCGGGGGTGCCGTCGGCGTTGGGCGTGGCAAAGGGATGGTGATCGAGCGCGTTCTGGATGGTTGGGAAGACGGTCAGGCCTTCATTGCCGGGGTCGGCGTGGGGCGCGGCGGGGTCCACGCGGACGTGTACATCCGCAGCAAGCGCGGGCAGGCAGAGCAGCAGGGCAGAGGCGGAGAGCATGACGCGGCGAAGCATGGTGATGAGTATAGAGTTGCCTGCGGATAGCAGACGGTGGAGATTTCCACGCGGCGGAATGCAGGCGTCTGTTCGCTGCGGCGCCCCAGTGGTAAACTACGGGTGTACCGGGTCCTACGCGACGTAATCCCGCCAACCCCGCCAGGTCCGGAAGGAAGCAACGGTAACGGGCTAGTACGGGCGCAGTAGGTAACCCGGTGCTTTTTATTGCTTGACGAAGCTGAATTTGGCGTCTGCGCAATGGCGCAGTAGATAACCCGGTGCAGCTTTAATGGTCCAGACGATGCGGTTCCAGCACCGCAAGGCCGCCAGCCAGGAGCCCGGCATCGTCAATCCCCCCTCCGCAAAACTTGCTCTTTGCCACCGCGACGCGGGCATATTCCTTTCTCCGCTCGGCGGAGTTGGGTGCGTGCCGGGTTTGCCCCCGGCCGGGTGACGGTGCCTCTGCAGTGACGGGCAACACGAGCAGAGATGCGCGAGAGTTTGTATGCTGTCAGTGGTTAGAGAAGCCCCGCGCCGAAGTCAGGTTGCGGGCAATGTGATGTTGCATGAGGTGATGGATTGAGTTTGACAGCGAAGCCACTGACCCCGGCGCGAGCCAAGATCAGCTCTGTGGGCATGTATGTCCCGCCAAAGTTGCTGACCAACGCCGACCTCGAGTCGATGGTCGAGACCAACGACGAGTGGATCGTTACCCGCACGGGCATCCGTGTGCGACACATTGCCGAGAAGGGCGTTGCCACCAGCGATCTGGCTACAGAGGCTGCCAGGCGCTGCCTGGCCGCACGTGGTGTGGATGCCAGCGAGATTGACGCCATTCTGGTTGCCACGGTCACGCCAGACATGATGTTTCCGGCCACGGCCTGTCTGGTGCAGCACAAGCTAGGAGCCACGCATGCCTGGGGCTTCGATCTCTCGGCGGCGTGCTCGGGCTTCGTCTACGCGCTGCAGATGGGAGCCAAGCTGATCGAGTCTGGCGCGCACAGCAAGGTGCTGGTGATCGGCGCCGATGTGATGAGTTCGATCCTCGACTATACGGACCGCACGACCTGCATCCTGTTTGGCGATGGTGCCGGCGCGGTGCTGCTGGAGCCCGCTGCGGCTGACGAGGTGGGCCTGGTCGACTTCAAGCACGAGGTGGATGGAACGGGTGCCACCAGCCTGTACATGGCCGGCGGTGGCAGCTTGCATCCGGCCACGGCAGAGACCGTTGCGGCGAAGATGCACTACGTGCACCAGGACGGTGGCTCGGTGTTCAAGGTTGCCGTGCGTAAGATGGCGGAGCTGAGCGAGTCTCTGCTGAAGCGCAATGGCCTTACCCCTGCTGACGTGGATTGCTTTGTGCCCCATCAGGCGAACCTGCGCATTATCCAGGCCACGGCAGAGCGTCTAGGCCTGCCGCTGGAGCGTGTCGTCGTCAACATCGGCGAGTATGGCAACACCACCGCGGCCACCATTCCGCTGGCGTTGTGCACGGCGATGGAGAAGGGCATGCTGCGCAAGGGCGCCACGGTGGTTCTGGCCTCGTTCGGCGGCGGTTACACCGTGGGCAGCACGCTGCTGCGCTGGGAGATCTAGTTGTCTGCCGTTAGGCCAGCGGCAGAGTGACGCTCTGCTGCTGGGCGGCCTCGGCGTGCTGTGCGCCCCGGCGTGCCGCGCGGTACAGCCGCCACATGCCATAGGCCACCGAGGCGGCAACCACGGTCCACATCACTGTCTGAATGGTGCCGGACCAGCGCGCCGAGAAGTGGCTCCACAGGCGCAGAATTCTGCGTCCGTAGTGGATGCCGAGCCACACGGCCAAGGTGTGGCGCACCGCCCGGCTGATGGTGAAGGTCACGAGAAACGTCTTGCGCGACATGCGCAGCGCGCCGGCGGCCAGCACAAACAGCGTGAGCGGAACAGGCGGCGGCAGAATCGCCGGAATCGCCACCGCGAGAATCGCATGCCGTTCCACCCACTCCGTCACCAGCGTGTACAGGCCCTGTGGCGCCTTGCGGGCCAGAATGGCCGTGCCGCCTGAGCGACCCACGCGATAGCAGGAGTACCCGCCCAGCGCGGAGCCGGCCGTCGCCAGCAGCACCAGTAGCACCGGGTTCTGACGTTGTGCCGCCATCAGAATCAGCATGATGTCGGTGACGCCGGGGATCGGGAGCGGCACCACCGACGCGTCCACCAGCGCGACCAGGAAGATGCCAAAGACACCGAAGCCTAACAGAAAGCGCAGCAGCTTGCTGGCGTGTCGTGGCGGACGAACCGGAGGCACGGCACTGGCCAGGAATCGGTGAGTTTGGGCTGCCAGCTTCATGTTTGGTTACGACGCTAGCAGAGCAAGAGAAGTTGCGGTGAGAAATCTGGAGGCAAAGATTTTGTTACCGCTAACTTAGTCCAGCAGGCGCAACGCCCCCAGCGGCGGCAGCACATCATGTTGTGCCGCAAGCTGGCGAAACAGGCGGATTGCGGCCAGGCAAGCTTCGTCCATGTGGTAGTGGATGTTGCGGGTCAGGTAGTGCTCAATCGTCGGCGCGGGCACGGAGATGCGCGGGGCCCACTCGCGGACCAGAGTCGGAATGTTCGCGAGGCCGTGGTCGCGCGAGCTGCTCAGGTCGGTGGTAATTGCCGCAGCGGAGAGGTGTGCGGGGCTGAGCGCCTGTGGCCGGACCGCCCACACCGCCGCCACCCAGGGCAGCCCGGTGCGCTGGTGCCACTGCTGGGCCAGATCGTACCAGTGGCAGGGCCCGACGGCGGCCTCAATGGCTGCCCGCTGCTCGACCGCCAGCAGTGCGGGGTCGCCGATGATGATGGCGGCATCGGCCGAGCGCAGCATGGCTACGGGATCGGCCGGTGCGGGGGATAAGTGCGGCTCTGTGCCCAGGAAGTGGCGGAAGAGCACACTGGCGTAGGCCAGCGAGCTGCGCGAGGCGGTGTCTGCCGCGATGCGACGCACCGTCTGCAGCGTGTGCGGATGCTTGACGATCAGCTGAATGGAGCGCACCTCGTGGAGTGAGGCGATGGTGCAGCCGGGCACCACGGCCAGCTCCGGCGTGAGCGCGGCGATGGGAATCAGTCCCAGGTCGGCTCGGCCGGCCAGCAGCTCCTGCGCACACAGCGCGGGCCGGGTGTAGTGCAGCGTGTAGTGTTCGGCGAGTGCCGTGTTGCGCGGGGGATGTTCAAAATCCCACATCAATGGCGCAGGATTGAGGAAGCTAATGGCAGCGACCCGAACGGGTTGGAGGACAGAGGACACCAGAACCTAGTGTAAGAGATGTACAGGAGGCAACAACGATGCAGCAGGCGATCCTCGGATTTTCGCAGGACGAACAGGGCCACTGGGTAGCGCAGCTGGCGTGCGGTCACGGTCGGCACGTGCGCCACGATCCGCCCTGGACGCTGCGGGAGTGGGTGACCACCGAGCAGGGCCGCAGCCAGTGGGTGGGCAGGCTGCTGGAGTGCAGCAAGTGCGACGCCGAGCAGTTGGGGCAGGGCGGCGCGGCGTGATAGTCTCCTGCGAATGACATCCTTGCCTGCGGCAGCAGGCCGGGGCTCTATCCTGCGCAGAGCAGTACCGGGAGAGACGAACGATGAGCACGATCAGCGATGCAGAGCCGTTTGCGCTGCGTGACAGCAAAGAAGCAAGCCTGGGTTGGCTGGCCCTGGCGTTAACGCCCGGTATGGGCCCTACCCGCATCTGGCGGGCGGTGGAGCGGCTGGGCGGTGCGGCACGGGCGCTGAGCGCGTCGCTCACCGAGCTGGAAGGCTCCGGAATGCCGGCGCGATCGGCCCAGTACCTCTTTGATGGCAAGGCCCGCGAGGCAGCCGAGGGTGAGCAGCGCCGCGTGCTGGAGGCGGGCGGCCACCTGGTGACGCCGGAAGACTCCGAGTACCCGGAGCGGCTGCGCGAGATCTACGACCCGCCCGCAGTGCTGTGGGTGCGGGGCAACCTGGCGGCGCTGGGCAGGCCGGGAATCGCTGTGGTGGGCACGCGTCATCCATCGCCGTACGGGGCGGGCATGGCGGAGATGCTCTCGCGCGATCTGGCGGCGCGGAAGCTGGTGATCTTGAGCGGGATGGCACGCGGTGTGGATACCGCAGCCCACCAGGGTGCTCTCGCCGCCGGGGGTACCACCGTCGCCGTCTGGGGCACGGGCATCGATGTGGTGTATCCCAAAGAAAATAAGAGGCTTGCCGAGTCGATTGTGGCCCAGGGCGGGGCCATCGTCAGCGAGTACCCGCTGGGCACCTTTCCCGCACCGCAGAACTTTCCGGTGCGCAACCGGATCCTGAGCGGCATGAGCATCGGGGTGCTGGTGATTGAGGCTGGCGAACACAGCGGTACCCGCATCACCGCGCGCTGCGCCATGGAGCAGAATCGCGACGTCTATGCCGTGCCGGGCAACGTAACCAATAAGAACGCGTGGGGGCCAAATACGCTCATCAAGCAGGGGGCCCGGCTGACGGCGACCTGGGAGGATGTGTGGGAGGATCTGCCCTCGCAGGTGCGCCTGGAGCTGGAGGCCGCCCTGCAGCAGACCGAGGGCGCTGCATCCCTGGGGGGCGGTGCTGCATCTCTGTTTGACGAGGCACCGCTGGGTGGGCATGAGCGGCTGGTGCTGGACCAGTTGCGGCGCGACGAGCCGGTGCAGCTGGACGAGCTGATGGAGCGTCTGGAGCAGAAGCTGGGCTCGGCTGAGGTGTTCAGTGCGCTGTTTGAGCTGGAGCTGGCCGGTCGCGTCAAACAGATGCCGGGCAAGAACTACCTGCGGACGTTCTGAGTCTGAGGCCGGCAACCGTCAGAAAAACAAGGGGTTTGAGGGTGGCCGCCAACAACCTGGCAGGGTGGCAGCCGTGGTAACGACGTTGAAGTTGCAACGTCCATCAGTGTAGATTCGGGAAGAATTTTGATGCCTCCGGGTTCGCGGGGATTTCCTTCCGGACCGGGAGCCGTGGTAGGGTCGCAAGGAAAGCTGCGCGATGTGTGGTGGATTCAGGCGCCGCAACGTGTTGGATAGCAGGTAAGGGAACGAATGGCAAAATCACTTGTGATCGTGGAGTCGCCGGCCAAGGCGAAGACGATCAGTAAATATCTCGGCAACGATTACGTGGTGGAGGCCTCGGTGGGCCACATCATGGACCTGCCGAAGAACGACATTGGCGTTGAGCTGGAGAAGCGTACGTTTGAGCCGACGCTGATCGTATCCCCGGGCAAAGAGAAGGTGGTGGACCGGCTGAAGAAGCTGGCGACCAAGGTAGACCATGTCTTTCTGGCACCGGACCCCGATCGCGAGGGCGAGGCCATTGCCGCGCACCTGGAGATGCAGCTGCGCCCGGTGCTGAAGGCCAAGACCTCGCTGCAGCGCGTCACCTTTAATGAGATCACCAAAAAGGCCGTGCAGGCAGCCTTTGCCCACGCCCGCGACGTGAACGCCAACCTGGTGGACGCGCAGCAGACTCGCCGGGTGCTGGATCGGCTGGTGGGCTACCAGATCTCGCCGCTGCTTTGGGATAAGGTGCGCCGCGGACTGAGCGCAGGCCGAGTGCAGACCGTTGCGCTGCGCCTGATTGTCGAGCGCGAGGACGAGATCAACCGCTTTCAGCCGGTGGAGTACTGGACCATCGGCGCGCAGCTCTCGGCTGGTAAAGACGGGGAGTTTACGGCGAAGTTCACCGGCATCGACGGCGAGCCGGCACGGGTGGCCAACGGTACCGACGACGAGGGCAAGCCGCAGTTCCTGGTCGGCGCGCTGCCCAACGGCGCAGAGACCGAGCGTGTGCTGGCGCAGTTGAACCAGGCCAGCTGGAAGGTCTCCTCCGTGGAGCGCAAGGAGCGTCGCCGCAACCCGACCGCGCCCTACACCACCAGCAAGTTGCAACAGGATGCCAGCAGCCGGCTGGGCTTCAACGTGCGCCGCACCATGGGCGTGGCGCAGCGGCTGTATGAGGGCGTCGAGATCGGCAACGATGGCACGGTGGGTCTGATCACCTACATGCGTACGGACTCGACCCGCGTCTCGGCAGACTCCGTGCAGGAGGCCCGCGAGTACATCGGCAAGAAGCATGGCGCAAAGTATCTGCCTGCCGAGCCGAACGAGTACAAAGGCAAGAAGGACGCGCAGGATGCGCACGAGGCGATTCGCCCCACGCGCGTGGAGTACACGCCGGAGTCGATTCGCCGCTACCTGAGCGACGAACAGTACCGGCTCTACAAGCTCATCTGGGAGAAGTTCGTCTCCTCGCAGATGACGCCTGCAGTCTTTGACCAGACGACGGTGGAGATTGCCGCCGAGGCTGACCGCCGGTATGACTTCCGTGTCTCCGGCTCGACGCTGAAGTTCGATGGCTACCTGGCGGTATGGCAGACGGCCTCAGAGGACGCAATTCTGCCCGCGCTGAAAGACGGTCAGTCGCTCACGAAGCTGGGAGTCGAGGCAGAGCAGAAGTTTACCGAGCCGCCGCCGCGGTACAACGAGGCCAGCCTGGTGAAGGTGCTGGAGGAGCGAGGCATCGGTCGGCCCTCCACCTACGCCTCCATCATTAATACGATTCAGGATCGCGACTATGTGAAGAAGATCCAGGGCAAGTTCGTGCCTACGGAGATCGGCATGGTGGTCACGGGTCTGCTGGTCAAGAACTTCCCCTACATCTTTGACCCGCAGTACACGGCTCGTCTGGAGGGCGAGCTGGACGCGGTGGAAGAGGGGGAGGAGCGCTGGACGGATCTGCTGAACGGCTTCTACGACCACTTTGAGCAGGAGCTGGTGGTCGCTGGCGACCGCATGGAAGACATTAAGCGGATGGAAAAGCCGACCGAGGAGATCTGCGACAAGTGCGGCAGTCCGCTGGTGCTGAAGTGGGGCAAGTTTGGCAGCTTTTACTCCTGCAGCAACTTCACGCGCTCCAAGCCGGTTACGGTGGCGGCCGGGCCGTGGAAGAAGGATCCTCGCGCGGTGTCCAGGAAGATCACGACGGCGCTGCACTTCCCCATGGTGGTGAAGGCCACGACAGACGATGAGGTGGAGTTCCAGAAGGAGGCTGCGGACGCGAAGCAGCTGACGGCTGCCATCAATGCGGCCTGGGCCAGCCCGGGGAAGAAGGTGACCGTCGAGCAGTTCAGCTGCGACTTTACCAAGGAGAACGTTGCGGCCAAGCCTGACCTGAGCGCTCCCGGGGCCGATGAGGTGCCAGAGGAGGAGTTCTGCGACAACTGCGGCCGCGTGATGGTGCTGAAGAATGGGCCGTGGGGTCCGTTTATGAGTTGCCCGGGGTACAACGAAGACCCGCCCTGCAAGACCATCCGCAAGCTGACCCAGAAGGTGCAGCAGAAGCCGCCGGTGCAGCTGGATGAGGCCTGCCCGAAGTGCGGCAAGCCGTTGCTGCAGCGTGAGGGCGCCTATGGGGAGTTCATTGCCTGCAGCGGCTACCCGAAGTGCAAGTACGTGAAGCAGGACCTGCTGGATGTACCCTGCCCGAAGTGTGGCAAGGCGATTGCCGTGCGCAAGACCAAGCGCGGCGACGTCTTCTATGGCTGCACCAACTACCCGAAGTGCGACTTCGCTTCCAACCTGAAGCTGGTCAACGAGGTGTGTCCGAAGTGCGACAGTGCCTACCTGCTGGAGTATGGCAATAAGGAAGGTCTCTACGTCGTGTGCCCCAACAACCGCGAGTTCCTGCCCAAGCGCCGACCGCGCAAGGGGGCTCCGGCAGAGGAGCCAACCACGCCACTGTGCAGCTATGAGCGCCGCATCGGCGACGCGCCCACTGTACCGGTGGCGACCATGCCGGATCCTGACCGGACCCGGCCCGTGGTGGAGAGCGTGGCCTAGGACCTATCGTCGCTTCGGGTGACCGTAGGCAGCAGCAGAACAACACGTCCCTGAGGGGCGTAAGGAGAGAAGTGTCCATGGCGACTGCAACCGATGCCGAACTGGTGATGAAGCTGTATGACCTGCGCCGCGAGCCGGTGATGCGCGAGGCGCGCAAGTTCATCCTCTTCCAGTTCAAGCCGCAGAATCATGACGAGTTATACGCCGTCACCCGGAATCAGGCGGTACCCGAGAACGCCTACTGGCGGCAAGTCATCTCCTACTGGGAGATGGCAGCCACGCTCGCGCTGCGGGGGGCTGTGGACCCTGAGCTGTTCCTGGACTGGAACGGCGAGGGGCTGGTGCTGTACGCCAAGTATCACCACTGGCACGCAGAGTCTGAAAAGCAGAGCGGACAGCCCTTCATGCGGAATACGGCTGCCCTGATCGAGCGTTTTCCTGAGGCGAAGGCCCGCTACGAGGGGATTCTGAGCCGGTTTGGTCCGGGCTCCGGGCGCTGAGTACGGAGCGCCGGCTTTCCTTTGCGGCACTCATTCTGTTACAAATGCGGGTAGGGCCGCAGGCCGGAGCCACAAGGGTAGATAGGCCCCTGTACCGGGCCTAAACAGTTATCTTGTTCATTTGAATGGAATTGTTACTATGGCGAAGGCAGTATGGAATGGTCAGACCCTGGCTGAAAGTGACACCTTCGAGACCGTCGAGGGAAATATCTACTTTCCTGACGAGACGATAAGGCGCGAGTTTCTGCGTCCCAGCTCGACGACTTCAACGTGCCCGTGGAAGGGCCTGGCTCGCTACTATACCGTGGTTGTGGATGGGCAGGAGAACCAGGACGCTGCCTGGTACTACCCGGATCCGAAGCCGGCCGCCCGGGCCGTGAAGCACCACACCGCCTTCTGGCGCGGGGTCGAGATCATCAAGTAGCGGAACGCGCCTTCACAAAGACAGAACGGGAGCGGCCACGTGGCTGCTCCCGTTTGTTCTTAAGCGCTTGAGGCCTAGTAGGCCTGCGCCTGGTCCAGCGGGAGCCGTACCTGGAAGCAGGTGGCACCCGGACGAGACTCCACGGTGATGTAGCCGTTGTGTTTGCCGACGATGCGCTGTGCGGTGTCCAGCCCCAGGCCCAGCCCGCTGCCGACTGCCTTGGTGGTGAAGAACGGCTCAAAGATGCGCGACTTGATCGCCGCATCGACGCCGGGGCCGTTATCCCAGATCTCAACGAAGGCCATAGGGCCGGTGAGGCGGGTGGTGATGCGCAGCCGTGCTGGCCCGGTGGCACGCGAGCTGGCCATCGCGTCCAGGGCGTTCTCTATCAGCGCAGTCCACACCTGGTTCAGTTCGCTGCCGTAGGCGCTGACGGGCGGCAGAGCGGGGTCATACTCGCGCTCGATGGTCACCTCGGCCAGGCGCGACTTGAGCATGGCCAGCGTGGTCTCCAGCGACTGGGCCAGGTCAACGTCCTGGATGGGTGCCTGATCCATGTAGGCGTAGTCCTTGATGGACGAGATCAGGTCGAAGATGCGGATGGTGGAGTCGACGACGGTCTCAGCCATGCGTTCGACGCGCAGCGAGCTGGCGACGGTCGCCAGCGCCACGGGCAGCACGCTGGAGTCTGCCACGGCGGCGAGCTCATCCAGTTGCTCGATCGGCAGCCGGGTCTCGGCCAGCGCCGGGGCAATGGTCCAGGGCTCAGGGATGTTGTGGGCTACCAGCCAGCGCGAGATGGCGTCTTCGCGGTCGGTCGCCTCGAGCGGGCTCTCTGGCGTGGTCAGAAAGTTGGCGTACTCGGCCATGCGCGCGCGGGCAGACATCACCCAGGCGCGGTAGCCGTTGGACTGCTCCTCGGTCAGGCAGAGCTTGCCCAGGCGGTACTTGTGTTCGCCGTACTGGCGCAGCTCCCCAAAGACGGAAGCGGCGGCGCGCTGCGCGGCAGAGGCGGGGTTGTTCAGCTCGTGGGCCAGGTTTGCCGCCAGCTTGCCCAGCGCGGCCAGCTTCTCTGCCTGCTGCTCAATGCGGGTGACCTCGCGGACGCGATCCAGCAGGATGGAGACGCAGCGTTGCGTCATGGAGGGGATGGCCGCCAGCATAGCCGGGAAGTCGCTCTCGTGAATGGTGAGCGCCCATACCGGGCTGACCGCGTAGCCGTCGCCGCCCCAGCTCTTCATGCGCGAGAAGGGCAGCTTGCCGGTGATCTGCCCGGCGCGACCCACGAAGACGCGCGTTGCGGCTGCGTGGCGCCGCCGCACCTGCACCTCGCCGGAGAGGAAGATGTACATGCGATCGCAGGCGCTGCCCTCCAGAAAGAGCAGCATCCCGTCGTCGCCCACCTGCTCGGAGCAGTGCTCTGCCAGCCAGGCGTACTCGGCCTCGGTCAGCCCATCCAGCGGGGGGACCGTCTTCAACGCATCGACAATGCGAAGACGTGGCGTGGGCTCCGCAGGGGCAGCCACGGTGAGCAGCGCAAGGTCGGCCGGTGGCATCGCCGGATTCTGAAGTTGGTTCCCTTGGGTGGCGATCACGCACCTCCTGGTGCCGCAGTGGCACGTGTCCAGTGTAGTTAGCTTACGCAGGTTTGAAGTCAGTTGGATGCGAATGTGCGTCGAAGGATGGGAAAAATCCTTCGGCGAAGTGGTCAGGCCGGATTGACCTCGATGGGGTCGGGACGATGCCCACTGGTGGCCGCCCCGGCATCGTGGTCCAGGCCGAGGGCGTCAAAGACCGGTGCCAGCGACAGCACGGCGACGCAGAGAATGGCTGCGTGGAAGTCCTGCAGCATCGGCGTCGCAGCCGAGTGCCCATGCACGTGCGCCACAATCCGCAGCGTAACCGCACCGACCGCCACGCCCATGCCGAGCGAGAGCTGCATGACAGCGGAGAGAAAGCCGTTGGCGCGAGACATCTTCTCCGGCAGGATCTCGGTATAGGCCAGCGTGGTCATGCAGGTGAACTCCATGGAGCGCAGCGCCCCGTGCAGAAAGAGCACCAGCATGATGAGCGCCGCAGGCGTGGCCGGCGTGAGCGTGGCGCATAGGGCAACCGAGACCGCCGTGAAGATGCCGTTGACGATGAGAATGCGGCGGAAGCCAAA
Source organism: Acidobacteriota bacterium (assembly GCA_028872955.1). Taxonomy (GTDB): domain Bacteria; phylum Acidobacteriota; class Terriglobia; order Terriglobales; family Acidobacteriaceae; genus Edaphobacter. The sequence continues at coordinate 40,002 of JAGWNX010000022.1, forward strand.
CCGGCGCAGCGCCTGGATGACGAACGCCTTCATCGACAGGTCGCCGGCGAAGAGCGCCAGCAGATAGAGGCCGGACGTGAAGGCGTTCAGGCCGAACGCAATCTGGAACATGAGTGGCAGCAGGAACGGCAGCACCGACACGGCGATGCGGAAGGCGCTGGCACCATACACCGAGAGCGAGTAGGACTTGAGCCGCATGGACTCGACATCGATGAGCGAGGTAGCAGGGGCGCGGCGAGCCACCAGGATGGCCAGGACTCCGCTGAGCAGGCTGACCGCCAGCAGTGCGGCCGGCAGTTGCCAGTGCCGGGCATCAGCACCCAGCTTCTCCAGCGCGACGACCGTGCCCGTGGAGGCGATGCCTGCCGGAATAAAAGTGGCCCAGTCAAAGGCATGATGCTCTTCGGCGCGGGTGTTCTCGATCCAGCGCAGCGTAAGCACCAGCGCCACCAGTCCCAGCGGTAGATTCAGAAAGAAGATCCAGTGCCAGGAGAAGTAGGTGGTGATGAAGCCGCCCACCGGCGGGCCAACCACCAGTGCGGTAAGGCCCGGCCAGGTGATGTAGGCGATCGCTTGCGTCAGCTGATCTTTGGGCGTGGCGCGCAGCACAATCAGGCGGCCGACGGGCACCATCATGGCTCCGCCGATGCCCTGCAGAATGCGGAAGAGAGTGAACTGCGTAAGCGTGTGCGAGAAGCCGCACAGCAGCGAGGCTGCCGTGAAGACGGCGATGGCCGTTCCGAAGACCGATTGCGCGCCGAAGCGATCAGCAAACCAGCCGCTGATGGGGATGAAGACGGCCAGCGTGATGAGATAGGCCGTCATGCCGATGTTCAGGTTGACCGCACCGACGTGGAAGCTCTTCGCCATCTGCGGCAGTGCCGTGCCGATGATGGTGCCGTCCAGGTTCTCCATAAAGAACGCAGAGGCAATCAGGCTGGTGACGTAGAGAGGAGATCGGGGCCGCATGGAATGCTCTCAGTGTACAAAACAGCAGAGGCCCGGCGCGGCCGGGCCTCTGCGTGGTGCTGCATATGCTACTAGGCTTTGACGACAGAGCCGTTCTCTACCTTGACCGGATCAAGGAAGGGCATCGCCTTGCGCAGCTCGGCACCGACCTTCTCGATCGGGTGCTCGGCCTCTGCCTTGCGAATGCGGGCGAACTCGTGGCGGCCGGTCTCGTTCTCGTTGATGAACTTCTTGGCGAACGCGCCGGACTGGATGTCGTGCAGCAGACCCTGCATGGCCTTCTTGGTCTCTGCTGTGACGATGCGGGGGCCGGCCTCGTAGTCGCCCCACTCCGCCGTGTCGGAGATGGAGTAACGCATGTACTCCAGGCCGCCGCGGTACATCAGATCGACGATGAGCTTCAGCTCGTGCAGCACCTCGAAGTAGGCCAGCTCCGGCTGGTAGCCAGCCTCGGTGAGCACCTCAAAGCCACACTTGACCAGGGCTGCCGTGCCGCCGCACAGAACCGCCTGCTCGCCGAAGAGGTCGGTCTCGGTCTCCTCGGTAAAGGTCGTCTGCAGCACGCCGGCGCGGGTGCAGCCGATGCCCTTGGCGTAGCTGAGCGCGAGCGCCAGGGCGTTGCCGCTGGCATCCTGCTCTACGGCCACCAGGCCGGGGACGCCGCCGCCCTCGGTGAAGACCTCGCGCACGCGATGGCCGGGGGCCTTCGGCGCGACCAGCGAGACGTCCACGTTGGCAGGCGGGGTGATGGTGCGGAAGCGGATGTTGAAGCCGTGCGCGAACATCAGCGTCTGGCCGGCGCGCAGGTTGGGCTCAATGTCGGCGTGGTAGACCTTGGCGGCCGTCTGGTCGGGCGTCAGGTTCATAATGACGTCGGCCCACTTGGTGGCCTCGGCAACGGTGGAGACCTCGAGGCCTGCCTTGCGGGCCTTCTCGGCCGAGGGCGAACCCTCGCGCAGGCCTACGCGGACCTGGACGCCGGAGTCCTTCAGGTTGAGGGCGTGGGCGTGGCCCTGCGAGCCGTAGCCAATAATGGCGACTTTCTTCGCCTGGATGAGTGAGAGGTCAGCGTCTTGATCGTGGTACGTCTTTGCCATGATGTTTGAATTCCTTCTTTCGGTGGTCAGGTGAAATTTTACCAAGATGTGTGCGTTTGCGCGGCACAGCAGACCCGGGCCTTACTCCGCAAACTGGTTGGGCAGGTCGTCCTCGTCTGGGCGGCTGGGGAAGTGTGCGGTGGCGGCGGCGGGCTGGGTGCCCAGCGCCTTCAGCACGCGGCTGGTGTGGTGGCCGCGACGCATGGCCATGCGGCCCGTGCGCGAGACCTCCAGCACGTCGTAGCTGGCCTCACGCAGCACCTGCAGCAGGCCTTCAATCTTTGAGGCCGAGCCGGTCATCTCCAGCATGATGGACTCTGGCGCCAGGTCCACCACGCGCGCGCGGAAGACGGTGGCCAGCTCGAAGATCTGTGAGCGCGAGTGCAGCCCATGCGGCGCGTTGGGCCCGGCGGCTACCTTGATGAGGCATAGCTCGCGGATAACGGCCTCGGACCGGCCCACCTCATCGACACTGCGCACAATCTCCAGCTTATAGAGCGAGGCGCGGATGCGGTGGGCGGCGTTCTCAGGTGCCTCGGCGACGATCGTCATGCGCGAGACGCCCTCGCGCTCGCTTTCGCCCACGGTGAGCGAGACGATGTTCACCGAGAGACGGCGAAAGAGGGAGGCGACCCGGGTCAGTACGCCGGGTTTGTCGTCTACAAGTGCTACGAAGGTGTGGAGCATACTCTGTCCGCTCTTGCTGCTGATGCCAACGCACCAGCGGGTTAGTGTGGAACCTCTTCAGTTACGTACTACTCGTCCTCGCCGGTCTCGATCAGCGGATTGGGCCGCCGGACCATCTCGTGCAGGGCGCTGCCGGGGGCGATCATCGGGTAGACGCCGTCCTCCTTCTCGACCGAGAAGTTGATGAGGAACGCTGACGAGCCGGTGCGCGCCTTTGTAACCGCTGGGGTTACATCCTTGCGCTGGGTGATGTGCGCGCCGGGAATGCCGTGTGCCTCGGCCAGCTTGACGAAGTCCGGCGAGAGGATCGGCGAGCAGGAGTAGTTCTTGTCGTAGAAGGCCTCCTGCCACTGGCGCACCATGCCCAGAAAGCCGTTGTTGATGACGGCGATGTTGATGTGCAGGTTCTCCTGCACGATGGTGGAGAGCTCGGCCGCAGTCATCTGGAAGCCGCCGTCGCCGGCGATGACCCAGACGTCCTTCTCCGGGCAGGCGGCTTTGGCGCCGATGGCCGCCGGCAGCGCAAAGCCCATGGTGCCCAGTCCGCCGGAGGTGACCAGCGTGCGCGGCGCGTTGTGGCGGAAGTACTGCGCCTCCCACATCTGGTGCTGGCCTACATCTGTAACGATAATGGTATCTTTTTCGCGACCAGCGGCTACGGCCTCGCGCCAGATGTCGTGGATGACGTGCGCGGCGTACAGGTGGCCGTTGTCCGGCAGGTTGATGATGTCGCGCACGGCCTCGTTGCCCTTGCTGGCGTTGATCTGCTTCAGCCAGGCATCGCTGGACGAGCGATCCCAGCCGGTGGCCGGGATGAGCTCGAGCAGAGTCGACAGCACCTCGCGCAGGTCGCCGATCAGGGCGACGTCGGCCTTGACGTTTTTGTTGATCTCCGAGGGGTCGATCTCGATGTGAATCTTCTTGGCGTTGGGGGCGTAGCTGGCCAGGTTGCCGGTCACGCGGTCATCAAAGCGCATGCCGAAGGCCAGCAGCAGGTCAGACTGCTGAATCGCGTTGTTGACCCAGGACTCGCCGTGCATGCCCATCATGCCGAGCGAGAGCGGGTGCGACGCGGGAAAGCTGCCCAGGCCAAGCAGCGTGCTGGCGACGGGGATGTGCAGGCGCTCGGCGAACTCGATCACCTCGCGCTCTGCCCCAGACTGGTTGATGCCATGGCCGGCGAAGATGATAGGCCGCTTGGCCGCGCGGATCAGCTCCATGGCCTCGCGGATAGCGGAGTTCTCCGCACGCAGCATGGGGTGCGGGCGGTAGGGCGCTGGCGCGGCGGCGTCAAAGTCAAATGCCGCCATGGCCTGCTGGGCGTCCTTGGTGATGTCGACCAGTACCGGGCCGGGACGGCCGGAGCGCGCAATCTGGAAGGCCTCACGCACGATAGGGGCGATGTCCTCGGCGCGCGTCACCAGGAAGTTGTGCTTGGTGATGGGCAGGGTGATGCCGGTGATGTCGACCTCCTGGAAGGCGTCGGAGCCGAGCACCTTGCTGGAGACCTGGCCGGTAATGGCGATCATCGGAATGGAGTCCAGCATGGCAGTGGCCAGGCCGGTGACCAGGTTGGTGGCGCCGGGGCCGCTGGTGGCCATGCACACGCCCACCTGCCCGGAGGCGCGCGCATAGCCGTCGGCCATGTGCGAGGCACCCTGCTCGTGCCGCACCAGCACATGGTGGATGGGGAACTTGCGCAGCGCGTCGTAGACCGGGAGGATGGCTCCGCCAGGGTAGCCGAAGACCGTGGTGACACCTTCACCGACGAGCGTCGCCCAGAGAATTTCGGAGCCGGTTAAAGTGGGGTTCTGGTTGTTCGCGTTCATGGTGCCTCCTGCTGCTTTCACTTGACTGAATTGCGGGCTACAAGGAGCCTAGATATTTCGCAGATGCGCTTTCCTTATCCTCAGTGTTCCGTAGGACGTAGTTATATTCGCTGTCAACATTTGTTTCTTTTTCGACTTTTATTTCAGTCGTCGTGAGCCACAAATCAGTGTCTGATCTATCGGACGGAGCTATTTGCCACAAGCTGTCATCCTCAAGGATGACAAGTGCTCCATCTCTATCTACTTCGTCTACCGAATGACCACTCCCAGGTGTGTAGTCACTTAGTGCGCGCTTTCGGACTATTCGAATGATGCGTCGCGTATATATGTTCAACCACTGGTCTAGCGCTGTACGTTGAGCGTCATTTAATGTCAGGACGCCTGATTCCGAAAGCTGAGGTTCTGTCATGACTTGAGCCATGTGCAGAACAGTATCTTGAGAAGCTACTAGCGATGCGGCGGATATAGCGAAGATGAGCCCTGATAGAAATATTTTTCTCAATTTCCCTCCACTGCTCGTGCTCTTCAATTCGAGTCAATATATCGCTTTGACTCACTCAATCCAAATTCATACGCCTCTTCTTGGCTAGTGAAAGTTCGCCCCGTCTCCTTTTTTGCTACAAGTTCTAAAGAATCCATGGCGTCACGCTCAATGGTGAAATGAACGGTCCAGTCGTTCGAATCGCGCAATTTAAATGGGCGGATTGTGATCAGGTAATTGCGGTATCTCATAAGCATCATGGATGCTACTCAGTGATCGCTCCTTCGCTGGCGCTGCTCACTCCGTTGGCGTACTTGGCGAAGACGCCGCGTTTGTAGCGTTGTTCTGGCTGCTTTACTTCCTGCAGGCGTCTTGCGATCTCGTCTGCCGGGACCTCGAGGCGCAGCTCGCGGCTGTTGACGTCGAAGGTGATGGTGTCGCCCTCTTGGACTGCGGCGATGGGGCCGCCGACGAAGGCCTCGGGTGCGACGTGGCCAACCATCAGGCCGCGGGTGGCACCGCTGAAGCGCCCGTCGGTGATCAGCGCAACGGTCTCGCTCAGCTCCGGGATGCCCTTGATGGCTGCCGTGACGGCCAGCATCTCGCGCATGCCGGGGCCGCCCTTCGGACCTTCGTAGCGGATGACGCAGACGTCGTTCGGCTTGATCTTGCCGGCCTCGACAGCTGCGAAGCAGGCGTCCTCGCTGTTGAAGACGCGCGCCGGGCCGGAGTGCAGGACACGCTCGTGCCCGGCGACCTTGACCACGGAGCCCTCGGGCGACAGGTTGCCCTTCAGGATGACGAGGCCGCCGGTCTTCTTCAGCGGCTTGTCCATCGGGTAGATGACCACCTGGCCGGGCGTCTCCACGGCGTGCGCGGCCTCTTCGGCCAGCGTCTTGCCGGTTACGGTGATCTGGTCGCCTGCGATCAGGCCGGCCTCCAGCAGGCGCTTGGCCAGTACGCGCGAGCCGCCGGCGTCCTGGTAGTCCTTGGCGGCGTACTTGCCACCGGGCGACAGGTCGCAGATGTGCGGCGTGCGGTCGCTGATGGCGTTGAAGTCGTCGATGGAGAAGGGGATACCAAACTCGCGCGCGATGGCCAGCAGGTGCAGCACGGCGTTGGTGCTGCCGCCGGAGGCGCAGACCGCGGCGTAGGCGTTCTCGATGGCGGTGCGGGTGACGATCTTGGAGGGCCGCAGATCGCGGCGAGCCAGCTCCATGACCAGGCGGCCGGCCTCGCGGCTGGCGCGTGCCTTCTCGGGCGACATGGCGGGCACACCGGTGATCTCGATCGGCGAGATGCCGAGGAACTCACCAGCCATGGCCATGGTGTTGGCGGTGAACTGGCCTCCGCAGGCGCCGGGGCCGGGGCAGGCTGCAGCTTCCACGGCCTCAAGCTGGTCGTCGTTGATGGTTCCGGCGGCGTGCGAGCCGATAGCCTCAAAGACGTTGAGGATGGTGATGTCCTTCGAGGAGCCATCGGGCTGCGGCAGATGGCCTGGCGCGATGCTGCCGCCGTAGAGCATCAGCCCCGGAATGTCGAGACGGCCCAGCGCCATGATGGCGGCGGGCATGTTCTTGTCGCAGCCGGCGATGCAGACGATGCCGTCGAAGCTGTTGCCGCGCGCGACGAGTTCGATGGAGTCGGCGATGACCTCGCGCGAGATGAGCGACGCCTTCATGCCCTCGGTTCCCATGGTGATGCCGTCGGAGATGGTGACGGTGTTGAACTCCATGGGCGTGCCACCGGCCTCGCGCACACCCTGCTTTACCGCTTCGGCCACCTGGCGCAGGTGGAAGTTGCAGGGGCCGATCTCGGTCCACGTGTTGGCGATGCCGATGATGGGCTTGTGCAGGTCCTCTTTGGAGAAGCCGACACCACGCAGGTAGCTGCGGGCTGCGGCGCGCGAGGGGCCTTCGGTGAGGACTGCGGAACGCTTCTTGGCGGGATCGAGGGTCATCGTCGTGTATCTTTCGCCTGTCAGTTGGGGCCCGGGTTG
>JAGWNX010000151.1 GCA_028872955.1 Acidobacteriota bacterium
GGGCGCGACTTCGTCAGCGGCACGCCCATCGACCTGAACACCTACTTCAACAACGCCATCGACATCCACCACATCTTCCCGCGTGCGTGGTGCGAGAAGCAGAAGCTGCCCAAGGACAAGTGGAACAGCGTGATCAACAAGGCGCCGCTGGCCGCCGGCACCAACCGCTTCATCAGCGGTGACGCCCCCAGCGTTTACCTGGGCCGAATCCAGAAAGCCAAGCAGGTGCCGCCGAGCAGCCTGGACGAGTTCCTGACCTCGCACGTCATCCCCGTGGCCGCACTGCGCACAGACGCCTTTGACGCCTTCATCCGCCTGCGTGCCGGCGCATTGCTGGCGCTCATCGAAGCTGCCACCGGCAAGACCGTGTCGGGCCGCGAAAGCGAAGACACCGTCAAGGCCTTCGGAGCTGCGCTGGCCCCATGACGGCAACGCAACACCTCACCGCCGACGACGTGGTCAAGGCACTGGCCTTGCCCGACCGCGCACGGGTGGACCAGCGCGTGCCCAAGAAGATGCTGGCCGAGCACGGCGCGCCGACGGCGACCGACCGGCGGCTGCTGACCGACGGCATCGAGGAGCTGCAGTGGATCGCTGCGCTGAAGCCCGGCACCGTGGCCATCCCAGAGCACCGTGCCGACGGGCGCGAATACCTGGAAGTGGCCGTGCTCAGCGTGCAGGTGCGTGCCACGCATGGCAAGGCATCGCAGTGGATGCGGTTGGCCGAGCTGGTGCACAGGGCAGTGCCCTACCCCTTGCTGCTGATTCAAGCTCTGGTGCCCAGTGCTGCAGCAACGCCCGATGACGTGTCGCCACCGCCCGCGGCGCAGCTCGCCCTCAGCCTCGCGCACAAGCGCGCTGCGCAGAATGAAGCGGGCAAGGTGTTGCTCGACGGTGAGCTGGTCCGCTCCGAGCTGCTCGGCACCGACCCCGGCGCCGCATCCGTGGTGGGCCCGCTGCTGGAGGCCTTGGCCCTGGACCGCCAGCCGCATCAAGACCTGATGGCCCTGTACCAGGGCTGGATGGACTGCCTCACTGCTGCAGAGGCCGCCCGCCTGACCGGGGACTTCCGCCTGCCCAACGGCCCCACCGCAGCCGCCGCACAGCGCGAAGCGCTGCGCGCCTGCCAACGGCTCGAACAAGAGGCGGCGCGCTTGCGCAGCCAGGCCGCCAAGGAACGACAGATCGCCAAGCAGGTGGACCTGAACCTAGCGCTGCAGCGCCTGCAGGCCGACCTGAAGGCGGCCCGTGCGAGGCTATGACGCGCAGACTCCGACAAGCAAAAGCGAACGAATGAAAGACCCGAAGATGCAGAAGATCCAAGCGGCCAGCCCGGAGGCCCAATCCGCCAACCTGGTGGCCGACAACGTGGCCCAGCTGAAGGCCCTGTTCCCGGAGCTGGTGACCGAAGGGCCGAACGGTCCGGCCGTCAACCTGGACGTGCTGAAGGCGCTGGTGGGCGACGCGACGGTGACCGACGCCGAAGAGAGGTACGGCCTGAACTGGTACGGCAAGCGTGCCGCGCGGCAACTGGCCTTGACGCCCAGCACTGGCACGCTTCGCCCGTGCCCGGACGAAAGTGTGGACTGGGACACCACGAAGAACTTGATGATCGAGGGCGACAACCTCGAAGTGCTGAAGCTGCTGCAGAAGAGCTACGCCGGCAAGGTGAAGCTGATCTACATCGACCCTCCGTACAACAC
>JAGWNX010000023.1 GCA_028872955.1 Acidobacteriota bacterium
AGAACTCGTTCGTCAGCTCAGCAACTTGTTGGATGCTGGTGCGCTCGCCCGATCCCACATTGAGTGCGACGCTGTCTTCCAGCGGCTGCAGCAAACTCTTCACCGTGGCGTCTACCACGTCCTCCACGTACACAAAGTCTCTGCTCTCTAATCCATCCTCAAACACCTTCAGCGTGCTGCCCACGCGAGCCAGATTCGAAAAGATGGCAAGAATTCCGGTGTAAGGATTCTTCAAAGACTGGCCCGGGCCATAGACGTTCTGGTAGCGCAGCGCCACCGAAGGGATGCCCAGAGTCCTGCCAAACAGCAGCACAGTCTGCTCCTGCACCTGCTTGGTCAGCCCATAGAAGGAGGATGGCTGCATGGGCGCACTCTCCGGAGTCGGCACCGAGTGGCATGCGCCGCCACAGAGCGGACACAGCGGGTCAAACTCTCCGCGCCGCTTCTCGGCAGCGCTGCGCGACACCGGATACACCACGCCATGGTGCGCACAGGCATACGCGCCTTCACCGTAGATGGCACGCGACGACGCAACGACGATGCGGCCCACACGGTGCCCACGGCTCTTCGCCAGCACCTCGTACAGCAGCGCGACGCCCTGCATATTCGTGCGGCCGTAGCGGGCCACTTCGTACATCGACTGGCCTGTGCCGGTCTCGGCAGCCAGGTGAACCACAGCCTCAGCCCCTGCCAGCGCAGTCGCAAAGATGTTCTCGTCCGCGACATCTCCATCCACAACCTGTACATAGGGAGCAAGGTCTGCAGGGAGCATCCGCACCCCCCCATGCACCTGAGGCAAAAAATTATCGAGCACCGCGAGTTCGTGCCCCAGGGGCAGAAGTCTGCGCAGCAGATGTGTCCCAATAAATCCAGCCCCACCCGTAACCAGAATTTTCATGCCTACCCTGCTAGTTAGATTTCACTTCGATCAATCGCAAGTTGCCTTCCAGCTCTTATCCGCGCGAAGGGGCACGGTGCAAAGGTCAACTTGGATTACTTATCTATTTTACGGCGAAGCACAGCTATGAAGTCCTCGCCTACAATAACTTCTATGGCCGCGCCCCAGACCCAGTCCCGGCTTAGCCGCTTTCTCAGCAAGCCACTGCACGACAAGCTGAATGTGCTGCGAGAGATCAAACCGCTGCTCGCCGGCAAGCTCTACTACCGGTTTGTCGTTGCGTCCTTCGGTCATCGCACCCTGCTGCGCAAGCCTCTGCGCATCACCAACCCGCGCTACATCTTCGTGGGAAGCGGCGTGGACATCGCCGTCGGCTGCCGTCTGGAGGCCATCGTGACCGATCCAGAATGCCTCCCAAAGCTGATTGTGGAGGATGGTGTTTACATCGGCCAGAACGTGCAGATTATCAGCCATTGCAACGTTACGATCGGCAAGAACGCCGGCATCGGCCCACACTGCTTTGTCATGGATGCCAGCCATCCGGTACTCGATCGCACCGATCCAGCGCCGATGGTTCATCGGTTCTCCACGGCTGAGTCGTTCCTTGAAATTGGCGAAGGCGCACTGATCGGTGCCGGCACCTTCATCATGCCAAACGTCCGGATCGGCAAACGCACGGTGATCGGTGCGAACTCTGTGGTCCGCAAAAGCATTCCCGATGACTGCATCGCCTACGGCAATCCTGCGGTCGTTGTACTACGCTTTGATCGTGTCGAAGAGCGCTGGATCCCGGTTCCTGGTCGCTAAGTCTGCAACTGCTTCAGCCCAACCTTGCCGAATCGTGCGGTGAGACCGCCGCTCAGCATCAGTGCCAGCACCAGCCACGGAATCAAGCGGAATCCGACGCTTTGGCCGCGTAGCAACAGCAGGAGCAACACAAGTGGACTCAGGCAGAGCAGAGGCCGCAGCACAGACTCCAGCACATACTCGGAACGTTTGAGTGGGATCATCGTCACGATGCGAATCGTGTGCACGATGTAGAGCACGCTGCCGAGCGCGGCGGCAATCACCGTTCCCCATGCCACACCGATTGGCCCCAGCCAACGCGCGCCTGCCAGGCTCAACGCCAGATTGCCAAACGCCTCCACGATGGAAGGCAACAATGCCTTGCGCTGCAGACCTACTGCCAGCAACGCGGAGGCGTAACCGTTATTCAACAGCCGGATTGCTTGTCCGATCAGCAGCAATTTGACGATTGGAAGCGCCTCCGCCGCATACTCTGGCCCAACCCAGAGCCGCAGCAAAGGTGAGCCGGCAAAGTACACCAGCAGAACGAGTGTCAGGTTCAAGAATGTACTCAGCCGTGAGGTTCGCAGCACAATCTCAGCGATGCGCCGGTGCTCACCACGCGCATCCAGAACCGCGACAGGAGCGATGAGCGCCGCAAACACGGCGTTGTTCAGTCCAGCAAAGAAGCTCGTCAGAGTTGCCGCCACAGAGTAATATCCCACTGACCGAAACTGGAACAGACCAACGATCGTTACATCCAGACCACTGATAAGCAGCATGCCAAACGAAAAGAACACCAGCATGGAGCAGTAGCGTGCAATCTCCGCAGCCATCGCACGGTGTACGTGTTGCGCACCCAGCTGCATACCAGGCAGCAGGATGCGGGCAAGCCTGTACTGCAGCAGGCTTCCAGCCAGATTTGCTACAGCAATGCACGCGGCTAAAGCTCCAAGCGAATGCGTAAAGTGCACCGCGAGCAGCACACTGATGGCACCCAGAACGCGGCTGCCACCAATCGCCAACGCCGGATGCTCATTCTTGTGCAAGCCGATCAAAACACCAGTAAAGGTTGACAGCGGCAACTGCAGCACAGCGGACACCGCCAGCAACAGTGCCCCCAGGCGTACCTCCGGAACCAGGCTACCCGGAATGCCGTGGAACAGCTGCGGTAGCTGCCAGATCACCGCCCCAATTGCCAGCATGGCTATCAAGCCGCCACACGCAAGCAAGGCAAACGCCGTGCTTATAAGAGTGTCCCGAAGCTCTCTGTCATCACGCTCCATCGCCTGCGCAAGATACCGCGCTACTGCCGTCTGGATGCCGAAATCGAGATAGTTGGCATACGCCGCGATCTGCAGCATGAGCGACCAGGCTGCAAAGCGATCCTTCGCGAGAGCATGCGTCAGAAAGTGAGGCAGCGCCAGCGCCACCACGGCCGTTGCACCACCGCGCACCAGATTTGCGGCGGCATTCTTTAGGAACGTAAAGCCAAACCGCTTCATGCTTCGTCCCCGCAACGGCTGCTTCCGTGGCGCTGCGGCATCAAGGCACGCCCCCTATTGCTTCGACTCAACCAGTAGATCCTTCCGCCCGTTACGCGCGAGCGCACGAACACAGCCGAAACACGCACCTACCACCAGCGCAGCAAGTACCATCAGTGCCCGGTGCGGCCCTGACTTCGTATCCGGAACAACTGCGTAGTCCACGATCTGGATCAGCGGAGCCGAGCGCGACTCATCCAGCTTCGCTGCCTCATACTGCTTCAGCAACAGTTCGTACAAGGCCTCGTGATACTTCACATCGCGGGCTTTGCGTACGTACTCCAGAGTAAGTGCGGGCACTTTGGCCGTAGGCAGCAGCACGTTCCCTTCTGTGCTGGCAGCATTGGAATGCTGTAGCTGTTCCATTTGCGCACGCAAGCCGCTGATCTCGGATCGCAGTCGTACTACCTCCGGATTTTGATCCGTGGCAGACTGGCGCAGAGCTGCTAACTGAACCTCGCGACTCGCGATCTCGGCCTGCGTCTGTGCAATCGTCTCCAACTGAATACGCGCCTGGCCACCCGGCTGAATCAGGCCGGTCTGCTCCTGGCTTTTGGCCAGCTCCACTTCAGCGTCCGCCAGCAGATCCTTTTCCTTCACAAGTTGCTGCTCATAGAAGACGCGCCGCTGGCCAGCCTCGGTGAAGGCGATGCGATCATTCTGCTGCATCAGCTCATCCAGATAGGCATTCGCCATCGCGGCAGCACGCTTCGGGTCGTGGTCTTCAACGTCCACATCAATAATCGTGTCTTTACCGCTTACAAACGTGCTATGCGACTCCAACTCCTTCTCGGTGTCGCTTAATTTCTTGGTCTTGTACACAGCGCTCAAGTTGAAGCGACGGATCATATCGTCGGCAACAGTTCTGCTGCCCAGCATACCCACGTAAACTAGGCTGGGGTCTTTGAGTCCGCCAAGCGCTGCGCCAGCACCGCCCAACGCACCGAGCTGACTCAGTAAGGCACTCGAACCCGACGACATTGAATTCGGAGGCAGAAAGCTGGCCTTGCCGGTATACGTCGGCTTGAGGAACAGCAACACGACAGCCATCAGCGCGACCGCCACCAACGCCGACCGCAGCACATACCCACGCTCGCGCACCAACACACGGCCCACAGCATGCAAATCCAGCTCTGTCTGCCACGCCTCTGACGCGTCGCTCTCTGCCCTCATCGCCTCAGGACGCTCCTGCGTCGCCGTCACTCTATCGTCTTGCATCACGTCAGGCCTCACCTCACCAGGTTAATGGCCGCTGCTGCCAATCCGAACTGGCCGGCAATCGTGGCTATATCCACAACCCTGCGCAAGGCTGATCCCTTGCTAAAGCTCTGGGGCACCACGATCGTATCGCCAGGGTAAAGTCGTACCGATTCGAAGTTTCCCGACCAGAACGAAGAACTGTACTGACGACTGATCACCGAGCCATCCGCGTGCACCACAAACTCACGCCGCGGATCGGCGTCTCGATTGCTGCCACCCGCCATCTTCAGATATCGGCCCAGCCGCTCATTCGGCTGATACAGAAATGCGTTTGCGTTGTAGACGGCTCCCACCACAGCAACCGTGGAGGGAATGCGCGGCACCAGGAACCGATCTCCATCCTCGAGTGGAAGATCCGGAATTGCCTCACTGCCCTTGGCATCCACCGGAAAATTAAGCACAATACGGCCACTGGCCTGGATCTGCCTCAGACGAGCGACCAGTTGCTCGGACTGCTGTTGCGCTGTTGTTGCTGCCGCGGTGTCCTGTTGCGACACCGAGTTGTTGGCAGCCTGCAGAATGGCACCGCTGGCTTGCCGCTCCAACTCGTTCGCGTAGTCGTTCAAGCGCTGCTGCTGAGCCCGGCGCGTGGACTCCCGCGTAAAGTCCGACCCGTACAGATAGGCATCCGGAGTAAGCCCACCAGCTCGCATCACCAGCTGCCGTAGCGTCTCTCCCGGCTTCACCGTGTACACGCCCGCAGCCACAAACTCGCCCTCCAGCCGCACAAAGCGCGTCTGCTGCGACTCAGGCACGCGCATGTCAGCCTTGGAGAAGATCGTCACCACATCGCCCGGCAGCAGCTCCAGGTTCTGCGACTCATCCCCATCCAGCACGACGGCACCCAGATGGAAAGGAAGAATCGAAGTGGTCAGGGTCGTCTTATCCTGCCGGTCGATGCTGGCGTAGCTCCAGTTAATATCTGGCCCACTCGCAACCACAAACGTCTTCGGCGGGAAGAGCGTAGAGGCAACACCAACCTCTGCACTTCCGGTCGAGCCATTGGTGCTGTTCGCGCTGGAGCTATCTGCCAGCGGCACTGATGGATTCTGTCCTGAGACAGCGGGCTGTTCCACCTCCGCCATCGTCTGCTGCTGATAGCTAGCTGCTCTGCCCGTCGCGTTGCTCTGCTCCGCCAGCGTTGTACCGCTCTGCTGCGTCAAAGAGCGCACCCCTGCTGCCTGCTGAACCTCCGCCTTGGTTCCGGTCTTCGTCGTGGTGTCAGGCGCAATATAGTTCAACACGGACTGTCCCAGCCGGGCGCGCTGGTGCCAGTAGTCTCGGGTCACCAGAGCATCCCGATCCGGAATCAGATCTCGAATACGCATGCCGGGGTGCCAAGCATAGCGGCCAGGGTTCGCAACGTTTCCACGCAAGGTTACCGAGTTCTTGAACTCGTCCGAGATGGCCGGCACCTCCACAATATCGCCATCCAGCAACGTCGTTGCCTGCCCGCTCGCATCCCAGGCTAAGTTGAGCACACTACGTTGATGCTGGGCTTCAATACGCTCCAGGCGCAAACCATCAGTCCGCGCAACGCTGGTCAAACCGCCCGCCAACCTCACCGCGTCGCCAGCCGTCTCGCCAGCCCTCAGCTCATAGATCGCGGGCGTGTTTACGCTGCCTGCAATCGCAACCTCCGGGCCTACAGTGGGGAAGTAAATCACATCGCCCGGCAGCAGCTGCTGATCCTTGGACTTGTCCCCATGCAACAGCAGATCGTACAGATCGAGCTCCACCACCAGCTTGTCGCCGCGCTTCAGCTGAATGTGACGCATGCTGCCCTGGGGCGTAGGGCCGCCCGTCGCGAAGATGGCGTTGACCAGCGTACTGAGCGAGCTAAGCGTATAGCTACCCGGTCGCCGCGCCTGCCCCACCACAAATACCTGAATGGAGCGCAGCTGCCCCATGTTGACGTTGACATCAAAGTTCCGGAACACCCGCGACATCTGCGACTTGACAAACGACTGCAACTGCGCAAACGGAAGCCCAGCCACATGAATGGGGCCTACCTGCGGAACGTACACCTCACCCGCGCGGTCGACCGTAAAGTGACCATTCAGAGTCACTTGCCCCCAGGCCTGAATCAGCAGCTCGTCCCCGGGGCCGATCACATACTCCGGCGTAACCGGAACACGGTCGACCGGGGCGAAGGTCGACGGCGCACCATCAAACAGAGCTGCACCGAAGATCGGCAGCGGCGTCCCAACTGTCTGCTGTACCAGTTGCTGAAACTCGGTCGGTCGCGGAGCCGGAAAGCTGGCCGCCTGGACGCGCTGGGTTGTCGAGACCGGCAGCACCTGCCCCAGCCCCGTCGCCTCAGGCAGCGTGGTTTGCCCCACGCCGCGCTGGACCACAGTCCCATCCTGTTGCTGCAGCGTCACACCCTGCGTTGCCACCGGGACCGTCGCAAAGCCCTGCCGAATCTGCGACCACTGCGCTCCCGGCTCCGTGGTATCCGACCCGGTCGAGTCCAGCACGGTCTGCTGCGAAGACAACCTGGGCGTCGCAACCCCGGCGACCAGGATTAAGGCTAGCAGGCGACGTCTCTTCCACGCTGATGCTGACTGCATTTGATCCATTCCTCTACTTAGAACTTCGTCACGGCAGAGCAGGTTTCTGTGAAGCAACCTAGTTAAAGCCCATGCGCCACAGAACGCAGACAGTCAACCCGCCTTCAGCATACATCAGGTTTCAAGCCCATCCCGGCCCCTCCAGTGGCACCGCAGATACCTCAACCACGCTTCTCCGCAATCGAAGATTGCTACCGATTCAGTTACAAAGACTCCACCGCAGCGGCCACTTGCAGCATCGTCCCTTCGGCAAAGTGGCGCCCCATAATCTGCACACCAATCGGCAGGCCATCGGCGGTCGTGCCGCAGGGCACGCTGATGCCGCAGATGCCCGCCAGACTGGCCGCGACGGAATAGATGTCCGCCAGATACATGGACACCGGATCGTCGGTCTTCTCTCCCAGCTTGAACGCCGGTGTCGGCGTCATGGGCCCCAGAATCGCATCGACCTGCGTAAACGCCTGCAGGAAATCCTGAGCCAGCAGCGCCCGCACCTGCTGGGCCTTCTTGTAGTACGCGTCATAGTAGCCGGCGGAGAGCGCATAGGTGCCCAGCAGAATGCGCCGCTTCACCTCGGCGCCGAAGCCTGCATCCCGCGTCTTGCGATACATCGCTGCCAGGCTATTGCTCTCACTGGCCCGCAGCCCAAAGCGCACACCATCAAAGCGCGAAAGATTTGCCGAAGCCTCTGCCGTAGCAATCACGTAGTAGGTCGGAATCGCGAACCGGGTGTGCGGCAGGCTGATCGGCTGGATCACGCAGCCCCTGGCTTGCAGGCCATCCAGCGTGCGCTCCACCGCAGCCCTCACCTCCGGGTCCAGACCTTCGCCAAAGTACTCTGCAGGTACGCCAAGGCGCAGGCCCTCCAACGGACGCTGCATCTCCGCTACGTAGTCTTGCACTGGCTGATCCGAGCAGGTCTCATCGTGCGCATCCGCACCCGCCAGCACCTGCAGCACCGTGGCCGCATCCTTCACGTTGCGCGTAAACGGCCCCACGCGATCCAGCGACGAGGCAAACGCAATCAGCCCGTACCGGCTCACGCGACCGTAGGTCGGCAACAAGCCAACCACACCGCAGAAGGCCGCTGGCTGGCGGATGGAACCGCCCGTATCCGTCCCCAGCGATGCCACGGCAAACTCCGCCGCGACCGCTGCCGCAGAGCCACCGCTCGAGCCTCCCGGCACCCTGTCCAGGGCACGCGGATTCCGCACCGGGCCATAGGCGGAGTTCTCATTCGAACTGCCCATGGCAAACTCATCGCAGTTCAGCTTGCCCAGCAGCACTGCGCCCGCAGCCTCCAGACGGCTTACCGTAGTGGCATCGTACGGCGGCAGATAGCCCTCCAGAATCCTGGAGCCTGCCGTGGCCGGAGAGCCCGTCATCGTCAGCACATCCTTCACGCCGATGGGGACCCCCGCCAGCGGACCCACCGGGTCGCCTCTCCGCACGGCCGCATCCACCCGCTCTGCCTGCGCCAGCGCACGCTCCCGGCTCAGCGCGAGAAAGCTATTAATGCCTTTACCGGCAGGGCCATCCTCTGCAGCAATGCGCGTATAGTGCGCCTCCGCCACCGCTACCGCCGTCGTCTCACCTGAGAGAACGGCAGACCGCACTCCATCAATCGTCAGATCCAAGGACTCCGCTTCCTTTCCTGTCCCACCCTTACGCCAGACCCATCCCGGCTGCTTAGCGCTCAATCACCTTCGGCACTTTGAAGAAGCGACCGTCGGTCTCCGGTGCGGCCGCCATCACCGCATCGCGGCTGATGGACGCCACCACCGCATCGGCACGTAGATTCTCGCCATGAGCATGCTTCTCCCCACCCAGAATCTCTGCCACCTGCGCCAGTGGAGCCACCCCGGTCGTATCCAGCTCGTTCAGCTGAGCAATATGCTCCAGAATCGCGTTCAGATCCCGCTGCATCCGCGGCTCTTCCTCGGCGGTCAACTCCAGGTTGGCCAGCTCGGCCACACGTCGAACATCCTCTAACGTAACGCCACTCATTCGTCTCACCTGTCGCCAGCAGGGCTCTCCGGCCCAGCCGATCTCAACTTAAAGTGTATCCCGGTCACCCGGACTCGCGCGATGCTGGCAATCTCGCGGCGCAGCGTCTCGCGAACCGACTCCATCTGGCGCTGCCACGCCCGATCCACCGCGACGACCGTCACCTCTCCATCGTCGCAGGCCACCACCTCGCCTCGGCTGGCCATCGCCGCTCCGCAGGCCACAGGCCACGCCGCAATCAGGCGGTCTAACTCCGGCGAGCGCTCCAGGCTCTTGCCCAGCACCTCACGCAAGATGTCGCGCATGTTCTCCACGGAGCATCGCCTCGGCGCCGTCACCCAACTGCGCGCGGCGAACGGCCGCACACTGCTTCACCTCTGCCACGGCCCGCAGCACGCTGGCCACGGAGATCTTCCCCATCACATCTGTCGGTTGACCATCAAACTCAAAGCCCAGATGCAGGAACCCGCCGCTTCCGTCATCTGCCGGAACCCCACGCACGCACTCCCCACGGGGCCCCCAGCGATCATCGTGGTTCGGGCCATTCAAGCTCACCGTAGGCGCGCCCAACACCGCCGCCAGGTGCATAACCCCGGTGTTGACACTGACCACCACCCGGCTCCGCCGCAGCAGATGTGCCAGGCTCACAAAGCCATCTGGACTCACGTAGGGCCGCGACCGCAGCCCTGCCGCCTGCAGCGCTGCAACCAGTTGCCCGGTCTGCTCAGCATCCGCAGGCCCGCACGTCACGACAAACACGGTGTCGTCGCCAACCAGTTGTGCCGCAAGCTCCACCCACCGCTCCAGCGGCCACTCCCGCAACCATCCCCGTGCACCAGAGGCCCAGGGATGAAACACCACAACCTCTCCGGCATCCGCCAGCGGCTGCTGAGCAACGGCAGGAACGACGAGGGTTGGCGGCAGCCCCGCCGGAATGCCAAATGCCCGCAGCAGCCCACGGAAGTTGTCCAGCTCATGGCGATCGCGTCGGTGCTCCACCGCCAGATCGTAGCCACGTCCGCGATACTGCCCGGCAGTCGAGAAGCCCACCGTATACTTCGCTCCGGAGACCATGCTGTAAAACGCCGTCAGCCGCTGCCAGGAGGTGAAGTCAAACAGCAGATCGCACGCCTCAGCACGCAACCGGGCAACCGTGCCGCGAAGATCCTTCAAATCCAGCAGCACACGGCGATCAACGCCTGCCACCAGCTCCGCAGCGGCAAGGTTCTGCGGCATGCAGAAGTGCACCAGCTCCGCTCGCTCCTCGCCGTCTTTCTCCAGGAACCGGCGGAGATCCTGCACCGCACCCGCGAACAGCAGGGTGTCACCCAGTGCGGGCGAGCACATCACCCCAACTCGCCGCAATCGGCCCGCAGGCCGCGGTCGGCGACGACGCAGCGTCGCCACCAGATTAAGCACCGGAATCCCAACCCAGAAGTCCAGCAGGCGGTTCGACTTGCTTCCTCGGCGCATAGCTCCATTCTATCGTCGTGCTCAGGTCGGCCGTTGCGGCTAAAACGCTCCATCCTGACGGATGACGGAGAACATCGTCTTCCACAGGATGCGCAGGTCCATCCACAGAGACCAGCGGCGAACATACTCGCAGTCGAGCGCCACGCGCTGGTCATAGGTCAGGGTGCTGCGTCCGGAGACCTGCCACAGTCCAGTCAGGCCGGGCTTGACCCGGCAGTAGTAGCCAAAGTCGTCCTTGTACTTCTCCACCTCGGCTGCCACAATCGGCCGCGGCCCCACCAGGCTCATCTGCCCGCATAGCACATTCCACAGCTGCGGCAGTTCATCCAGGCTGTAGCGCCGCAGAAAGCCCCCCACGGGGGTCACCCGGGGGTCATCCTTCAGCTTGTGGCAGCGATTCCACTCGGCACGCGCCTCCGGATGAGTGGCCAGATACTGCTCCAGCACCTCGGTCGAGTTCACGCACATGGTGCGGAACTTCCACATGGAGAAGAACTCGCCACTCTTGCGGATGCGCCTGTGCGAGTAGAAGAGCGGCCCCTTTGAGGTCAGCACAATCGCCCACGCCACAACCGACAGCAATGGAATCAGCACCGGGGCAAACAGCAGCACCAGCAGCACATCCAGGCCGCGCTTCAAAACTCGGTAGCGAAAGGTGCCTGCCGGATTTTCAATCGCCCTGACCGGCTTCGGCCGCTGCACCTCGGTGTCTGCCACATAGGCATATCCAGGGGAAACGGTCACCACCCGCTCGGGTGTCTGAAACTCGTCCACGATCGCGTCCTATCTCTGGCCGGAGGCTGCACCCTCTGTACGATCGTGCAACAGATAGGCAGAGCGACCCGCCGGTTAGTACTCAAACCCGTACTCTGGCGCCTTTTCTGTACCGCGATACGCCTTCATGCTGCTTCGGGGAACCGATGTTCGTTCTGAACTTTGCTGTTCTGCCTTACACACTGCTCAGGGGAGCCGTTCGAACCGGGGGACATGGGTAAGTGGTGCAAAAGAATGCAACGTTGGGACATTCCTAGTGTACCCCGTGAACCCCCGTCAGCGTATGGAAAAACTTTGGCCTCCAGCCGACGAAGCAGACGAAGCCGTTCCATTTCTGCACCAAATGGTTCTCCCTTGCAGCAAAGAAAACTCGTTCGACCCGCCTAGCAGACAAGCTACACTCAGGGCATGCAGGTGCTAGCAAACGCTCTAGGTAGTGTCACTTTGCTTCAACCCCGGATCTTTCCGGATAGTCGCGGCTGGTTTGCAGAAACTTTCAACCAGGATACGTTTGCCCAACTCGGCTTGCCCTCCCGCTTCGTGCAGGACAACCAGTCCTTCTCCCGACAGGGGGTGCTGCGCGGGCTGCACTACCAGCTCGGCAAACCTCAGGGCAAGCTGGTGCGCGTGCTGCAGGGCCACATCTGGGACGTCGCCGTCGACCTGCGACCGACCTCGCCTACTCTGGGGCAGTGGGCGGGCTTCCACCTGAAGGCCCCCTCTGAGACCGACCCCTTGCAGATGCTCTGGATCCCCGAGGGCTTCGCGCACGGCTTCCTGGTGCTCTCCCCCGTGGCCGAGGTGCTGTACAAGACCACGAACTCCTACTACCCGGCCGGCGAGCGCACCCTGCTATGGAACGACCCTGCTCTCAACATCGACTGGCCGCTGCACCTGCTGGGCGACGCCCCGGTCCTGGTCAGCGAGAAGGACGCCCTCGGCAAGCCGTTCCACAGCGCCGAGCTCCCTCAGTCCTAGCCCCGCTGCCGCAGCCACTCCTCCACCTCGCTCAGTCCCTGCACCGGCGTATGCTCGCCCATGCATGCGTCGGCCTCCTCCGTGCCCTGCACCAGGAAGGCCTTGGCCAGCCCGGCGCGATGGGCCGCCAGGATGTCAGAACAGCGGTCGCCCACCAGGACGCACTCGGCCAGCTCCAGCCCAAACTCCCGCTGGCCGCGCAGCAGCATCCCGATACCCGGCTTGCGGTCTTCGTGCTCGCGCCGATACTCCCCCAGCCCGTGCTCCGGATGGTACGGGCAGTGGTACACCGCATCCAGCACAATGCCCTGCTCGGTAAAGCGCTCGCGCATCCACAGCATCAGCTGCGCAAAGTCCTCCTCAGAGTAGTACCCGCGCGCAATGCCCGCCTGATTGGTCACCACCATCAGCCGGTAGCCCAACTGCTGCGCCGTGCGGCACAACGAGAAGATGCCCGGAACAAAGCGCACCTCCTCCGGCCGCGACAGGTAGCCAATCTCCTCGTTGATCACGCCATCGCGATCCAGAAACAGCCCACGCACCTTGCCGCTCATCCCTCTCCCGCTCCCTGTTCTGCCAACTCGCCCATCACGATGCGCAGCGAGTCATGCCAGTCCATCATCTGCCAGCCAAACTCACGGGCCAGCCGCGTTCCATCCAGCCGCGAGTTCGCCGGCCGCCGCGCCGGTGTCGGATACTCAGCCGTCGTAATGGGTTCGATGCGCGCCAGCCTGGCCTCGGGCTCGCGCTCCTGCAGCAGCCGCACTCCCTCGGCCGCAAAGCCACACCAGGTCGTCTCGCCTCGGCCGGCGGCGTGGTACACCCCGCCTCTGGAGCCCAGGGTCAAGGGGGTCACCTGGCGCAACACGTGTGCCGTCAGACGAGCCAGATCCCGGCTCCACGTAGGCGCGCCGGTCTGGTCTGCCACCACGCGCAGCACCTCCCGCTGGCGTGCCAGGCGCAGAATCGTACGCAGAAAGTTTTTGCCCGTGGCACCGTACACCCAACTGGTGCGCAGAATGATGTGTGCCGCGCCACTGGCCGCCAGCGCCTGCTCACCAGCCAGCTTGCTGGCACCATAGACGTTCGCTGGCGCGGTCGCATCCTGCTCGCGGTAGGCGTGCCCGGCCGTGCCATCAAAGACGTAATCGGTAGAGAAGTGCAGCACGCCCGCGCCCAGCCGCGCGGCCTCCTCGCCCAGCACGCGCACCGCGTCGCGATTCACGGCATAGGCGCGGTCCGGCTCACTCTCCGCCAGGTCTACGGCCGTATACGCAGCAGGATTCACAATCCAAAGCGGTGCCACGTCCCGCACGGCAGCACGCACACTCTGCGTATCCTCCAGGTTCAGCGCAGCGCGGTCCGGAGCCACCACCTCGCCGAGCTCGCGCAGCAGAGGCAACAGCTCCGCACCCACCTGTCCGCTCGCCCCGGTCAACAGAATTTTTGCTGCCTTCGCCACGTCGCCCTGCCCCTAGTAGACCGTCTCGGCCAAGACACGCAGCAGATAGGCCCCATAGCTGCTCTTGCCGATTGCGACCGCCAGGCTGCGAAGCTGCTCGGCAGAGATGTACCCCAACCGGTAGGCGATCTCCTCCGGGCAGGCCACCTTCAGCCCCTGCCGCTTCTCAAGGGTGTGGATGAACGTCCCCGCCTCCAGCAGCGAGTCGTGGGTGCCGGTATCCAGCCAGGCGATACCCCGGCCCAGCACCTCGGTCCGCAGCTGGCCGCGCTGCAGGTACCAGCGGTTCACGTCGGTAATCTCCAGCTCGCCGCGCGGAGAGGGCTTCAGCCCCTCGGCCACACTCACCACCTGGGAATCGTAAAAATAGACCCCCGTAACGGCGTAGCGCGACTTCGGCTGCGCCGGCTTCTCTTCAATGGAGACCGCGCGCCGCTCCGCGTCAAACTCCACCACGCCGTACCGCTCAGGGTCCAGCACCGGATACGCAAAGACCGTTGCTCCGCTCGTCTGCGCCGCGGCGTTGCGCAGGCTCTTGGCAAAGTCATGCCCGTAGAAGATGTTGTCGCCAAGCACCAGGCAGCAGCTGGAGCCGGCCAGAAACTCCCGCCCGATCAGAAAGGCCTGCGCCAGTCCATCGGGCGAGGGCTGCACAGCGTACGAGATCGTCAGGCCCCACTGCTCGCCGGTGCCCAGCAACTGGGCAAAGCGCGGCGTATCCTCCGGGGTCGAGATCACCAGGATCTCGCGTATGCCCGCCAGCATCAGCACCGAGAGCGGGTAGTAGATCATCGGCTTGTCATACACCGGCAGCAGTTGCTTGCTCACCACCTGCGTCACCGGGTGCAATCGCGTACCAGAGCCGCCCGCCAGAATAATGCCCTTCATCGCGCTGCCTCCGCTGCGCTGCCGCGTGCGCCATAGTTCTGCTGCACCCACTGCTGGTAGGCTCCGCTGGTCACATCCTGCACCCAGGCCTGGTTGGCCAGGTACCAGGCCACGGTGCGGCGCAGGCCAGTCTCAAAGCTCTCTGCCGCCTGCCAGCCCAGCTCCTGCTCCAACTTGCGCGCATCAATGGCATACCGGCGATCGTGCCCGGGGCGGTCTGCCACAAACCGCAGCAGCTGCTTATGCGGACGATGGGGCGAGTCCGGCACCAGCTCATCCAGCAACGCGCACAGCGTGTGGACGACCTCAAGATTCGTGCGCTGGTTGCCGCCGCCAACGTTGTACGTCTCGCCCACCCGGCCCCTGGCCAGCACCATGCGAATGGCGCTGGCGTGATCGCCCACATACAACCAGTCCCGCACCTGCTGGCCGTCGCCATACACCGGGAGCGGCTTGCCGGCCAGCGCGTTGGCAATCATCAGCGGAATCAGCTTCTCCGGAAACTGGTAGGGGCCATAGTTGTTGGAGCAGTTGGTCACCACCGCAGGCAGACCATACGTGTGGACCCACGCACGCACCAGATGGTCGCTGGCCGCCTTGCTGGCTGCATACGGCGAGTTCGGCGCATAGGCGGTCTTCTCGTGGAAGGCAGGCTCCTGCGGCGTCAACGTGCCGTACACCTCATCAGTGGAGACGTGCAGAAAGCGGAATCCCTCCCGCTCCGCGCCCTCCAGCTGCTGGTGATACACGCGCGCCGCCTGCAGCAGCGCAAAGGTGCCCTGGATATTCGTCCGCAGAAACTCGTCCGGCCCGGCGATGGAGCGGTCGACATGGCTCTCTGCGGCAAAGTGCACCACCGCCCGCGGACGATACCGCTCCAGCAGGTCGGCAACCAGCGGCTCGTCGCAGATATCGCCGCGCACAAAGATGTGCCGCGCATCGCCAGCCACCGACTCCAGGTTCTTCAGGTTGCCGGCATAGGTCAGCTTGTCCAGATTCACAACCGGACCGCCCCTGCCCTGCAGCCAGTCCAGCACAAAGTTCGAACCGATGAAGCCTGCACCGCCCGTTACCAGAATCGGTTGGTCCGTCACCACTGTCATGCGTAGGTACTCCATCCCAGGTACATCTCGGCGCCACACCCGAACGTCTGGCAAGCCGCTGGTACCCGCTCCCTAACAATACAGAATCCCGGCGTCCCAAACCAACCCGACTCCAGCCCCGCACCACGAAGCTGCTATGCTGGAACCAGTGCATCGCCCCACCCCCAGCGGAGGGATGTGTGAGCGGTTGAAACAGGCGGTCTTGAAAACCGCTTAGCCTTGACGGGCTACGGGGGTTCGAATCCCTCTCCCTCCGCCACAGTCCCTTCCAAAGACATCCAGGAATCCAAAAGAAGGCCCAGAAAATCTGGTGGCCAGGCCTACTGTCTTTCTACCAAAACGAGCGCAATGGCCCGGGTGCCCCATCCTTCGCGTCGTGTGCGAAGGGTGGGAGGCGAGTCGGTTGGTTCGCCTCGAACGCAGTGGCCGGGGTGCGGGCTGCTGCTTCGGCATCGGCGAAGTTGGAGCACTCAGGCCCTTCTAACGGAAACTGCTCTGGACCACCCGCGCAATCTTGACCTTCCCACCCTTGGCAAAAGGCCGCCAAGGATGGGGCACCCGAGCGGTTGGGGTACGACAAACTCAGAAGGGTGGGCCACCCGCCAACGCTCGGTATTGAAAGCGGATTCGATCCGGCAGCTCGGCTATTGCCGACTGAGAAATGTGCAGAAAACTGTTGTTACGCAATATGTTGACGGCACGGCGCACATTGCGCCCCAAGGCCGCACATTGCCGGATCGGCGAAAAATCGAAGCAAAATCAATCGACCGACCGAGCCGCAATGTGCGGCCTTTTATCTGGCCCTCCGATTATTCGTGTTCGTCCACATCACGAGATTCGTGCTATGCTGCGTTGCATCCACTTCAGGCCACTTCCTGCTTCAGAGTCCGCCGATGTCATTCAAGTTCGAATTGGACCGCCTGACTGACTACTCGACGGCCGACATTGTGAACGAGATTCAGCGTGTCGCAGACCTGTTGGGAGTCACCCCACTTAAAAAACGAGACTTCGACAGCGAGTCAAAGGTTCACTCAAGTACGGTCATACGCCGCTTCGGGAGTTGGCGGGCCGGATTGGAGGCAGCCGAACGCGGGCAGCTATATGGCGGCGGAACCGTGACCGACAAAATGCGAGCCCAAAAGGGGCGAGACCTAAGCGACGACGATCTTCTCACGGAGCTTCGCCGTGTCGCCCAAGTTCTTGGCCGCGGCGATTTGACAATCGACGACATCAACAACCACAGCATTGTTGGGCAAGGCATTTTCAGGAAACGGTTCGGGACAACACGCATCGCAATGGAACGAGCCGGTCTTACCGTGCGGCCGCAGAGCAGGCGGTACACAGATGATGAATGCTTCGAGAATCTGTTTGAGGTCTGGAGGCATTATGGTCGACGGCCAAGCTTCTCAGAAATCAACCGTTCGCCATCCAAAGTTGGCGGCGAGGCATACATCAGGCGCTTTGGCACGTGGATGAAGGCACTGGCAGCTTTCGTGGAGCGTGTGAATGCGAAGCCTGACAGCGCGCCCGGTCCGATCGCACCTACGCCGTCCCGCGAGGCATCATCCGGTGAAAAGTCGTCGAGGCCGATAAACAGTATTCGCGACGAAAGACGGGACATCCCGCTCGGTTTGCGGTTTCGTGTGCTTAGTCGGGATAAATTCAAATGCGTGAAGTGTGGAGACCATCCGGCCAGAAATCCTGATTGCGACTTGCACGTAGATCACATAACCCCTTGGTCAAGGGGCGGAAGGACAGAATTCGTTAATTTGCGAACGCTGTGCGCGCAATGCAACGTCGGTCGCAGCAATCGTTATGACGCCGATGATAACTTCGTAGCGAAGGTGCCAATCCTATAGCACCACAGCGAAAACGTAGTGATCATCGCTATCGGTCGTGGCCCGCCACAGTCCCTTCCAAAGACATCCAGGAATCCAAAAGAAGGCCCAGAAAATCTGGTGGCCAGGCCTACTGTCTTTCTACCAAAACGAGCGCAATCGCCCGGGTGTCCCATCCTTCGCGTCGTGTGCGAAGGGTGGGAGGCGAGTCGGTTGGTTCGCCTCGAACGCAGTGGCCGGGGTGCGACCTCCTGCTCCGGCATCGGCGAGGATAGAGGACTTAGGTGTTTCCAAGAGAATCAAAGTTGGACCACCAGCTCGATCCTGCCCCTCCCACCCTTGGCGAAAGACCGCCAAGGATGGGGCACCCGAGCGGTTGGGGTACGACAAAGTCAGAAGGGTGGGCCACCCGCCGTTCCCTCAGAGCTGTTCGCGAAGCTCCTGCTCAACGCGTTCCATCGTAGACCGGTCGGCCACGGCAAGCGCGTGTTGTGCGGCATACGATACTGCTTCGAGTGCTGAACGCAGTTGCGCTACGCTCAGATCGGCGACACTCAAGGCGTTGGCCGCAGCAGTTCTCACGCGATAGTCGGCAGAAGAGAGAAGGCCAACGAGCACGGAGAACTGGCTTTCGTCTCCGAGGCCCAGAAGTGCATCTGCGAAGCCAACCTTCGCGTTTTCATCCGTCTCAGTTTGTGAAGCCCTCTGGATAGCCGCAGTGAACTCCTGCCCCTGAAGCTCCGCGATTGATCGAGCTGCATAGGCACGAACAAGCGGGTCTGCATCTTCAAGACAACCGGCTATCAGTGAGAGTGCCGCGCGATCTCCGATGTGAGCAAGACTCTCGACAGCTTCGACTCTCACGATTGCCGTGGGGTCTTTTAGAAGCGGATACAGCCATAACGCTTCGATAGCTTTCCCTTCATAAAGAACCCCTAAGCATTCGGCGGCAGCCTGACGAACTATCCCACTCTTATCAGCCAGTAAAGTGAGGACAGAACGATCCGCATCAAGGAGCTTTTGCTCACGTACTACATCCAACGCTGCGGAGCGAACTCTAGGACTGCGATCACTCAGATAGCGAAGTATTGACCTTTGGAGCAAGGCGTTGTCTTCCCCCGCGAGCGACATCACCGCTTCCGTACGGCTAACGACGCTGCGATCAGCCCTGTGTTTTGCGTTCACTTCATGTCGCGTTTTCATTGCTGTTGGTCCTTCTTCGGCTGCGGCAGATTGTCTTGCTGCGTCGTTGTCACAGTCGAGTTGTCCCCGGACGAGGTTGGGATAAAAGTTTGAGTCTGATTGGCTTGCTGCTGCCGTGCTCGCACACTTGCGGGATCGTTCCTTTGTGGAGGGGCCTTCTTCTTGCCTCCGCCTCTTTTCTGAGCATTCCTAGTTGCCCTAGACTTCTGCTCTCTGACGATCTTCTCTCGATCAGATTTGGCGGGTGGCCCACCCTTTCGTCTTTTCCAAAACTAGCACGATCGTTGGGGTGCCCCATCCTTCGCGTCGTGTGCGAAGGGTGGGAGGCGAGTCGGTTGGTTCGCCTCGAACGCAGTGGCCGGGGTGCGCCCTCCTGCTCAGGCATCGGCGAAGATGGAGGACTTAGGTTTTTCCACGAGAATCAAAGTTGGACCACCCGCTCGATCTTGCCCCTCCCACCCTTGGCGAAAGACCGCCAAGGATGGGGCACCCGAGCGGTTGGGGTACGACAAAGTCAGAAGGGTGGGCCACCCGCCACCCAGATTCCTATGTAGGTGCAGACATGGGCCACCCGCCTTACAGCCGTGAAGGATGGGTCACCCGCCTACCGACAGGTTCTCTTCTTCCACTTGACTGTAACCACTACCTCGCTCTCGGCGATCTCGCCTTTGCGTCCCTGTGGGCCAGTACCGCCATAGATGTCGATTACGACATTCTCGAAGTCCATGCTGGTAACCGTGCTATGGCCACCTTCTGTGACCAGACCATCCAGCGGACTCTTTACGGGCTTTCCTCTTTCATCCGCAGGTACTAGATCGGCAAGAATGAGATCGAGGTCTTTTCGTGAGAGATCAGAGTCCACACGGATGAGCTCCGGGGAGTACAACAGCCGCTGCAAGCCGATCTCGCAGACCTGATCGTCTGCCGTAAACCGGGGCATCATTAGGATTCCCGGCCTGACCTCATAGGCGTCCACCTTTCGATATTTTGTGAACTGCTGCTTAGTAGTAATACCCGTCTCCAACAGCAACATGGCAGCCAAGCTAAGTGCAACCATTTTGAGCATCATTCACCTCTCCAAGTGGACACCAGAACAGACGCGCTCATGGCTGCGGCTTCACTTCAGGTTGAGTTGTGGTGAGCGTGTACTTCGAAGTCGGCCCATCCGCCCCAGCATTCGACAGCGTTCTGGTGCTTGTTGGCGGGTGGCCCACCCTTTCGTCTTTTCCAAAACTAGCACGATCGTTGGGGTGCCCCATCCTTCGCGTGGTGTGCGAAGGGTGGGAGGTGAGTTGGTTGCTTCGCCTCGAACGCAGTGGCCGGGGTGCGGGCTGCTGCTTCGGCATCGGCGAAGTTGGAGCACTCAGGCCCTTCTAACGGAAACTGCTCTGGACCACCCGCGCAATCTTGACCTTCCCACCCTTGGCAAACGACCGCCAAGGATGGGGCACCCGAGCGGTTGGGGCACGACAAAGTCAGAAGGGTGGGCCACCCGCCTGCTGCTGCCATAGCCGCAAAACGGAGGAGCTAATCGGTGTGGGTGCTGGAGTCCCAGTGCCTCCAATGTGTATTCGAAAACCCTTTTTGGAATACCGCAGGAGAATTTAAGTCTAAAGCCTTTAGCAAGCTACAGATGCTCACATTCTCGGAAGGCTTTTCTTCTCCTGCAACGTCGGGATGCTGCCACTGCTCCGTTTGCAAGAAAACAATCATCTGTGGGTCGAGCCGAAGTTCGCCTCTGAGTTCGTCTTCCTTCATGAACAGTTCGCCAGTTCCCTTACGACAGACAAAGAAGCGCAAGACTTGACTTTCACGAAGCGAACCAGCACCCCCTTTAATAGGAACATGTAAGCCTTGAGATAGGTATTCCTCTCTAGCCGGGGTGAACTCATAAGATTTGCCCTTGATGATTACCCGCCACTGCTCCCAGTCAGCGATCCAAGCACCTGTCTCTTGATCGATCAACGGGCTGCTAGGCGCTGAAGACATGATAGGAGTTGAGCTAACGAAACCTTCCTTCAGAAGTGAAGACCCGAACGCGTAGAGATCGTTGACAAACGTCCCCTCATTGATCGAGTAACCAAGCACCTCGAAAGCGATGGCCCAGTCCATGACACCTCGAAACGCCGTTAGTCGCGCGGCTGCCATATCAACGTAGGCGTTGTCGAGGACCGGGAAGTTAAACTCCGAAGCATGCTTATCGAGATCACTTAATGCTAGTTGAATGTCCATTTTTGTTTACTCACTACTGTTGAGTCGTCGTCTTCTTAGCTGCCTTGACAGCAGCTGCAACCTGACCACCCTGCTGACGGCTGCACTGCAGGCACTGTGGCTTATAGACCTGCGGGCCACCCGTTGGGTTTAGCTTTGTAGGAGGTTGATGATCTCCCACCCAGTTTCCAGTCTTTGTTCCTGGGCTTGTTGGCGGGTGGCCCACCCTTTCGTCTTTTCCAAAACTAGCACGATCGTTGGGGTGCCCCATCCTTCGCGTGGTGTGCGAAGGGTGGGAGGTGAGTTGGTTGCTTCGCCTCGAACGCAGTCGCCGGGGTGCGGCCTCCTGCTTCGGCATCGGCGAAGCTGAAGTACTCAGACCCTTCCAACGGATATGCTCTGGACCACCCGCTCAATCTTGACCTTCCCACCCTTGGCAAAAGGCCGCCAAGGATGGGGCACCCGAGCGGTTGGGGCACGACAAAGTCAGAAGGGTGGGCCACCCGCCTCACAATCGAGATATCCGCATACCACAGGTCAAACGTCCCCGCCGGAGATGGCTGGTCCAGCCGAGGCTGCACGAAGGCGCTCCAAGGCGTGAAAAGCCCGAGCCATGGCTGGCCCGGGCTGTGTGGTTGTGCGTCAGGCTAAGGTGCGCAGGCTATTGCACGTCAGGCTAAGGCGTGACGGTGAACGCCGCGTGCAGGCTGGCCGTGGAGTCCTCGCCCGCCCAGACGTCGAACTGCGCGGGCTCAACCGCCCATTGCCTGGTCTGTGGGCTCCAGAACTGGAGTTCGTCGGGGCCAAGTTTGAAGGTCAGCGTCCGGGTCTCGCCAGGCTGCAGCGCGATCCGCTGGAAGCCCTTGAGCTGCCGCACCGGCCGCGAGGCCGAGCCAGACTGCTGATGGATGTAGACCTGCGCCACGGCATCGCCCGCCACGGCACCGGTGTTGGTCACCTCCACCGTCACCTGATTGGTGTCGCCCGTGGCCATGCTGCTGCGGCTCAGGTGCAGATTGCTGAACTTGAAGTTCGTATAGCTCAACCCATACCCAAACGGATAGAGCGGCTTGGAGTTGATATCCCAGTAGCGCGAGGTGAACGTGGGCCGATCCTCGGGCTCGTGGGTCAGGTTGTGGTTGTAGTAGAGCGGCTCCGCACCTGCGGTACGCGGCCAGCTCACGGGCAGCTTGCCACCCGGGTTGACGTCGCCAAACAGCACATCGGCCACGGCAGCGCCGCCCTCAGTGCCGGGATACCACGCCTCCAGAATCGCCGGGACGTGCTCCGCGGCCCAGTTGATCTCCAGCGGGCGACCGTTCTCCAGCACCAGAACAACCGGCTTGCCGGTGGCGACGACTGCCTCCAGCATCTGCTGCTGAATGCCGGGCAACTGCAGCGTGGCACGCGAGGAGGCCTCGCTGCTCATGCTGGCGATCTCGCCCATCACGGCCACCACCACATCGGCATCCGCCGCAGCCGCCTTGGCCTTGGCAATCCAGCTCGTTACCTCCTCCGGCGTTGGGGGCGGGGTGGGCTTGCGGCCCGCAAGCTGATCCAGCAGGCCGGCATACACGCGCGAGGGCTCCGGCCCGGCCACCAGAGTGACCTGCGCATCCGCAGCCAGCTTGCTCTTGATGCCGGCATACACCGTGACCGGATGGCTCTTGCCGCCGGGCCCGAACAAGCCCTCGACGGTCCAGCCGCCCTCAATGTCATGGCCGGAGTCGGCAAGCGGCCCGATGACCGCAACCCGCTTGAGCCCCTTGGACAACGGCAGCGTCTGCAGCTGATTGCGCAACAGCACCATGGAGCGGCCGGCCAGTTTGCGCTCCAGGGCCAGCCCCTCCGGGCGGCTCAGCGTGGAGTCCACCTTGGACTCGTCCACATACGGATGGTCGAACAGCCCCAGGTCGTACTTGGCCTCCAGCACGGGCAGCACCATCGCATCAATCTGCGACTCGCTCACCTTGCCCGCCTGCACCAGGGCGGCCAGGTTCTTGGTGTAGGTCTGGCTGGCCATATCCATATTCAGCCCGGCGTTGATCGCCTTCTGCGCGGCGTCGGCCGGGTCGCTGGCGTAGCCATGCGTTACCAGGCTCCCAACGGCAAAGGCATCAGAGAGCACCAGGCCCTGAAAGCCCCACTGGTTGCGCAGTACGTCGGTCAACAGCCAATGATTTCCGCTGGCGGGCACGTCGTTCAGGTCCATGTACGCGCTCATCAGGCTGCCTGCACCGGCCTGCACCGCCGCATGGAACGGCACCAGGTACACATTCTGCATCAGCTCCTCCGGCACGTAGGAGGAGTCATAGTCGCGACCTCCATCCGCAGCGCCGTAGCCGGCAAAGTGCTTGACGCAGACCAGTACACTCTCCGGACCAAGCTGCTGGCCCTGGAAGCCATGCACCTGCGCCTGCGCCATCGCCGAGCCCAGGTAGGGATCTTCGCCCGCGCCCTCAACAATGCGGCCCCAGCGCGCATCGCGTGCGATATCGACCATCGGCGTAAACGTCCACTGAATGCCGGCTGCGCGCGCATCCTCGCGTGCCAGGTGCTGCGCCTGCTCCTCCACCGAGGGATCCCACGAGGAAGCCATCGCCAGCGGCACCGGGAAGACAGTGCGGTAGCCGTGAATCACATCGAAGCCGAAGAGAATTGGAATGTGCAGGCGCGACTTCTCCACGGCGAGGTGCTGCAGGCGATTGATCTCCTTCACATCAATCAGCCACAGCACCGAACCGACCTTGCCCTGCTCGATCAGCTGGTCTGGCTTCTGGTCGGCGATGCCCGGCATCACAATACCGGCAGACTGATTGAGCTGGCCAACCTTCTCGTCCAGTGTCATCTGGCGCAACAGCAACTCTGCCTTCTGCCTGGCCTCTGGGCTGAAGGTGCGGGTCTGCGCGGCGGTGGTCAAGCTGCAAGCCATGGCGGCCATGCACAGCAGCCCGGCGATCGAATTCTTCTTCAACGACATAGTAAGCATCCTCATCAACATACTTCGGTTAAGCGTGGTAACTCCAACAGGTACGGCGCGGCTCCGGCGGTTTAGTGAAGCGGCAGCACCGCTGTGAGCGGTGTGTTGTCTGAGGCAGCACCCACCAGCACGGTGTACGTGCCGGTCGGCAGACTCCAACTCTCCGTCGCTTCGTCAAAGATCTGCAGTGCGCGGGTATCTACGGGCACGGTCACCGTCTGCGACTCGCCCGCAGCCAGCGTCACGCGCTTCCAGCCCACCAGGCGCTTGTAGGGCTCGTCGGAGCCACTGGGTGGCGCCGCGTA
The DNA here is from genome assembly GCA_028872955.1 of Acidobacteriota bacterium. Lineage (GTDB taxonomy): Bacteria > Acidobacteriota > Terriglobia > Terriglobales > Acidobacteriaceae > Edaphobacter. Next base: position 24,284 of record JAGWNX010000023.1, read on the forward strand.
GACCTCGGCAATCTCTGCGCCCGCTCGCTTGCCCGTGTTCTTTACCGTAAACGTCACCGCCCTGGCAGCAGCATCCACCTGCAGCCCGGTGTACGCAAAGGCGGTGTAGGAGAGGCCGTAGCCGAAGGCGAAGAGCGGCCTACGATGCTCAGTCTCATACCATTTGTAACCAACTCTGGCACCTTCATGATAGGGCACGGCATAGCTGCCATCTGCAGCAGAGATGTCGGCCGCATTATGCACAGTCGACGGCGTGAGCGGCGCAATGGTGGCACGCGGCAGATCGCTCTCCGTCGCAGGAAAGCTGAGCGCCAGCTTGCCGCTGGGGTTTACCGTGCCCGTCAGCACGTTGGCCAGCGCCCGATGACCGGCACTGCCCGCATACCAGGCCTCTACCACCGCAGCCACCTTGCCCAGCCACGGCATGGTCACGGCGGTGCCACTCTCCAGCACCACCACCGTGTGCGCGTTGGCTGCCGCCACCTGCTCGATCAAGGCCTCCTGGCCGTCAGGCAGTGCGAGGTTCGGCAGATCAAGGTCCTCCGCCTCCCACTGGTAGGCAAAGACGATGGCAAGATCGGCGCTGCCTGCCAGCCGGGCCGCCGCCGCAGGATCGGCACCATCGTTGTACTCAATCGCGGTGTCGGGCAGGCTGGCTCGCAGCGCCTTCAGGGGCGAGGTAGGGAACCACACATGATCATGCCAGTTGGTGCTGCCCTGCCCCTCGGGCATAATCGCGTTGCCGCCAGGAGGATCGACCTGCGCCGAGCCCCCGCCAGAGATCATGCCTACATCCGCGTGTCCGCCGATGACAGCAATGCGGTGCACACGCTTCGTATCAATCGGCAGGACCGAAGCGCTGTTCTTCAGCAACACAATGCTCTTCTCTTCGATGCGCTGCGCAACCTCCAGCCCCTTCTCCACATCCACCACACCCGGCTGCGGCGGATGATCCACCACACCGGACGCAAACAGCGCATACAGCACGCGACGCGCGTGGTCATCAATCTCTGCCATTGGCACGCGTCCCGCCTCAACAGCCTGCTTCAGCTTGTCGCCCATGAACTCTGCCATCGGCTGCTCCTGGTCAAGCCCGGCAGCGGAGGCCTTCTCCGTGCTGTGGGTCCCGCCCCAGTCCGAGAGGACAAAGCCCTTGTAGCCCCACTGCGTTTTCAGTACATCGTGCAGGGTGTAGCGGTTCTCGCACGCATAGTCGCCGTTGATGCGGTTGTACGAGCACATCACCGCGCCCGGATTGGCGATTGAAATGCCGATATGAAAAGCCAGCAGGTCCGACTCCTGCATGGCGCGCCTGGAGATCACGATGTTCATGCCGGAGCGACCGGTCTCCTGATCATTCAGCGCGTAGTGCTTAATGTCGCCCACCACATGCTGCGCCTGCTCGCACTTCATCATGGAACCCACCAACGTTCCGGCCAGCAGCGGATCCTCACCGGCGTACTCAAACGTGCGACCGTTGCGCGGCTCACGCGCCAGGTTCACACCACCGCCCAGGGTCATGTCGTAGCCCTGCGCGCGCAGCTCCCGGCCAATCACCTCACCGTAGGCACAGGCGGAGTCCACATCCCAGGCCGAGGCCGCTCCCAGGTTGGAGGGCAACGCCGTGGAGTAGCGGCCGTTAGCACCGCTGTCGCGCACGCCATACGCCGCGTCTGAGATAAGCAGCCCGGGAATGCCCAGCCGCGCCACACCCTCCACGTAGCCTGCGCCTCCATTCGCCAGATGCGTCAACGGCATCTGCCAGTTCGGCACATGAGCCATGCCGTTGCCGTGAGCAAAGGCCAGCTTTTCGTCCAGCGTGAGTTGCTGCAGCACCAGTTCGGCTCGCTGCTCCGGCGGCAGCGCCGTATTCATCCATGGGCGCGCAGCCTGTTGCTGTGCGGGCAGCACCGTAGCGACAGCGATAAACGCCAGCACTGCACGCATGCGGCAAAGGCTCCAACGAAGGGTTCGGACAGAAGACATAGCTCTCCAGCACTTCAAGGTTCGGTTCTTCAACACTGCGAAACGTGCTCCGCGACGACTCTGCTGACGCCAGCTCTACTGCTTCAGCCTGGCCTCCAGATCGGGCACAAAGATGGTCTGGGCGCTGGGATCCAACTGCCTGGCCCCAGTCAGCGCGCTCTGCCAGGCTGCGCGTGCCTCCTGCGTGCGGCCAGCGCGAGCCAGCAGGTTGCCCAGGGTCTGCTGCGCAGTAATCGAAGCCGGATCCAGCGCTGCGGCCTCCTGCGCCAGCGCAAGTCCCGTTGCCGGATCGTCGGCTCGCACGGCGTTCTGCGCGCGAGCAAGCGCTGCGGCCTGGTGCAGATCAAACCGCCCACGGTACACCATCACACCGTAGTCGATCATCGCGTCCGGCTGCCTGGATCGAAACGCATCGTAGGGGTTCAGAGAGGCCGCCGGCCACTCACAGCCGGACAGGTCGCCTGCACTCAGAAACACCGTGCCCTCCACGATCGGGTCGATATTATCTGCGCCGCCCAGCCAGGAGGTGTCCGCCGTGGGCAGATGCTTACAGTGGATGCCGTAGGTCTCGGGCAGAATCTCAGGCGTGGCGAAGTAGGCAAACCAGCAGGCCTCGCCGGGGTGCTGGTCCTGCCATGCCTTTACCTGGTAGAGCTGCTGCGCCCAGTCCACGTTGGCGTCGCTCAACAGGTTGTGGACGTTGGCTGGCCCGCCCCAGGCCTCGTTGGCATACGCCATGAAGTTTGGAAACACTGCCAGCGACGAGGTGACATGCAACACCATCAGCACCAGCAAGGCCACCATCCAGCGCCGACCTGCCTGTGCCATGGTAGCCGCTGCGCCCCCCGCCAGCACAAACAGGAACACATACATCGGCAGCAGGTGCCGCGCGCCGATATTCATGTTGGAGAGGATGGCAACCAGCAGATAGAACAGCCCGGGCAGCACCAGGTACACCACCTCGCGGCTCCAGCGCAGCCGACGCCTCGCCAGCGCATACCCGGCCACAGCCGTCAACGCCAGCAGACCGAGGGTGCTCTTAATGAGCAGCACGCTGGGGAAGTACCACCACACACCATGCGAGTAGTTGTGGCCCAGCAGGAACGTGGGATAGAACAGCGCCATTCGTTTGACGTCGACCAGCCCGATCAGATACGACTCCGGCAGCAGGTGCCACCGCCCCACCCAGTTGATGATGCGTGCCGTTCCCGGCCCCAGCGGCGCCACGTACTCGGCCAGGGTGGTGCTCATGGCTACGCCTGCCGGGCGGGTAGCGTACCGGAAGCCATAAAACGCCCACAGGACCAGCACCCCCACCACCACGATGGCGGAAAAGGCAGACGCCAGGCGCAAGGCAGTCGCTCGCCGCGTGCCGCGCGCTGCGGTCAGCACCTCGTACCCGATCAGCAACAGCAGCATGGGTGCCAGCAGTACGCCGGAGTGCTTGGTGGCCAGCAGCAGACCGGCAACCACACCCGCCACCACCAGCCGCGGCAGCCCGGGCTGCCGCACGTAACGGTAGAAGCACCAGACGCTGGCCAGAAAGAAGAGCGACACACCAATGTCTGTGGTTACCAGGGCGGAGTGCGCCAGTACGTTGGGGTCCAGGGCCAGCAACGTCAGGGCAGCCAGTGCGGCCCAGTCGCCAAAGAGCTCGCGCGTCATGGCAAAGACGACCAGCGACAGAGCAATCGCCAGCAGACCCGCCGCCAGACGCATCTGAAAGACCATCTGGTTGCGATCACCATCGTTCCGGGCCAGCCAGTCACGGCCGTTCAGGTAGGCTTCCTGTTTGAAGTCGCGATTGTGCAGCGGCGGAGTCCACAGGTCTCGACCCAGCACAGGGAGCGCTGCCAGCAGCTTGACCAGGGGCGGGTGCTCCGGGTTCAGACCGTAGTCGTGCGCGTGCCACATCATGTAGCCGGCGTACATGTGGTCATCCTCGTCAAAGGTCAGGGACTCGCGATGGATGACCAAGACCGTCAAGAGCAGCTGCAGGCCAATCAGGCCGGCCACCAACTTCCAAAGTACCTTACTCGACACCACTTCGCTCTCCTTACGCAAACGCCTGCCGTGCCGGCACACGGACCGAGCCGGGAAACCGGGCGCCGCCATGGTACACACGGCGCGGGCCATCCTCAATTCGCAGCGAGCGCCATGGGCCGCCCGCAACGCTTGAGGCCCTGCCACACCTCTGCCAGCTAATCCCGAGCACACTACGCCGATGCACACTGCACTGAGAAACAACAACGCGCATCACCGGCTGTATCAAGCCGTCAAGTCATTTATATTGATGACGATACGGGGCATACACCCAGGCAGGTATGATACGTCGCAAGGGTTGGTCTCCAGGCGACTGGGCCGCTGGCCTACCAGGTTTGCACGGCCAGCACGCGGGGCGGCCCGGCGTGGCCATCGATCACATGCGTCTCGAGCACCGCTTCCAGGTTTCGCTGCTCCCAGTTGGGCCCGGCCTGCTGCAGCATAGCCTCCAGGTACGCGGGGTTGGAGACGACCTCACTGGCGGCCTCCGTGCCTTCGCCCAGGATTCCGGCCACGATCACGACCGGCTGGCCGGTCACGGTGTCGTGAATGCGGGCCACCACGGCGTAGTCCTCTGCCAGGCGCGTCTCAGGAACCTCCCACTGCAGGGTCCAGAAGCGATGCTCGGGGCTGCGATGGTCCACCAGCTTGCGCAGGCCATCCTCCACGACGAAGCCGTAGGGCAGGTTCTGCGTAATGCGCAGCGTCCACGGGTTATCAAAGGCCCCAATCAACACCACAGGCCCATCGCGTAGCTGGGCGAACTGGGTGTGCGTGGCCGCTACCACCCGGAAGGCACCGTTGCGGGGCACAAGCGGAATGATTGTCCTGGCCAGCGTGATGACGTCGGAGACGTTCAGGTTGCCGTAGACAGGCAGCCCCTCGGTTGTGTTGCGGTCGCGGTCTTCGGCGTCGACCGGCTCCCCGAGGCAGTAGGTTACCTCGCTGGGGGCCGAGGTCATTGGCGCCCAAAAGCGCTCCAGGGCAGAGGGTGGCCTGCGCGGCGGCACACGACCGGCGGCAAAGCCCAGCAAAGCCGCCACTGCCAGCCCTACCAGCCCCAGCAGCACGTGGCCTGGCCTGAGACCCGCAGCCGGGGCCACGGGCGGGAGCCGCGGCTCCGCGGCCTGTGGTGTGACAGGCGGCTCAACCGGCACAACCGAGGACAGCTTCTCCGGGGTCGGCAGGCGAAACTGCGGCACGTAGGAGCCCACCGGCATCTCAATCACGACTTCTCCGGCGTGCTCGGCCTGATAGTAGTACTGAATCAACCGCTTGCGTACCTCAGCCGCCGTGGTGCGCACCACGGGATCCAGGTTGACGTCATAGTTCGGCTCGCGGCCAAAGGCCTCCACGCCGATGGTGCGCTCTTTCAGATCGCCAGCGTGCCCCTGCAGCGCCTGCTCCACCGTGTAGGCCAGCAGCACCGGGTAGCGCTTGCTGTTGGTAAATAGAGGATGCGCCAACAGACGCCGCAACTGTTCGCGAACCGCCGCAGCGTCTACGGACGCGGCGATCCCGAGACTCTCCCTGGCAGATTGGCGCGAAACAGACATCGTGGCGGGTGGGCTCCTCAAAGGCCGGGCTACTACAACAGATGATAGTACCGACACGGGAGAGCGGCACCCACACGGCCAACCCACACCCAGGCTGCCTCCTCGTACACAGGTCCACGGGAGTGTACAACAGAGAAGTCGGAGGGAAGATGGCTAAGGTTCTGGTAACGGGCGGGGCAGGATTTATCGGGTCGCACCTGGTGCGGGCGCTGTTGGAGCGCGGGGACAGCGTGCGCGTCCTGGACAACTTTGCCACCGGGAAGCCACGCAACCTGGACGGCATGCTCGATGTCATCGACCTGCGGGAGGTGGACCTGCGCGACGCCGACGGGGTGCGCGCGGCCTGCGCAGGCATGGAGTACATCCTGCACCAGGGTGCCCTGCCCAGCGTTCCGCGCTCCGTGCAGGACCCCCGCACCAGCCACGAAGTGAATGTGAACGGGACCTTTAATGTGCTGGAGGGTGCTCGTCTGGAGGGGGTACGCCGGGTGCTGTACGCCGCGTCGTCCTCAGCCTATGGCGATCAGCCTGGCTTTCCGCGGGTGGAGACGATGGTGCCCCAGCCTCTAAGCCCCTACGCCACGCAAAAGCTGACCGGCGAACTGTATATGCAGACCTACTGGCGCGTCTACGGAGTGGAGACAGTGTGCCTGCGCTACTTCAACATCTTTGGCCCCAGGCAGGATGCCGAGTCCGCCTACTCCGGCGTGATGGCCCGGTTTGCGCTGCAGATGATTCGCGGCGAGCAGCCAACCATCTTTGGCGATGGCCTGCAGGGCCGCGACTTCACCTATGTGGAAAACGTGGTCTCAGCGAATCTTAAATCGATGAGCGCACCCGCAACTTCTGTTGCAGGTGGTGTGTTTAACGTTGCGTGTGGCACACGACACACATTACTTGAGACCTACTCCGGCCTGGCGCGTCTACTCACATATCCCCATCCTGTGCTGCACGGTCCTGCCCGGGATGGAGACGTCCGAGACTCGCTCGCTGACATCCAAGCGGCCCGTCTTGCTTTTGGCTACGAGCCCCTGATCGGCTTTGCCGAGGGTTTGCGAAGGACGGTCGCGTGGTACCGCAAGGAATATCCTCCCCAGGAAGCAGAACATTGAGCCCATTAGAACTAGCAGTTGCGGCGGGATCGACGACAGAGCTGGACGCCTGGCTGGAACGAGTGGAAAAGCGTACGGCCCGCATCGGCGTGATTGGCATGGGCTACGTGGGCCTGCCGCTTGCCTTGCTCCTCAGTGAAGAGCGCTTCCGGGTGACAGGCTTTGACATCGACGCCGAGAAGGTGACGCAGCTCAACCGTGGTGAGTCCTACATCCGCCACATCGAGGGCGACCACCTGGCGATGGCGCACCAGGCAGGATTCCGCGCGACCACAGACTACGCCGAGATCGCCGCTATGGACGCCGTACTCATCTGCGTCCCCACACCGCTGCACGCCGACCACACGCCGGACATGCGGGCCGTGGTTCACACAATTGAGTCCATCGCCCCGCACCTGCTGCCCGGGCAGTTGGTCATTCTGGAGAGCACCACCTACCCCGGCACCACCGAAGAGCTGATTGTGCCCGCCATCAACCGAGCCGGCCAGGCGCGCGGTGTCCAGGTGCTTGCTCCGTTACCGGCCTCGGCAGGTGTGGACGACGCGCGGTTGCTGGACGGTGTGATGGTTGCCTTCTCGCCAGAACGCGAAGACCCGGGGAACATGGTCGTGCCGCGCCGCGAGGTGCCCAAGGTGATTGGCGGCTACGACGCGCGCGCCACGGCCGCCGCATGCGCGCTGTACAGCTGCATCTTCCGTAGCACGGTACCGGTCAGCTCGCCAGCCACGGCAGAGATGACCAAGCTGCTCGAGAACATCTACCGATGCGTCAACATCGCACTGGTGAACGAGATCAAGCTGGTGTGCGAGGGCATGGGCCTGGATGTGTGGGAGGTGATCGACGCTGCCTCCACCAAGCCATTCGGCTTTCAACCCTTCTACCCGGGCCCGGGTGTCGGCGGCCACTGCATCCCGGTGGACCCGTTCTACCTGAGCTGGAAAGCTCGTCAGCACGGCCACGCAACACGCTTTATTGAGCTGGCAGGCGAGGTCAATGAGTCCATGCCCGCGCATGTCGTGCAGACCACCTCGCGCGCGCTGAAGCAGCGGGGCTGCAGCCTGATGGGAGCACGGGCGCTGATCCTTGGCCTGGCCTACAAGGCCGATGTCGATGACCTGCGGGAGTCGCCCGCGCTGCGCATCATCGACCTGCTGGAGCAGGCAGGGGCACGCGTGCACTACAACGACCCCTACTTCCCACAGGTCGGCCGCGGTCGCAAGTACGACCTGCAGATGCACTCTACCCCACTCAGCGACCTCGGCAAGTTTGATTGCGTGCTGATCGTGACCGACCACTCGGTATACAACTACGAGCAGATCGTCGACGAAGCAAAGCTGGTGATCGACACCCGTAACGCCACGCGAGGCCGGCGCTCCCCCAAGATTGTTCGCTGTTAGCGCGGGCTCATGAGAGCGCTCTTATCCCCTTCTGGCCCGGCCGGAAGGGGATTTTTGCTGCGCTGTGGATTGACGCCGCGCGGGCCCTGCTTGCAGTATCAAGAGACACGAGGTCTGTGCTACCCCAGCTGAGCATCATATGGGTAAGACTACGAAGCCACGCCATTGCCCGCGCCACGGCGGCGCACCTGCCCGCAGGCGGAGCAACCGTGGCTGCTACCGGCATCTTCGACGCAACTGCGGCAAGCTCCTTGCTGCCCTGTTCCTCGCGACCCTGCTGGTTACGCTTCCAGTAGGGTTCCGCCCACTGTTGGCACAGTCCCTGTCCAGGCGACCCATAGGAATCCCGCCTAACCCGCCTGCTGCGCGCGCACAGCGCTTTTTGCGCGGCCGTACCACCAGCACCGGCACAAATGCTGCAGTAGCCCTGGCGGCTGCCCGGCTGCAGGATGCCGCACTGCGCCGCACCCAGCCTCAACTCACCTCGCTGACGAGCGCGTGGACTCCTGTGGGACCGGCCCAGATTGCCAGCCTGCAATACGGCGCCGTAACCGGGCGCGTGACCGCCATCGCGCTGGACCCCTCCGACGCGACCGGCAACACGTTGTACGTAGGGACAACGGGCGGCGGTGTCTGGAAGTCAACCAACGCTGCGGGCGCGACCACCGCCGTAACCTTCACACCCCTGACCGACAGCGTGCCCGCCTTCAGTGCCAACGCAGGCTCTGCCGCGGCACCCTCGCTCAGTATCGGAGCGCTCTCGGTTGCGCAGGTGGCGGGCACCAATGTGCTGCTGGCCGGCACCGGCGACCCGAACGACGCCAGTGACTCCTACTACGGCGAGGGCATTCTGCGCTCGACCGATGGCGGGGCTACCTGGTCGCTCATCACACAGTCGCAGGACGGCGTTGCCGGCAACCACTCCTTTGTTGGGCTGGGCATCGCAGGCTTTGCCTGGAGCAGCACCACGGCCGGGCTGGTCGTCGCGGCGGTGTCGCAGTCTTACCAAGGGTCACTGGTGAACGCGCCCGACGCCACCAACAGCGTGATGGGCCTGTACTACTCCACCGACAGCGGCAGCACCTGGCAGATGAGCGTGCTGCAGGATGGAAGCCAGATGGTGCAGACGCCCCTGCCCACCGGCGGCAACCACGGTGGCAACGCGGCCACCGCAGTGGTGTGGAATGCGCAGCGGCAACGCTTCTACGCGGCGATACGGTACCACGGCTACTACGAATCGGCCGATGGCGTGACCTGGACCCGGCTTGTGAACCAGCCCGGCAGCACGCTCTCGCTGGCGGCCTGCCCCACCAACCCAGGCAGCCTCGGTAGTCCGGCATGTCCTATCTTTCGCGGATCGCTGGCCACGCAGCCGGTCTCGGGAGACCTGTTTGCGCTTACAGTGAGCAGCACCAACGTGAGCCAGGGACTGTGGCAGGATGCCTGCAACTGGACCGGCTCCACATGTGCTACCAATATCGTTACGTTCTCTCAGCAGCTGAATACCTCCTCGCTGGAGAGCACAGGCTCCACCATTCCGCAGGGCGACTATGACCTGACGCTGGCAGCTGTTCCGGCCGCAACCGCGAGCTCTGCCACTGACACATTGCTCTTTGTAGGAACCGTGGACCTGTACCGCTGCTCGCTTGCCGCTGGCTGCAGCTTCCGCAACACCACCAACGACTCCAATGGTTGCAATGCGCCAGCCCACGTAGCCCCGTCGCAGCACAGCATTGCGTCACTGCCCACAGCAGGGCTGCCCTTGCTCTTTTTCGGCAACGATGGCGGCCTGTGGCGCTCCACCGATGGGGTGAACCAGCTGGCCCCCGCCTGCAGCAGCGACGATGCCACCCACTTCGACAACCTGAACCCCGGGTTGGGCTCCCTGGCTGAGGTGGTGAGCTTCGCGCAGGACCCCGGCAATGCTCAGGTGCTGCTGGTGGGTACCGGAGCCAATGGCACAGCGGCCAGCTCGACCGGCGCATGGCCCCAGCTCGCCGCGGGCGAGGGCGGTACGGTGGCCATCGACCCCGTAAATCCACAGAACTGGTTTGTCAGCACGGCCCCGGGTATCAGCATCAGCTACTGCAGCCTGGGCAGCCAGTGCGGACCTACCGACTTCGCAACAGCCAGCATCGGTGCCACGCAGGTACAACAGGATGCGGCGCTGCAGGACGCCCCCTGGCTGCTGGACCCTGCAGCCACCAGCAGCCTGATTGCGGGCAGTTGCCGCGTGTGGCGTGGTGCGGCAGATGGCACTGCCTGGTCCAGCAGCAATGCGTTGAGCCGACTGCTGACAGGAGCTCAGAACCCGGCTTGCACGCTGCCTGGCAACGGCCTCATCCGCTCACTAGCCGCTGCTGGCCCAGCTGCCAGCAGCACGGTCAGCGCAAACGCAGGCTCCACGGTGCTCTACGCAGGCCTGGCAGGAACCCAGGACGGTGGCGGAACCTCCGGCGGCCATCTATTTGTAACGCAATCGGGTCAGACGGATGGTCCTTCCTCCTACTGGACCGATGCCGCTGCTTCTCCGGTCTCCAATGATGTGGCCGATGCCGGAGTGTTCAACCCGGGCGGCTTCGACCTCTCCTCCATCGCTCCGGACCCGCATGACACCACCGGCTTGACCGTCTACGCCACCGTGATGGGCTTTGCCGGCAACGGCACCAACGCGCCCCATGTGTATCGCAGCACAGACGGCGGCGCGCACTGGACGAATATCAGCAGCAACCTGCCCAACGCACCCGCCAACAGTGTGCTGGTTGACCCCAACGACGCCAACACGGTGTACATCGCCCTGGACACCGGAGTGTATGTCACATCTTCCGTTACAACCTGTGCCACGGCAAACTGCTGGACAGGCTTCGGAACTTCACTGCCGAACGCGCCCGCTGTGCAACTGGCAGCTGGTGCAGCCCTGCCCACCGGCGACGGCCGCACAGGGGAACTCCGCGTGGCAACCTATGGCCGCGGCATCTGGCAGATTCCGCTGCTGACCGCCGCTTACCCTGCGCAGCCGGCGATGCAGTTGCAGCCTGCCTCACTCACCTTCGCAGCGCAGGCCGTTGGCACTCTCAGCAACGCGCAGAGCGTGACCGTCACCAATACAGGCAATGCGGCCCTGCAGGTGAGCAGCCTGAGCCTCACCGGCGACTTCACGGAGACTGATACCTGCGCAAACAGCACAGTAGCAATTGGGGCCAGTTGCAGCGTGCAGGTTGCCTTTCTGCCCACCGCGACCGGCACGCGCAGTGGCCAGCTCACCATCTTTGGCAACGTTGCCGGCGGGCAGGCGACGGTTGCGCTGAGTGGCACAGCAACGGCTGCTGCAGCCGTAGTGCTTACGCCCATCACACTCAGCTTTCCGGCCACTGTTGTTGGATCCAGCAGCGCAGCGCAACTCATCACTATCGCCAACACTGGCGGAAGCGCCACGTCGCTGCAGGCGCCCGTCGTCAGCGGGGACTTCGCCATCGCGGCAGATACCTGCAGCAGCACGTTGCCCGCGCAGACCAGCTGCACCGTCAGCATTGCGTTTGCGCCAACTGTCTCCGGCACGCGTACCGGCACGCTGACAGTGACCGATGGCGCAGGCACCCAGATGGCCAGCCTGACCGGCCTGGGCCAGGCACCCCCAACCGATACGCTTGCGCCGCTCTCGCTCAGCTTTGCGCCACAGGTGCTGCAGACCGTCAGCGCGCTGCAGACCGTCACACTGACCAACAGTGGCGACGTGCCGCTCACCCTCATCGGTGCGCAGACGACAGGCAACTTTGCTGTCAGCAATCCGTGCGGCACCTCGCTCAATGGCCACTCCAGCTGTGCCCTCAGCGTGACCTATACCCCCCAGGCGGTCGGTGCGGTCTCCGGCACGCTCACCGTCTCTGACAGCTACCGTAGCCAAACCGTCACGCTCTCCGGAACTGGCTTGGCCCCAGCCGGAGTCTCTCTCTCTCCATCAAGTGGGCTCAGCTTCCCTGCCACACCAGTCGGAATCTCCAGCAGTGCACAGCAGATTACGCTGACCAACAACGGTGGAGTGGTACTCAACATTGCCCACCTCGCCGTGCGGGGTGACTTCACCCTCTCCGGCGGCTCCTGCTCCAGCCAGCTTGCGCCGGCATCCTCCTGCACGGCGCAGCTGATCTTCACCCCGACAGCGGCTGGCAGCAGAAACGGCACCCTTTCGGTTACAGATGATGCGGCAGGCTCGCCCCAGACTCTGCCGTTGACAGGCACAGGTGTCGATTTCAGCCTGGCTGCCGACGGCAGCCTCTCCGCCACCATCGCCAGTGGAGGCAGTGCAACCTTCCCGCTGCTGCTCTCGCCCGTGAGCGCATCGCCAATACCTGTCAGCTTTGCGTGCGTTGGCGTGCCAAGCAGCGCCACCTGCACCATTCAGCCCGCTGGCGTCACTCTGGCTACCACGACCGTGGTCAGCATCACGGTGCAGACCGGTGTGACCACAGGCAGCGTGGCTCCGCAGTGGCAGCGGCGCGGCCGCGCGCTGTGGCTGGCGTTGTTGCTGCCGCTGGCGCTACCCACCCTGCGACGCAGGCCACGCGGTCTGCTCACCTTGCTGGCCGTCGCCGCTGTGACGGCCTGCCTGGCAGCTACCGGCTGCGGATCCGGACGCTTGATACCAGGCACTGCCGCAGCCCCCGTAACCGCCGGCCCTGCCACACCAAGCGGCACCTACAGCATGGCCGTTACGGCAACAGCAGCCGGGCTCACGCGAACCGTCAACCTGACCCTGACCGTACAGTAGCTCCCACACGGCAAAGGCCCGGCCCATCCGCGTCCAGTCTCGCGGCGGGGCCGGGCCTCCGGGCTTATACGCTACTAGAAGACGAAGCGCGTGAGCACATACACCGTGTTGTTGTCGCTGGCGTTGCGGCCAGCACCGTCGTAGTTGGTAGCACTGCCGTTGAAGCGTGTGTATCCGGTATATTGCACGGCTACATCCACGTTCTGGCTGGGCCACCAGGAGAGGTTGGCAATGTACCCACTGCTCTGCGGGCTACCGTTGGCACTACCGCTCAGCGCAGCCTGCGGATACAGCAGCGCATCTGCAGTACCGGTGGTGGTGAACCAGCCGAAGGCGCCGGAGTAGCGGTTGCCGTAGTGATACTCCGCGTTGATGTTGGCCGTGTTGAGATGATGCCCGCTCTGTGCTGCAGCCGCGTTGGCAAAGCTGGCCGCCAGCGCGGTGTTCTCGCGGATGTAGGCGCCATGAACCGAGAGCGTGTCGCGGCCGATGTTCTGGTCGTACTGGAAGTCCGCACCCCAGTCCGTGTAGCTGTCCTCAGCGCCGGTGATGGTGTTGGGCGTCGCCTTCACGTGCAGAGCATACGCACCTACCTCCATGTTGGCCGTGCGGCCGTTCTGCTGCCACGCGACCCGGCCGTAGGGCGCGACGCCGCGGATGTTGAGCGTGCTGCTGGCACCGGTGTTGGGCTGCGCGGTGCCAATGTGGTCACTGCGATACATGGTGGCTGCAGCGTAGAGATGCTGATTCCACATCATGTAGCCGCCCGCTCCGGCAACGTCCTGCGCCAGCGTGCCCTGGATCAGCGGCGCAGCGCTGGGTGAGGGTGCAGAGTCACTGGCAATGTACGGGAAGCCCCAGGCGGGTGTGCTGTTCCACAGATCCTCGAGGGTCGGATTGTTATTCAGCGTCAGTCCGTAGACCAGCTCCTTGCCGCTGACCGTGGTCTTGCCAGCCGCGCGAATGTCCGTGTTATCCATGCTGAAGTGATCACTCTGCGCGTTGTATGTCACCTGCAGAAAGCTGCCCACCCGCGACGTCCACGCGCCGGCCAGGAAGAGCGAGATATCCTGCGGGAACTCGAAGTTACCGTTCTGCGCGCCGGTCTGCGAGGCCTTGGTGCTGGTCAGCGAGGTCTCAAACCAGGCGCTCAGGGGCAGTGTGGTCAGCAATTCAAGTCCGGTTCTGCGCTTGTCCGCCTCAGCCACAATGTCAGTATTCTTGGCCCGATCGATGTAGCCCATCAGTTTGAACTGCCGACCTGCGGCATTCAGCTCCGGCGGCGTGTAGTGACAGCCGCTGCACGGTAATCCGGTTTGTCTTGCGTAGCTGGGTACAGCTTTGGCCGTGCGCACGCCCGCAGTCAGCAGTATGCCAAGTGTAAGCGAAAGAACAATGCGGGAATCCCTCATGGTTAGGCTCCTTTTCTGTAAGGTCTGGCTGGAAAGGTGAACCTGCTGGTTGGCCTGCGCCGCTGCCAGAGGCTGCGCGAACAGTACGTCGTCGCGCAGGCAGCACAGGTGTGGTGGCTATTGCTTGCCATAGTGAACCCCTGTCCGCTCGAACGGCGGATCAGAGACCAGACGGATGTAGGCGATCAACGCCTGCACCTCTGCTTTGTTGAGCGTGGTACCGTAGGCCGGCATCAGCGCAGAGCGGTTGAGTGCCGGGCCGCCATGGCTGATCAGTGCTGTCAGATCGCTGTCGCTCAGCTTGTTCATCGTGTCGCCGTCGGTAAAGGTATGCGGCTTCACGTCAAGATTGTCGTAGTTGGAGACCTGCTGCGGCGTCGACTCGGCATTGTGACAGCGTGAGCAGTAGACGGCGTTCAGGCGCTCGCCCAGTTGCTCCTGGTAGCCGGCCACCAGTTCGGTCAGCTGCAGCGAGATCGCCTTGCCTGCGGCGTCGGGCGTGCTCGCCGTCAGGGTGTAGCGGCCGGGAGTATCCCCCAGCGTCGCGGTGGTGGTGGCCTGGCCGCTGGAGTCTGTAAGCACCGCAGCAGGCGAAAACGCGACGTCGCTGCCACCGGCAAAGCGTACCACCGCCCCGGGAAGTGCGTTGCCCTGGGCGTCATTCACCTGGACCACCAGCGGCTGTGGCAACGCGCCGCCCGGCTCGCCCACCTGCTTGCCACCACTGCTCTCCACAACTGCTGCTCCATAGGCCGTAGGCTTCGGCCCGGTCTCAGCCGCAGGATGACGTCGGCAGCCTGCGACAACTCCCAGCCCGATCAGTAGGGCGATTCCTGCATATCGTTTCATCGTTTCGCCTCCTGCTTGCTGGTCCCGGTCGCTCTGCCACCCCGTTGTGCCATCAGGAAGGCGGTAAGTGCCTGCGCTTCGTCTTCAGGAATCTTCTGGTTTGGCTCCAGCGTGCCAGGGCGCAGCGCCTGCGGATTCTGCAGCCAGTGCTCAATCCACACCGCGGTCAGGCGCGAGCCAACCTGCGTCAGCGGAGGCCCGATGTAGCCCTTGTCCCGCTGCGCATCCACAATGTGACAGGACTGACACGCATACTTCGAGTAGAAGAGCTGCCGACCCTTGTCGATCAGCTCCGGCGAGCTCGTCAACGGTGTATCGCGATCCAGCACCGGCGACTGATACACCGTCATGATGTAGTCGGTCAGCTCTGCCCGTTCGGCATCGGTCATGTTGAAGCGCGGCATTCTGCGGATGAGCGCTGGACGCAGGGTGTTGGGATTTTTCAGGAAGTCATCGAGCCAGGCCCGCTGCACGCTGCTCCCCTCCCAGCTCAGGTCCGGTGCCATGTCGCCACCTCGGCCGTTGATGCGGTGACAGGCCTGGCAGTTCATCTCCATCATCAGCTTGCCTGCATGGCCAGCAGGCACGTAGCTGCTCGCTGCCGTTGTTGCCACCTGCAGGCTCTGCGGCAGGGTGAAGCTGCGGTCGGTCAGCGACAGCAGTGCCGTAGTCAGCGCCTCCAGCTGCGTGTGCGAGAAGCCATAGTCCGGCATGCGCAGGCCCGGCCCAAAGGCACGTGGTTCACGCAGCTTGCCAGCCAGGTAGTCCGGCAGCGTATGCGGAACGTCGTCGGCAAAGACGATCTGCTCCAGCGGCTTGCTGCCTACACGGCTCAGCTCGGGTGCAAAGTTCTCCGGCCGCTTGATGCCGGGGATCTCGTGGCACGCCGCGCAACCGTACTCGATCACCAGCGAGCGGCCATGCTTGATCTGCGCTGCGGTGGCAGGCGCCAGCTGCACGTTGCTCAGCAGGTCGCTATCTGTCTTGTTCTCCAGGAATCCGGCCAGCAGCGCCACCTGCTGGTCAGTCCAGCGGTAGCGTGGCATCTGGGTCTTCTCGTCGTAGTGGCGCGGATCACGCAGCCAGCCCACCAGCCACTCCGGCTTCACCTTGGTGCCAATGCGAGTCAGCTCCGGCCCAACGTTGCCACCAGTCAAGTCGCCTGCCGCATTCTGCATGGCATGACAGGAGGCGCAGAACGACTCCCCGTACAGGCTCGCTCCACCCGAGGGATCGGCAGCCGCTTTCAGCGCCGCGGCCGGCAACGTTGCCGTGTCTTCAGGCTGTGGCGTGCTGGCAGCAATCAGAAACGCCGAGATATCGCGTGCGTCGTCATCCGAGAGATGAAAGTTCGGCATGGTGGCGGAGCCCGCGTAGCTCTTCGGATCCTTCAGCCAGGCGTAGATCCACTCGCGCGAGGTTTTATCGGCAATGTGCGTGAGTGGCGGGGGATCGTCAGTCGCAGTCATGGTGCTGCCATCCGGAAGCTTGACCGTGTGGCAACGCACGCAGCCGTAGCGTGCCAGCATCTCGCGGCCACGATTCAGCTTGGGCGTACCCATCAGCGCAGCATGATGGCACTGCCCGCAGGACGACTCCACAAAGCGTGCCGGCAGGATAGGCTCCTGATGGGCGAGCTTGCTGTCATGCGCCTCTGCCACAGTCGTGGCCGCGCCCTGCCCGCGATGGCAGATGACACAGCCAAACTCGTCGAGTCCGTGCGGGATGGGCGGATGCGTGCGGAAGGGCTGCGGAACGTCGGTCAGGCTGGCCTCAGTCAATCCGCTGTGGCAGCTCTCGCAACGGTCGACCACGCCCACCTGCGGCAGCCACACCTGACGAACGCCACCGACGAAGTGCCGTTGCAGCGTGGCCGCATCGCTCCGTTTCGCAATTAGGCGACGGTACTGCTGCTGGTAATGGTGCCACTCACTGAAGTGATCCTTGGCCGGCGCAACCGCGAGCAGCAGCACCAGCACCACGCTAACCAGACCGAACATGCGCACCGGATCTGCAAGCAGCGAGCGCACCGAGCCTACGAGTTTGGAGATGATCGATCGCACTTAGCTCCTCCAGGGCCAGACCCAGGACCAGCCCGGTCCGCGGAAAAAGGTTCCTACTACCGTCAGCACAATCAGCTCCACCAGGAACCAGGTCATAATCCACCAGGAGACCGCGCGCGATGCCAGATAGCGACGCAGACTGCTGGCCGAGCCCGGCCCGCTGTGCGCGGCCAGCAGCATGAAGCCAGCCACCAGCAGCGTAGGCACGAGCGCCACATAGACATCGAAGTACAGCAGGAAGACGCTGAGCAGCGGCGCGGCAAGGTAGAAGATCCGCAGGCGCCGTGCGCGGTCTTTCACAAACATACCGTCAGCTTCGATGTTGACGTTGAAGTACGGAATCACAATGAGTCCCGCGACCAGCACCGCAGGAATCATCACGCCGGCCACCACCGGGGGAAAGTAGTGCAGCATCTCCTGCAGGCCCAGAAAGTACCACGGTGCCTTGGCTGGGTTCGGCGTGTTGGTGGGGTCCGCGATCCCTTCGAGCGGCGCGTTGAAGAACAGCGACATCAGCACCAGGCCAATGGTGAGCAGCTCAAAGGCCAGGGCGGCGCGCACCAGTGCCGCGGGATAGGTCTGCACCTGCTCCTCGTCGGTGCGCTTCACCATCGCAGAGGTGCGGCGGGTGATAAACAGCACACGCCGCTGCGAGGTGCGCACGTCAGAGCCCACACCCGTCGTAAAGTCCTTCGGTGTGCTCATGCCTCCTCCTTGCCTGCGCCTGCGGCCACACTCTCCTCGGCAGCTTCACCCTGCGCGGCACTCTTCCGCAGCGGATCGCTCTGCCGCACATACAGACCGCCATCCTTGCGGATGCGCCAGAAGTGAATGGCGATGAAGAACACCGCCGACAGCGGCAGAATGACCGTGTGCAGCACGTAGAACCGCAGCAGCGCGTTGGCGTTGACCTGGTGACCGCCTAGCAGCAGAAAGCGCACCTTATCGCCCATCAGCGGAACCGCCGAGGAGATGTTGGAGCCCACCGTAATCGCCCAGAAGGCCAGCTGATCCCACGGCAGCAGATAGCCTGTGTAGCTCAGCAGCAGCGTGATCAGCAGCAGCACCACGCCGATCACCCAGTTAAACTCCCGCGGTGGCCGATACGCGCCGCGGTAGAAGACGCGGAAGAGATGGGCAAACGCCAGCAACACCATGGCATGGGCAGACCAGCGATGCAGATTGCGCAGGAACAGGCCCGACGACACCACAAAGCGCAGATCCGTCACATCGGTATAGGCCTGCGGCACCGAAGGGTGGTAGTACAGCATCAGCAGAATTCCTGTAACAACCAGAAGCACAAATGTGCCCAGCGTCAGGGTGCCCAGGTACCAGGTCGCGCTCAGGTCCAGCATCCGCCGCCGCACCTTGGTGGGCAGAATGTGCAGAAAGATGTTCTGCTGAATCGCCATGGCACGGTGCAGCGTGCTGTTGCCCGTTCCGCTGCGGAAGATAGAGCGCCACAGCCGTGTCTGCTCGATACGCGCAATTGTGTTGTCCAGCCTGCTCGCCATCGTCATACCCTCAGGTACTGCATCGGAGGAATGGTGGTTGCGCGATCGACCATCACCTCTCCGTTATCGTTCACCCACGTCTTCAGCCAGGGCAGCGACTTCGGTGCCGGCCCGGCCAGTTTCTGGCCCTCGCGGCTGAAGCGACTGCCATGGCACGGACACGCAATCACCCCCAGGTCGGCCTTCCACGCCGTCAGGCATCCCAAGTGCGTGCAGATCGCATTCAGCGCGAAGAAGCCCTCCTGCACGTGCACCAGGTAGATGCCGGAGGTCGCATCCAGCGTCACTGAGTCCACCGGGTAGGACTCCGCCTTGCCGGCGTTCACGATCGGCGATGCCTCGTACAGCACATTCGGCGACAGGTAGCGGTAGGTAAAGCTCAGTGTGCCCGCCGCCGCAACTCCCAGCGATCCGATGCCGATCTTACGGAAGAACTCCCGCCGGCTTACCTCCTGCTCTGCTGCATCCACCTTGGCCTCAGCACTCATGCACTGCCTCACTTTCCTGCGTTGATTGGTATCGCGACGCTCTCACGGAAGGGTGCGTCGATCTGCTCGATCGAGAGCATGCCACCCGGACGACCGGGCAGCAGGTTGAACGACTCCATGGTGATGGTGCCCGCCGGACAACGCGCCGCACACAGCCCGCAGCGTATGCAGCGCGTCTCGTCCTTGAACATCACTGAGCCGCTCACCTTGCCCAGCTCTGCGGCACGAACACCCTCCAGCTCCACACCCAGCAGCGGTTCGCGCTCCGTAAGCTGCTCCACCACCTCGGCCGAGAAGTCAAAGCGATCCAGGCTCACCAGGTCCAGGCAGCTCTCGGGACACACATCCACGCAGCCGCCACACAGCACACACAGCGTGCCATCCTCCAGGCTTCCCTCAAAGATGGTGTTCACCCAGCAGTGCAGGCAGCGGCGCGCCTCCCGTTGCGCGGAGGCCTCGTCCATGCATAGCTCCACCTCGTTCATGCCACTGCGGCGCTCCGGCGGCAGCAGGGGCAGCGGCTGGCGCAGAATATCCAGCAGCTCGCGCGGCATGGTGTGGCGCTTCAGCACCTCCACCTCTACGACGGCCTCAGGCTCCGTGGTGCCGCGCAGGTAGCGGTCAATTCCTGCCGCCGCGCGCTTGCCATCCGCAACACTGTCGATGATGAGCCGCGGACCAAACGCGCAGTCGCCACCGGCAAACACACCCGGCGCACTGGTCATTAGCGTCTCAGGGTTCACGGCAATCAGGCCGCGTCGCGAGATCTCCACGCCGTCTTCAGGCCGCAGGAAGTCCAATCGCGGAGCCTGGCCGATGGCCATGATAATGGTGTCGCACTCCAGCACCGATTCGCTGTCCGGGTAGAACTCCGGGCTGAAGCGATGGTTCTCATCAAACACGCGCTTCGTCTTCAGCGTCTCCAGACCCACCACGCGGCCATCTCTGCCCAGGATGCGATTGGGACCCAGTCCCGGATGCAGCAGGACGCCCTCGTCCTCCGCATCGTGGATCTCTTCGCTCGCCGCAGGCATCTCCGGGCGGCTCTCCAGGCACACCAGGTGCACCTCCTGCGCGCCCATGCGCAGCGCCGACAGCGAGACGTCCATCATCTCGCGTCCGGCCACCGTCTTGACGTTCTCGACGGAAGGACGCTGCTCCTCCACACCGTTCCCATACTGCCGCACCACCTCGCGAGCAGCCGAGCGCGCCACATCCATGGCTACGTTTCCGCCGCCAATCACCACCACCTTCTTGCCGATGGTCAGTTGATCGCCGAGGTTGACGTCGAGCAGAAACTGGATGCCCTTGTACACGCCCTTCAGATCGACACCGGGAATCGTCAGGTCGCGGCTGCTATGGGCTCCAACGGCCAGCAGCACCGCGTGGTAGCCCTGCTGCTGCAGCTCCGCCACTGTAAAGTCGCGTCCCGCCGCGCAGTTCAGCTTCAGCTCAATCTCGCCCGCCGCCAGAATCTCGCGTACCTGCGCCTGCACAACGTCGCGGGGCAGCCGATACTCCGGCACGCCCAGGTGCAACATGCCGCCCGCCACCCGCGATGCCTCAAAGATCGTCACCGAGTAGCCCAGCAGCGCCAGGTCATGCGCTGCGGAGAGGCCCACCGGCCCGGCGCCGATGATGGCCACCCGATACGGCACGCGCGCACTGCGCCGGCCCTCGTTCACATCCACCGGCCTGCGCGACTCCGGCCCATGCCGCTCGGTCAGGAAGCGCTTCAGCGCGCGGATCGAGACCGGCTCATCGATCGCGCCGCGTCGGCACGCCGACTCGCATGGGTGCGCACACACCCGCCCGCAGATGCTGGCCAGCGGATTCGGATCGCGGGCGAGCCGGTACGCATCCTCATACCGGCCCTCCGCAATCAGCCCCACATAGCGCCCGGCGTTGGTATGCACCGGGCACGCCATCATGCACGGGAAGTTCGTATTCAGCCATGCAACATCCACCGATTTTTCTGTCTTGTGCTCTGGCATCGCCCGTCTTCCCGTGGTTGCGCTCTGTCCGTTCACCCCGCCCTACTTCGCGGTCAGGTCAGCCTTGGTGTCGCCCGCCACCGTTACCGATGCGGAGTGCGGCTGCTTGACGCCCTCGTTCCACACCGTCACCGTGTAGGTGCCATCCGGCACATTCGCAATCTTGTACTCGCCGGTCTTATCGGTGGTGGCAAAGTACGGTGTCGGGGAGACCACGATGTAGCCCGCCATATCCGGGTGCACATTGCACAGCAGCGGAATCGCACCGGGCTGATCAAACTTGAAGTCGCGCTTCTCGCCCGTCGGCCAGGTACCCATGTTGTGGCCCAGCTTCTTGTTGCCGCCCACCGACTGCCAGAAGACGTTGTGCGCCACGCTGTCGCTGTTCAGAAACTCCACCGTCGCGCCCTGCTGCACCGCCAGAATATGCGGCTCAAACATCAGCCCCTTCTGGTTCATCACCGGATGCTGCG
>JAGWNX010000152.1 GCA_028872955.1 Acidobacteriota bacterium
GAGGTGGCACACGTAGGCGGCGCAGCAGATCCAGCCCAGCATCAACTCCCTGAAGTTTGCTCGAAGTTGCGCATCGGGCCAGCTCGTCCTGTAGAATTTGCACCTTCCGCTGCAACAGCTCGTTCTCTAGATCTCCAAGCTGTTCGTGTCCCACAGAGCTGCAAGGAATCAAGAGTCACAAGCAGAATCTCAGCACGCAGAGCTACTTGTGGTCACTGGGTGCAGCGTTCTCCTTGTCCTTGGCGTCCGCACAATCCACGTCGTTGGCATCGGTCATCACGACGACCTTGGCTTTCTGCGACTGGCTCTTCCTCTGAAGAGCAAACAGCAGACGGTGTTCCACGTGAGGAAAGCAAGAACCAGTGTAGGAGTGACCTGTGAGGGGGCTGCGTTCGAGTGCCCTTGAGAAGACTGAGAGAGCGCGGCAACACGCTGCGGCAGGCTGCGGAGCTCCTTCAGCACCTCACCCAGTAGACTATACAGTTGACAGAGCACAGCGTGAGATGTTGAAAGCTCAAGCACTCACTCAGCCAGGGGCGATTCCTCTTTCGGCGGCTTCTTCACCTCCTCCTGGTCCATCTGTTGCTCGCTAGTCTGCGGCGCCTCAGTCGCCTCCAGCTCCTGCTGCTGTGTCTCGTCGTTCCCAGTTGCAACGTCATCCAATGGCGAATCCGCCTGCTCGCGCGGAGCTTCTTCCTGCGGCTGCTCCTCCTGCGGCTGCACGACCGCGTCCGCTTCCGTCTCCGCCAGTCCTGCCCTGTGGTCCTCCTGCATTATGCCAACCACAGCTGGTTTCAGCAATGCGACCCAGGAAGGCCAAACGCAAACGTCAAGCAGTGACAGGCTCCAACTCTAGCAGTAGTGCACTAAGCGTCACCTGGAAATCACTGCCCGCAGCAGATTCGGATGCAGCCGTGCGGCGTTTCCGGCCAGCAGACCGCTTGCGCTTGTGCAGGCCCGACGTCCTCGGTGCACGTCGTGCCGGAGTCTGGCCGTTGCGTCTGGTCGAGCGCCGGCTGATGACAGGCGTCTGCTGGGTGCGGCTGCGGGTGCCCCTGGACGGCGACTCGCCCACATCCTCGACAGCATCATCAGTATGTGGCTGGGAAGACTCCGACTCGGCATGGCCAGCAGCTTCTGTGTCACTTTCGACGCCAGCCTGCTCGTCCTCGCGCTTGCGGCTGACGGTCTTGCCTCGCGCAGCCACCAGGCGATCGTACGGGAAGCGCTTGCCATTCTTGAGTGCATCCCGCGCAGCGTGGAGCCTGTCGTGGTCCTTCAGCGTGGCACAGCCGAGGATGCAGAGCAAATCAAGTTGCAGAAGCACGTCATAATCGACGTCGGCTATGGATCCAGCGGGACAGGCCAGCAGTGCGACAGGCACCTTCTTGTCGTTTTTGTTTGTGAAGCCCACCGCCACAGCGACGTAGTCCTCTGCCGTCAGACCAGCGGCTCGGGCTTCCTTCTTGCGCAGCGTCACAAGATTCATGCACTGTATCCAGCGCCGCGGGCGATGACGACCGGTGACGCAGACTTCGCCAAAGGAGAGCATGTTGAACATTTTCCCGAGTGGCTTGATGAAAGTCAGGGTGAAGTTCTCGGCCTTAACCTCCTCCTAACCGCAGCAGATCAACTTGTGACTCAACAACACACAGTTC
>JAGWNX010000153.1 GCA_028872955.1 Acidobacteriota bacterium
GAACACGAAACCGAGCGCTGCCATCGGGTGTCTTAGGCGAAGGTTCTTGACATCTCCGTAGGACTCCTCGATTCGATTCGGCGCGTTCTTGCCGAACGACGAGTCCATTCGCTTCGTTGAGATCAACAGCTCAGGGCCTGTGGCCCAGTCGGTGATGATGACGTCTACCTGTTTGAGGTAGTTCTTGCCCAGGATCGTCGCGCTCGAGGAGGTAAACCCCGGGACTCCGGTCGCGCCTTCGATGCGATCCCGGAGCGGCCCTGCGTCCTTCTTCGGCAGCGCCTCAAGCAGCTTCGCAATTGAAGCGGGCAGGATTCGAGGGTGCTTCGGCCTGGGCCATGTTTGGTCCGTCCCGAAACCGGCTCGCCGAAGTTCGTAACTTAGCCAAACGTCGAGAGCGAGTGCAGGGACACCTGACTGCGTGTTGGCACGCAATGACAGAGGAACCCCCAGCAGCCTGCAGAGAGTCTCATAGTCGGGCTCGTAGCGCCTCCCTTGCCCATCCCTCACCCAAGGATTCGAGTGCTCCCCGCCAGGAGCTGCGAGCTCGACGATGCGATCGAAGATGGCCCACGCCCTGGCCTTGGTGGACTTCTCAGTGGCCACTGGCTGACCTCGCCTCTCGCCGGTTCGCCAGCAACGCACGCGCCGATCGAACCTGCTCGAGCTGTTCGCGCGGGAGCAGGCCGCCGTCTTTCAAGAGCGCACAGTCCACCAGCTCCACTGCGCCGATCAGGTCCCCGTTGCGTAGCAGGTCAGCAGCCTTGGATTTCACGGAGCGCAGAGCAGCCGCACGGAGGCGAATCAGTTCGGCCGAGGGAACGCCCCAGAGGTCTGCCTCTTTCGGCTCAAGTTTCAAGATGCCACCCCCGTAGGCACGTCCTACCATCTCAGCGTGCAGAAGCGTCAGCGAATTGAGGCTAGCGAGAGGTAGGAGTTCTAGGCCGATCTCTCGATCCGCCGCATTCAGGTAGACCCCATGCACAGAGTTGAGGTGGTAGGCATTTGCCTCGTTTGCCACGAGCCGCGGGGTGTCGGCATTCATGCAAGTCAGCAGTAGGTCCGCCGGGGCGACAAGCGGGACTTGATACCAGACCTTCCGCACTCGGCACTTGTAGGCAGTATCGACGCCGGTGCGGCGGCCGTCTGCAATGTAGGCCTTGGCCTCTTCCGAAAGCTTCGCACGAGGGTAGAACAGCAGCGTTGATGACCCGTCCTTGCCGAGCTGTCGAAGCGCCTCGGGGGTCAGGGCCAGCCCACGCAGGTGTGCACTCCCAGGCGGTGAGAGTGGGAGCAGTTCGCCCGCACATAGACCCAGCTCCTTCGCTCGCGATGGGGCCAGAGCAAAGTATCTGTTGTTGCCAGTCACGATCCCGAGTGTGGTGTCGCCCCAGTGCTCGAGTTGTGTGAACTGCCCGGCGCGCATCATGGAACTGAGAGCGTCGAGCGCGTGCTGATCTACGAGGCTACCGGTCCACTTGCCTGCGGGATTCACTGGGGTCCACGCCTGCCCTTCTTCAAGAGCGGCAAGGCTCCCCGCATTCTTCGCCTGACGGATGACCGCATGACCAGCGGGCCCTTCACCGTATCCCTCTGCCATCAGCAGCACAACATCAGCTTCCGCCTCTGGGAACACCTGCTCTGCGAATAAGACCA
>JAGWNX010000154.1 GCA_028872955.1 Acidobacteriota bacterium
CATCACGGCCGCCAGGTCCTTGGGCTGCAGGTTCTGCGCCACGCTGGCCGGCAGGTTGATGCCCAGGCGCTGGAACATGTTCAGCAGCGACTGCGTGGTGTAGGGCACCTGCGTGGCCTGGTCGCCGGTTCCCGACAGGCCCACCACCAGCCCGTAGCCCACGAGCTGGTTGCTGCGCACGCCCTGCACGCTGACCAGGTCGCGAATGGCCATGGCGCGTGCGGGCGTCGCGAGCACGCTTGCGATCAGCAGCAGCACGCTGGCGACGGTGACGACAAGGCGGGGGCGGTGCAATGGCTCGAACATGGATGGCGGGGCGAGAAGGTTCAGAAGGGCCACAGCGACAGGAAGAAGCGGGTCAGCCATGGCACCTGCGCGGCGTCGTAGACGCTGCCATTGCCGCTGTATTCGACGCGGGCGTCGGCAATCTGGGTGCTCGACACGGTGTTCTGCGGGGTCACGTCGGCGGCGCGCACCACGCCGACCACGCGGATGAATTCGTGGCCGCCGTTGAGCATCACCTCCTTCTGCCCCGACAGCTCCAGGTTGCCGTTGCTCATCACCTTCACCACGGTGGCCTGCAGCGTGGTGGTGAAGGTGTTGCTCTGCGTGGTGGCACCGTTGCCGCCGAACTTCTGCGACGAGGTCGCCCCCAGGCTCGGCGTGTAGCCGCCCAGGCTGGGCTGCACCCCGAACAGGCTCGACAGGCCCGCGCTGACGCTGTCGGACTTGGCCACCGTGGTGTTGGTGGACTTGCTGGCGTTGGCGTTCTCCGCGATCAGGATGGTGATGAGGTCGCCCACGCGGTGCGCCTTGGCGTCCTCGAACAGCGCGACGTTGGTGCCGTCCTGCCAGATCGAGCCGTTGACCGGGTGCGCGTTCATCGCCCGCGGCTGCGCCGGGATGTGCAGCGGCTTGAGAGGGGCCAGCGCCTGCTTGTCGGTGGGCGAGGCGGCGCAGCCGCCCAGCACAAGCGCGGCCGCGCCCAGCAGCGGCGCCAGCAGGCAGCGCATGCGGTGCATGCGGTGCATGCGCTGCGAAAGGGCGAACGGCAGGCTCATGATCAGATGTTCTGTTCGACGTACTGCAGCATCTGGTCCGACGCCTGCACCGCCTTGCTGTTGATCTCGTAGGCGCGCTGCGTGGAGATCATGTCCACCAGCGCGGACACCACGTTGACGTTCGACGACTCGAGGTAGCCCTGCTGCACCGAGCCCAGCCCGTTGAGGGTGGGCTGGCCGGTGTTCGGGCTGCCCGACGAGCCGGTCTGCAGGTACAGGTTGCCGCCGATGCTCTGCAGGCCCGTGGGGTTGATGAAACTGGCAAGCTGGATGGTGCCCACCTGCTGCGACGCGGCCTGGCCCGGCAGGCTCACCGACACGGTGCCGTCGTTGCCGATGGTGATGCTCTGCGCCGTCGCCGGAATGGTGATCGCCGGCTGCAGCGGATAGCCGCTGGAGTTCACCAGCTGGCCCTGGTTGTTGAGCTGGAAGGTGCCGTCGCGGGTATAGGCGATGGTGCCGTCCGGGCGCAGGATCTGGAAAAACCCGTTGCCGTTGATCGCCACGTCCAGCGAGTTGCCGGTCTGCGCCAGGTTGCCCTCGGTGAACAGGCGCTCGGTGGCGACCGTCGCGACCCCGGTGCCCAGCTG
>JAGWNX010000090.1 GCA_028872955.1 Acidobacteriota bacterium
CCCTCGCCCGTCGGCTTGCGGTACGGCTTCTTCTCGCCGAAGCCACCGCGCGACTCGCCATCGCGCTTTACAAACGGCTTGCGCTCACCGAACGACGCACGGCCCTCGCCCGTCGACTTGGGGTATGGCTTCTTCTCGCCGAAGCCTCCGCGCGACTCGCCGTCACGCTTCACAAACGGCTTGCGCTCGCCGAACGGGGACTCTCCGGAGGGCTTGCGTGCATAGCTACGGGCCGGGCGGTCTTCAGCCGACGAAGCCGAGCGATCAAAGCGGGGCTTGTCGCTGCGATACGGCCGCTTGCCTGCCTGCTCGTCGAACTTCCGGAAGCGCGGACGCTCCGCGCTGCCCGGCTGCTCCGCATCGGCGCGCGCACTGCGCGGCTTGCGGAATGGCGCATCGCCGCCACGTTCAAAAGGCTTGCGCGGCGCTGCCGAACGGGCCGAGTCTGCCCCAAAGCTCCCGCGATCGGCACGCTGGAACGGACGACGCTCCTGCTCCCTGCCCTCGCGCGAACGGCCGGGGCGGCGGTCACCAGCCTCCGTGCGGCGCTGGCCAGGACGCTCGGACGAGGCCTGCTCCTCCTCCATCGGGACGCGCGACGGTGCCTTGGCCCGCGCCAGGCGGGCCGCACGCTCGTCATCCCAGGGCCGTGCCTGCGCGGCCGCAGCGTCGGTCTCGCCACTCTGCGCCGCAGAGATTGCCGAAGCAAACAGGGGTCTGCGCACCGGACCAGTACCAATCTTCTTGGGTCGAGGCACAAACTTCCGGATGCGACTGCCCTCAGCCCCGGCGCTCTCCACCTCAATGCTCTCGCCACTCGCCTCTTCGCCTTCAGCCTCAGCGGCGGGCGCAAACGCCGGCAACTCGCCGTTGACGTGCAGCAGTGACTTGCCGTCGATCACCACGGTCTCCAGCTGCCGCGCGGCTACCAGTGCATGCACCACCTCGCGCACGCGTGAGCGCGGCGCCAGCGGCGACAGAAACACTTCGATCTCCTCTTCGCTGGCCAGCACGGCCTGCCCCAGATAGAGAGTCACCAGCGCAGAGAGCGCCGTAGGCTGGCCGGCGTTGGCCCCGGTCTTGATGAGCTTGGTGAAGCGGCGGGTGCTCAGCTCCCACAGGGTTGGCGCACCATCGGGCTGCGGCACCGGCAGCACTCGCATGTGCTGCCACAGCTCCTGCAGCGCACGCAGCACGGCTGTCTCGGTCACCTCGTTGCCCAACTGCGTCGCCAGGTCGTAGGACGTCATGGCCAGCCGCTCACTCAGCAGCTCGTAGGTATGCAGCGCCAGCGGCGAGACCTTCAACGCGCCACTCGTGCTGGGGGGCTGCTTCCAGGATTTGTCGCCACGCAGCGTAAACACATACGGAAAGGCCGCCGCAGACACCAGAAAGTCTGGCGTATCTGCCGAGACCGCGCTCGTGGCGCCCAGCAGGTTGAGCGGCACGGCGACACCCTCCGCCACCAGCCGCACCAGCAGCGCACGGGCCTGCTCGGTCTCACCCAGCGTGGGGGCGGCGTTCGGGGCACCCAGGACCGCCTCTACCATGGACGGTGCAGGTGCCGGCAGTTGCGCGCCACGCGGCGCAAACAGCGCCAGACCAGCCGCGTTGATCCAGCTGCGCGCATTCTCAAACGTCAAGAGCGCTTCGCCATCCTGATGCCATTGCTTACGACGTGCTGCCTCTAACTGCTCGGCAGTGGGTGTTCCAGAGTGACTCAAAGTATTGCCTTCCTGCTGCGCGCCTGTGCGGCAGAGTTACGTGGGTCGAGGCGACCAGATCGTTGGGAGTTTCGAAAAAAATGAACGTGCGGCCGCTGCAGACCAGCATTGCAGAGCAAGCACCGTCTTCTAGGATATCGTATCCGGGTCAGATGCGCTGAAACGCGCGTGCGATATCGCGGTGCGAGTAAAACAGCGCAATCGGACGGCCATGCGGGCAGCCCGTCGGATGCTCCGTCTTGGCCAGCTCCGTCAGCAGCCAGCTGATCTTCTGCTCGTCCAGCGGCTGGTTGATCTTGATCGCCGCGTGGCAGGCGATGGAGGCGGCAATGCGCCGCCTTCGCGCCTCGGCGTTCTCGGTCTGCTGGTTGCGGTCGGGCACGCTCAGCAGCTCCTCCAGCATGTTCTCCAGTTCGCGCCCCTCGAGCCCCACAGGGGCAGCCTTGACGGCCAGAGTCCTGGGACCAAACGGCTCAACCTCAAAGCCATTGTGCTCCAGCTCCTCGGCGATGGCGGCAAAGGCGATCATCTGCGCCGGCAACAGATCCACCAACAGCGGCATCAGCAGACGCTGGCGCTGCACCTGCTCCGTATCGCGCTCGCGCATCACCTTCTCAAACAGAACGCGCTCATGCGCAACATGCTGGTCGATGATCCAGAGCCCTTGCTCGTTCACCGCCAGGATGAACGAGTCTCGCAGCTGGCCCAGGGGCTTCAGGGTCGAGAGTGCGTCCAGCGTATCCGCCACATGCGGCGCACCACCGCTCAGCTGCGGCGTGGCCGGCGCGCTCTGCTCGGGATACCCCACCGCGAGGCTTCCGGCCTGGGCAAAGTCCAGCCTGCCCGGGGACTCCGCAACGGCCTGCGAGCGCAGCAGGAACGGCTCCGCGTCGGCGGCGCTCGGCGGCGCATCGCTGGCGGGTTGCTGCTCATGGAGAATGCGTGGTTCAAAGTGCGGCGGATCCGGTGCGCCGGGCATCGGGGAGACGTCCAGCAGCAGCGAAGAAGCGGCCGTGTGCGAGCCGCCCTGCAGCGCGGTCACAAAGCTCGCCGCAGGACGCGCCTGCATCAGCGTGGTCCGCACGGTGTCGCGCACAAAGTCATGAATAAAGCTGGACTGGCGAAACCGCACCTCGGTCTTGGCCGGGTGCACGTTCACATCCACCTCCTGCGGCGGCATCTCCAGAAACAGCAGCACTACCGGGTAACTGGTGGGCGGAATAATGTTGCGATACGCCTCGTTCAGCGCGTGCAGGATCAGCTTGTCCCGCACCAGTCGCTGATTGACGAACACATAGATCGAGTTGCGGTTCAGCTTCTGCAGCTCAGGCTTGGAGACAAAGCCGGACACGCGCAGAAACCCAGGCTCCGGCGGCGTATAGTCCGCGTCGCGCTTCCACGGCGGCGGCTCCGGAATACCGGCGCGGGCAAAGTCCATCTCGGCTGCCGTCGGCAGCATCAATTGATACGTCTCGCGTCCGAAGATCTGGAAGATGCGGTCTGCACTGGTAGCCACCGAAGGCGCCACCAGCAGCGCATGGCTGGCCGAGTGCAGCTCAAAGTGCCGGTCAGGATGCACCAGCGCGTAGTGCGTCACCAGCGCAGCGATGTGCGCAAGCTCGGTCTGCTCCGACTTGAGGAACTTGCGCCGTGCCGGAGTATTGAAGAACAGATCGCGTATGGTGAGCGTGCTGCCGGGGGGCAGGCCGGCGTCTTCTACACGCTGCAGACTGCCGCCTGCGATCTCAAGGTGCGTGCCGGAGTCCTCCTCAGCGGCGCGGGTCTCCAGCGTCAACCGCGAGACACTGGCGATGGAGGGCAACGCCTCCCCGCGAAAGCCCAGCGTGGCGATTGAGAGCAGGTCGTCGGACGTGCGCAGCTTGGAGGTGGCATGCCGCTCAAAGGCCAGCAGCGCATCGTCACGCACCATACCATGCCCGTTGTCCGTGATCCGGATCAACTTGCGCCCGCCGCCCTCGACCTCGATGCGAATGCGCGTCGCACCCGCGTCGAGCGCATTCTCCAGCAGCTCTTTCACCACTGAGGCGGGTCGCTCCACCACTTCGCCAGCGGCGATCTGGTTGGCGACAACGTCAGAAAGAATGCGGATACGCCCCATGCCGAGATTGTACCGGGCCAGTTCGACCAGCTACCGACGCGGGGACTTGCGGGCCGACTTTGCCGTGGAAGCAACCTGCTTGGTTCGTGCCGCAGGCTTCGTCTTCCCAACCTTCTTCGCGGCCGCCGGCTTGGCCTTGGCAGCCTTTTTGCCGGATGCCTTCGCGGGCTTGCCCTCATCCGCGCGATCACCAATCATGTGCAGGCGCATGAAGTTCGTTGCGCCAGAGCGGGTCCGGGTGCCAGCCACAATGCCCACAATCTGTCCCTTGTGAACGTAGCCCAGGCCCTCCAGCATCTTCTCTGCCATACCTACCAGCTCGTCCGTATCACGGAAGCGCGCACAGGTAATTGGCATCGTGCCCCACAACAGCATCGCCCGGTTGGTTACATGCTCAAACGGCGAGAGCGCATAGATAGGCGGTGCCGGGTGATACTTCGACAACAACCGTGCCGTGGTGCCCGACTCTGTAAAGATGGCGATCGCCGCTACATCCAGATCGCTGGCAGCGTGCGACATCGACTCGCAGATCGTCTCGGCCACGGAGAGTCGTGTAGAGCGCGGCAGCGTCAGATTCGGGCTGGTGCCAATGCGAATCTGGTGCTCCGTCTCGACGACGATCTTCGACATCATCTGAACCGCTTCGACCGGATACTTGCCCGCAGCGCTCTCTGCCGACAGCATGACCGCGTCCGTGCCGTCATACACGGCATTCGCCACGTCGCTGGCCTCAGCACGCGTAGGCCGCGGATTCTCAATCATCGACTCCAGCATCTGGGTCGCCGTAATGACGGGCTTGCGATACTCGGCTGCGCGGCGGATGATGTGCTTCTGAATCGCCGGCACCTTCTCCGGCGGAACCTCCACACCCAGGTCGCCACGCGCCACCATAATGCCGTCCGCGATCTCCAGAATGCTGTCCAGGTGCTCGATGGCCTGAGGCTTCTCGAGCTTGGCAATCACCCACGCATCGGAGTTGAGCGCGGCCAGCCGGGACTTGACGTGACGCACGTCATCCGCAGTCCGCACAAAGGAGACCGCCACCGTATCGACTCCGGCGCCAATCGCAAAGACCAGGTCTTCCTCGTCCTTCTCGGTCAGCGAAGGCACCTTCACCGGGATGCCCGGCAGGTTGATGCCCTTGTTCTCACCCAGCATGCCGCCGTTGATGATCTCGCAGATCACATCCTCGCCCTGCACCTTCTCCACATGCAGCTCGATCAGACCGTCCGAGAGCAGGATGCGCGAGCCGCGCTCCAGGTTCTCTGCCAGCGTGGTGAAGGTGGTGCCCACCATCGAGGCCGTGCCCAGAATCTCGCGCGGTACGATCGTCAGGTGCTTGCCGGCCTCCAGCAGCACCGGCTTATGATCCTTCAGCTTGCTGGTGCGAATCTTCGGCCCCTGCAGGTCGGCCAGGATACAGATCGGCTTGCCCTCCTCCCGGGAGACGGTACGCACCATCTGGATCAGCTCAGCCTTCTGCGCATGCGAACCATGCGAAAAGTTCAGACGCGCTACATCCAGGCCTGCGCGTACCAACGCACGAAAGACCGCAGGGGTGCTGCTTGCAGGGCCGAGCGTTCCAACAATCTTGGCGCGACGCGCGCGTGACATTCCGGGGAGAGAGACATCGATCGACATAGAGATATTGGATCCTTCGGCTGGTGCTCGGCGAATCTGCCGCAAAGCCGCTGCAGGCTGCCTGGAGTTTCTCCAATGCTACCAGCGTCTCGCAGTTTCATTGCCGAAAGCCATTCTAATCGTGACTTGCAACGTATGCGCGAGAAATTCTCGTTGCAGGCAGAGGCTACAGGTAACGCTCGCAGAACAACGTATTAAACTCCCCACCCCACAGAATGCTGAACGCCACCAGATAAAGCCAGATGAGCAACGCAATGGCCGCGCCAAGCGAGCCGTATACCTGGGAGTAGTTGGCAAAGCGCGTGACGTACCACCCGAAGGCCAGCGTCGTCAGAAACCACAGCAGCGTCGCCGCGACCGCGCCCGGCAGCACCCGCCGCCACGAGCGTGTCACAGGAATTCCCATGTGGTAGATCACGCCCAGCACGCCGATCGATGCCGTGACCGCCACCAGCCAACGCACGATCACGGCGGCAACATACACCGAGGTCCTCACCGAGGGCACCAGGTGCACCGTAAGCCACACCGTGATCAGGTGGCCAAACACAAGCATCAGGCTGGCCAGCGCAAACGGCACCAGCGACAACGGCACCAGCAACAACGCACGCACCCGCCGCTGCAGCAGCGGCCAGTAGTCCGGTGCCAGACCATTGGCCCGGCGAATGCCGTCCATCAACGTGGCAATCACACTGGACGCACCCAAGAGGCTAACCAGCGCCGCCAGCAACAGTACCTGGCTGGAGCGCATGGCATGAGGCGCTGCGGAAAAGTAACTATCCACCAGTGGACTCACGTCGCCCGGCAGCACGCGCTGGAAGAACAACGTGAGCTGCCCGCGAATGGGCGCTGCCCCCGGCAGCCGGCCGATGACGTGCGCCACAAACACCAGCCCCGGGAAGAGCGCCACAATCGCGGAGTAGGCCGCAGACTGCGCCAGATTCACACCATCATTGTCCAGGCA
Source organism: Acidobacteriota bacterium (assembly GCA_028872955.1). Classification (GTDB taxonomy): domain Bacteria; phylum Acidobacteriota; class Terriglobia; order Terriglobales; family Acidobacteriaceae; genus Edaphobacter. Next base: position 6,446 of record JAGWNX010000090.1, read on the forward strand.
GCGCAGCAAGGCCTGCTGCAGCAGCACTGGCAGGCTGCTGCAACTGCGAACGATCGTCGGCACGCGCGTCTCTGGCACATCCGCTCCCACTTCCGCGACCGCTTGTCGCAGCCTAGTCCTTCCAGCGGTTCAGGAACTCGGTCAGATTCTTCGATTCCAGGTGCCGCATGTTCTCAAACTCACCGTGCTGCTGCGCGTACAGCACCATGCCGTGCTCATCCAGCACGGCCAGCGCGGGAACCCCCTTGCCCAGCGGAACCCCATACTGCTTGGCCACCTCGACGTTGTGGTCCATGTGGCCGATCTCAATGTGCACCAGCACAAAGTGCTGCGCCAGCAACTGCATGTTCGGGCTCTGATGGAAGTAGAGGTCCAGCACCTGGCAGTCGCCGCACCAGTCGCCGCCAAAGTCCAGCAGCACCCGCTTGTGCTGCCGCTGGGCCTGTCGCAGCGCAGCCGCAATGTCGGCGTGCGGGTCTGCGGCGGGGTTATAGATGTGCTGCTTCACAAAGGGCACATTGCCGTTCTGCGCGTGCGCCGCGCCTCCGCCTGCCACCACGGCCAGTAGCGCTACGGCCAGCCAACCCGAAATCCTCTGCATCCTGCTCATGTCGTCCTGCTCCTTGTACTGCAGACCACGGCGCCTGCAACCTTGCCGCAGACCCCGTGCGGGCTGCCCACATTCGATGATGCCTTATGCCGTTCGCACGCGCCAGTCCATGCTCTGCCGCACGAGTCGCAGCCTATCGGAATCCGTGACCACCAGCCGCCAGACGAACGGTATATCATCCGGGTTGATGCAACGTCTTCTTCGCGTGACCTCTGCGTTGGCAGCGCTCCTGCTATGCCTGCCTCTGCCCGCTGCCAAAATCACAAGCCAGGCAGCGGACCCGCTTCCTGTGATCACCCCGCCTTCTGGAGCGGCACGCTCGCTGCTGCTGTGGCCGGGCGGAGCCCCGGGCGCCCTGGGCAAAGACGAGCTGGATACGCCGCGCCTCTACGTCTACCCTGCCAGTGGGGAGACGGCACACGCCGCCGTGATTGTGCTGCCCGGCGGGGGCTACCGCAGTCTGGTGATGGAGAAGGAGGGCGGCATCCCCGCCCGCTGGCTGGCCGCCCACGGGGTTACGGCCTTTGTGCTGCAGTATCGCCTCGGCAAGCGCTATTACTTCCCCGCCCCCATGCTGGATGGCGCTCGCGCCATTCGCTACGTTCGCTCGCACGCCCGCGAGTTCGGCATCGATCCGAACAAAGTCGGGCTGTGGGGATTCTCCGCCGGCGGCCACCTGGCCGGCTATCTGGCCGCCGTGCACGACAGCGGTCAGGCCCGGGCAGCAGACCCCATCGATCGCGTCTCAGACCGCCCGGACTTCACCATTCTCTCCTACGCCCGGCTTAGCCTGAGCGACGAGATTCCACGTGCCACCAACTTCGAAGGGCTGCTCGGCGACCATCCCACGCCGGAGGCACTCCGCGCCGTCTCGGTCGACCGCCTGGTAACCCGGGATGTCCCCCCGGCGCTGATCTACTCCACCTCTGCCGACCAGACCGTAGACTCGCGCAACGCGACGGCCTACTACGACGCAGTCAAGCGTGTGGGCGGAGCAGCAGAGCTGCACATCTTCGAGCCCGGCCCCCACGGTACCGGCATGGGCACCGGCCTCAAAGGCCTGGACGAGCTGAGCATCTTTCCCGAGATCGTCGCCGGCTGGATGCAGCGGCACGGCTGGATGCCTGCACCTGAGGCCGCCCGGCCCGTGCTGGCACGACGCTAAACACAGGTTACTATTTGGGTACTTAAGTACTTATTCGTCCCGCCCCTGTGTGCTCCACCGTACAGAGTGCTAGGGTGAATCTATCGAGGCCGTCTGCTGCGAAGTACTTCGAAAACCTACGCTTCTGGGGACTCCGCAGGTGGATTCGACCGCAAGGCCAGCCCAATATCACAGCTTCAGGGGATTCCATAACCCGAAACGTGCAGGAGAGAATGGCGTTAGCGATAACGTCGCAAAGGCAACAGGGTCACGGTACCGAACGGAGCGTGCATGCTGACCACCGTAGCTTGGATCCTGGCACTCGTCGGCACCACGGCTGCTCTCCGCCTCTGGCGGCGGCAGCGGGAGCAGCTCGCGCGCCGTCAGGCGATGGACGCGGAACATGCCCGGTTTCTGGCCGCAGCCGAGAGCAGTCTGAACGCCTTCGCAATTGTGGACGCTGTCCGCGATGCTGCCGGCAGTCTGGTCGCGTTCCGCTTCAGTTACGTCAACTCCAACGCCGAGCGATTGGCAGGCCAGTCCCGGCAGCAGATCATCGGCCAGCCGCTGGAGGCCGTTTTGCGGCCAGGTTCGGCCGCCACCCTGGGCATTATTCTGCGACGCGTGGTGGAGACCGGCGAGCCCCTGCGCGGCGAACAGCGCTTCTCTCCAGAGCAGGAGAACCAGACCTGGCTTGTGCCCCGTGAGACGCCCCCGGGCAGCAATGCCAGCGTCTGGATTCGATACCATGCGGTGCGGCTGGGTGACGGCGTTGCCATCACCTGCAGCAACATTACCGCGGCCAAGGAGGTAGAGGTGCAGCACCGCCAGCTGGCGGAGTTCAACCGCTCTATCTTTGAGAACGCGCCGTTCAGCATGATCGCGCTCGATCGCGAAGGAGTGATAACCGCCGTCAACCTGGCCGC
>JAGWNX010000091.1 GCA_028872955.1 Acidobacteriota bacterium
CTACTCCGTCCTGCTGCGGCATCGCGGCTTCTACGCCTTCGCTCTCGGCAAGGGGCTTACGGATCCCATCTGGTGGTTCTATCTCTTCTATCTGCCCAAATTTTTGAATGACAACTATGGCCTCAGCCTGGCGCAGGTCAAGTACCCACTCATCGTCATCTACACTGCCGCTAGCTTTGGCTCCATCGCGGGCGGGTGGCTCTCCGGCTTCCTTATGAAGCGTGGCTACAGCGTCAATGCGGGCCGCAAGTCTGCCATGCTGCTGTGCGGTCTGTGTGTGATGCCCATCATGCTGGTGCCGCACATGCACTCGCTCTTCCCCAGCAACGCCTGGCCGGCGATTGGCATGTTCTGCCTGGCAACGGCGGCGCATCAGGGCTGGATGGCGAATCTCTTTTCGACCCCGACCGACATGTTTCCATCCACCTCCGTCAGCACCGTGGTGGGCATCGGCGGTGCAGTCGGCGCGGCAGGTGGAGCCTGTTTCACCTGGCTGGTCTCGCACTTCTTCTCACTGCACCCCATGCTGATCTTCACGCTGGCGGCGCTGGCCTACCTTATCTCGCTTACGCTCTTCCAACTCCTGGTTCCCAGGCTGGGTGCAGAACGCACCGCCTAGCTACGGCTGGCACCAGCGCACCTGACCCACGCCGCACCAAAGGTACGTAGCAGGTACCATTTGCGGCGTGGTACGCTGGTTTCACTTCGGGGCAAGGAGCCCTCCCGGTTGTGAAAAAGCAAGCATCCAACAAAGAGATTCTCGACGACTCCGCAAGCCATAGTCAGCTCACCATGCAGGTGGTAGACCACGTGCGCGGCCTCATCGCAGCGGGCGAGGTGAAGCCCGGCGATCGCCTGCCGCCAGAGCGTGAGCTGGCCCGCAAGCTCAAGATCAGCCGCTCCAGCCTGCGCGCCGGCATCGGCTTCCTCTCGGCGATGGGTGTGCTCAAGAGCCGCCATGGTGCCGGAACCTTCGTCTCCAGCGGACCGCCGGCCCTGGACTCCAGCTCGCTGACCGTGCTGGGCGCGCTGCACGGCTTTCTGCCCTGGCAGATGTTTGAGGCCCGCACCATCATCGAGTCCAACGTGGCCGCACTCGCTGCCGAGCGCGCTACCGACGAGCACATCGCCGAGTTGGCCGAAGAGGTGGCCGAGATGTACGCCTCGCTCGACGACCCGCAGGAGTACCTCATCCACGATGTGCGCTTCCACCGCACCATCGCCCGCGCCTCCGGTAACCCCATCCTCGGCGCGCTCATGGAGACCATCACCGCCAGCCTCTACGACAACCGCCGCCAGACGGCAGACTACTCGCAGAGCCTGAAGGAGTCGGCCGAGATGCATCGGGAGATCTTCCGCGCCATTCGCTCGCGCAACAGCCTGCAGGCCCGCCGCATTATGGAGGAGCACCTGAATCAGGCCCGCATGGCACAGGACGCCGAGTTGGACACCCACACCGATGGCAAGTCGCCCGTAGTGCCGGCCGGCGACTAACCTGGCTCCATCAGCAACTTCAGCCCGTCCGGCGCGCCCGCCCGGACGGGCTTTTGCTTGGCCGTCGCACGCAGTTCTGCCGCAGGCCACCTGCTAGACTAACGGTTGGCGCAACCATGTCTGAGACGCAGAAAACGACCCCCAACACGTTCTACCTGACGACCCCGATCTACTACGTGAACGCGCGGCCGCATATCGGCCACGCCTACACCACCCTCGCGGCAGACGTCATCGCCCGCCGGCACCGGCTGCTGGGCGACGACACCTTTCTGCTGACCGGCACCGACGAGCACGGTCAGAAGATCGAGCGCTCCGCAAGCGCCGCCGGCATCCCGCCGCAGCAGTTTGCCGACCAGGTCTCTGCCTCCTTCCGCGCGCTGTGGGACCGCATGGGCATCACCTACGACGGCTACATCCGCACCACCAGCGACGCCCACAAACGCGGCGTGCAGCAGCTCTTCCGCACGCTCTACCAGAACGGCCACATCTATCTGGACAGCTACACCGGGGCCTACTGCGTCTCCGACGAGAACTTCGTGGACCTGCCCGTCGGCACGCCGTGCCCGGACTGCGGCCGCCTGCTCGAAGAGGTCACCGAGGAGAACTTCTTCTTCAAGCTGTCAGAATGGGGCGAGCGCGTGGCGGAGCGCATCGAATCCAAAGATCCAGAAACCAAGCTAGATATCCAGCCTGAGTCCCGCCGCAACGAGGTGCTGTCCTTCGTCAAGGGCGGTCTGAAAGATCTATCGATCTCACGCAGCTCGTTCACCTGGGGCATTCCGGTGCCGGACGACATCCAGCAGGACGCTGGCGCTGCGCAGAAGCACGTCGTCTACGTCTGGCTGGACGCGCTGGCCAACTACATCACCGCACTTGGCTACGGCTCGGATGCACCCGAAGACATCGCACGCTTCGAGAAGTACTGGCCTGCCGACCTGCACCTCGTCGGCAAGGAGATCATCCGCTTCCACTGCGTCTACTGGCCCGCCTTCCTGCTGGCCGCCGGCTTGAAGTTGCCAAAGGCTATTACCGCACACGGCTGGCTGCTCTTTGAAGAGTCCAAGATGTCGAAGTCGAAGGGCAACATCGTCCGCGCCGAGACGATCCTTGACGCCTTCGGCTCGCTGCTGCCCGACGCCTCAAAAACCGACCGCGACCTCTTCGGCACCGACGTGCTCCGCTACTTCCTGCTCCGCGAGATTCCCTTCGGACAGGACGGCAGCTTCAGCTTCGACGCAGTGGTGACGCGCTACAACGCGGAGCTTGCAAACGGATACGGAAATCTCGTAAGCCGCACGCTAAATCTGATTGCTCAAAATCGGGAGTCACGTGTCCCGGAATACAGCGCACCCAGCTCAGAATGGGACAACGAGCTTTGGCTCGGTGAAGCACACCGAAAAGACGCATCAAGTTTTCAATGGTCAGAACTTAATCAAGAGGCTCCAGCAGTCTCACAAGGGATAGCACCCACAGAGTACCGAGTACTACAAAAGGCCTCATTCCTAATTAAGAATCATGCCGTTCTTTACAACAAATACATATTCGGGGCGCTCTTGGCCGAGATTCAGCTTCTCATAACAATTACGGATGGCTTCATCTCAAATGAAGCACCATGGAAGCTCGCGAAGCAGCCTGACGAAAAATCTCAGAAGAGACTATCCGAAGTCCTCTACACCGCCGCCGAATCCATCCGCATCATCACCGCACTGCTCTACCCCATCCTTCCCTTCGCCACAGCCAAGGTCTGGGCGCAACTTGGGCTGGGGGACATTCACGCATCCGCCCGCAAGGGCGAACTCACCAATCTACAATGGGGCGGCCTGAAGCCCGGCACGAAGCTTGGCCCGCTTGCCCCTATCTTCCCCCGAGCACCGAAGGAACTGATCCAGACCATGATTGACATCGAACAGAGCACCAACGCAACCAAGGTAGAGAAGGCCGAGAAGCCCAACGGCAAAGCAGTCGAGCTGCCGCACATCAACACCTCGCACGACGCCACCAGCGAGCCGCCCGTCGAGTTCGGCGAGACGCCGCTCAGCTCGCTCTCCGCGCATCCGGAGCTGAACGCCATCGCCGAGACCCAGCACCCGGCCAGCTCCCACCCTGCTCAGCCCCGGCCAGACACCAGCCAGATCACCATCGACGACTTCGTCAAGGTAGACCTGCGCGTCGCCCAGGTGCTCGTCGCCGAGCGCATCCCCAAGGCCGACAAGCTGCTGCGGCTGGAGGTGGACCTCGGCTATGAGAAGCGGCAGATTCTCTCCGGCATCGCTGAGTGGTACACGCCTGAAGAGCTGATTGGCCGCCGCATCGTCGTCATCGCCAACCTGGCTCCGCGCAAGATGCGCGGGCTGGAGTCGCACGGCATGCTGCTGGCCGCCAGCGAGGGCGAGAACGGCAAGCCGGTACTTGCCACCTTCGGCGAAGAGATCGCACTGGGCTCGCGCCTGCGCTAGTCGCATCCGCTGCACACAAGCAAAGGCCGCGCTTACCTCCTGCAACACCAGGAGCAGCGCGGCCTTGGTACGTTCAGCCTACGCTGGCGTAATGTCGCCGCCGATGGCCACCACAACGTAGCGCACCGCACCCTGGCCCACGTTCGCCACCTGGTGCAGTGTGCCTTTGGCGATGAAGAAGACTCCACCGGGCCCGAGCTGCTGCGTCGTGCCGTTGAACCGTACCTCCAGCCTGCCCGCCATCACCAGCATCACCTCAGTGTGTTCAATGACGTGCGCCGGGTTCGGCTCCATACCGGCTGGCTGCATGGAGCCATGGACAGCGACTGCCTCGCCCGTTGCCAGCACGCCGCGCAGCACATCGCGCGACTCGCCACCGTTGGCCATGCGGCGCACCGGCATCGCGTCATAGGGAAAGACGCGCGACGCAGTAAGCCGCGGCTGCTGCGACGCCGCCTGCCTCTGCACTGCACCATCCAGCAGGGCCAACAGAGCACGCCGGTTCATCCGCGCCTAGCTCTCCTTGGTTTGCACGCCGATGGCGACCACAAAGTAGTTCGCCGGCGTGTTGCCAACGTTCTTCAGCCCGTGCATCACGTTGGAGGCCGTAAACACCACCCCACCCGGCCCCACCGGCTCCGGCTTCCCGTCGTTCAGGTACTCCAGCTTGCCCTCGCGGATCAGCAGGAACTCCGAGTGCCGGTGCCGGTGCGGTGGATGCGGCATCTGCCCGGCCGGCAGCATGGTCTCATGCACCTCCACAAACTCGCCCGTCGGCAGGGTGCCGTGCAGCACAGCCCGGCTGGCACCACCGTTCGCGTTGTGGCTAACAGGCAGGGCATCAAAGGCAAATACTTTCGACTCCGTCAGCGCCGCGCCCGTCTGGGCCTCCGCCGACACACTGCCCATCGCCGCCAGGGCGGAGAGGGCCACCAGAACTTCGCGCCGGTTCAACTCGTTCATGGCCAGCATCCTACGCAGAAGGTACTACCTTTGTCATCTGGACGGGCACGGCCCCGGACCGCGATACTCTGTCACTGGGACCCTCCACCTATGGCACTCATCGACTCGCACGCACACCTCGACTTCTACACCGACGACCTGGAGCCGGTTTTGACCCGCGCCCGGCAGGCTGGCGTCGAGGCCATTCTGGCCATCGGCATCGGCGACGGGCCTGCCACCATGCACCGCGCTCTGGAGATCGCGCAAGCGACGACCTCGCCCGCTCTGCCCCGCATCTTTGCCAGCGTGGGCATCCACCCCCAGGAGGCCGCGCACGCCACGCCTGAGGCGCTGCATCGCCTGGAGACGCTGGCCGCCGACCCGCGCTGCATCGCCATCGGCGAGATCGGCCTGGACTACTACCACGTCGAGAACCCGCTGCCGGACGTACAGAAGGCCGCCTTCGTCGCGCAGATGGAGATCGCCGCGCGCCTGCGCAAGCCCATCCTGATCCACTGCCGCACCTCCGAACTGGCCACCCCTGCGGCTAAGGAGAAGTTTGAGGGCCACGGCAACCCGGACGCAGCCTGGGATGACCTGCTTGCTCTGATCGGCGAGCACTGGCAGCCGCATGGCCTCGGCGGCATTATGCACTGCTTCTCCGGCAACGTGGACCAGGCTCATCGCTCGGTGGAGGCAGGTTTCTACCTCTCGTTTGCCGGGAATTTGACCTACCCCAAGGCAGTGGGCATCCGCGAAGCTGCCGTGCTGGCACCGGCCAGCCGCATTCTGGTGGAGACCGACGCGCCTTTTCTGGCACCTATTCCGCACCGGGGCGAGCGCAACGAGCCGGCCCTGGTGGCCCATACCGCAGCTGCCCTCGCCGCTCTGCGCGGCGTCTCCCCCCATGAGCTTTCCGTGGTTACCTCTCGCAACTTCCATCACCTTTTTCCCTTAACAGCCTGAGATAATTACCAGCGAACTAGTCTTTAGATTGAGAAGGAACCCATGGCAGCCGATAACAGCTTCGACGTCGTCAGCAAAGTAGAGCTTCAGGAAGTAAAGAACGCCATCGACCAGGCGACAAAAGAGGTGGGCGCGCGCTTCGACCTGAAGAACTCCAAGTCCACCATCGCGCTGGAGGGCACGGAGACGATTCAACTGGCCAGCCAGGACGAGTACACGCTCAAGGCCGTGACGGAGATTCTCTCGCAGAAGCTCGTCAAGCGCGGCGTATCGTTGAAGAACCTTGAGTACGAGAAGGTCGAGCAGGCAGCCGGACAGTCTGTGCGGCAGAAGATCAAGCTCAAGCAAGGCATCGCCAGCGAGCACGCGAAGAAGATCGTCGCCATGATCAAGGACTCCAAGCTGAAGGCGCAGGCCTCCATCCAGGGCGATACCGTGCGCGTCGTCTCCAAAGACCGCGACGTGCTGCAGCAGATCATTGCAAAGCTGCGCACCGGAGACTTTGGCGTAGAACTGCAGTTCACTAACTTCCGCAGTAATTAGAACGCCTATCGGAGAACATCGGAGATCCACTTCGTGAGTGATACCACCCGTCTCTCAGTGCTCGCGAGAGACACAACCTTACCATTTCGAGCGACCAAAGCCTCCGTGTATCTGGATGCTTTACGCGTGTTAGCCGCGCTGATCGTCTGTACCACCCATTGGCGCTCCATGTTCTTTCCCGGCTTCAACCTGCTTCACTCCAACCGCATCCCTCTGCTGCCGTTCTACCTGGTCACCGTCGGCGGTCATCAGGCGGTCATCGTCTTCTTTGTCCTCAGCGGACTGCTGGTTGGCCAGGTCGTGCTGCGCGATGTCGAGAATGGCACGTGGTCCTGGAAGAACTACCTGACGCATCGAATGGTCCGCCTGTGGCTGGTACTGCTCCCAGCCCTGCTGCTCGGCCTGTTCTGGGATCGCTTGGGACTCGCCATGCAACATGCCTATCCCTGGTACAGCGGCAACTACCTGCGGCTCATGTACCCACCCGATCTGATCGTCAGGCATCTTTCGCTCTCCACCTTCCTGGCCAACTGTGCCTTTCTGCAAAAGATCATCCGTCCGGAGTTTGGAACCAATAGCCCCCTGTGGAGCCTCTCCAACGAGTTCTGGTACTACATCCTCTTTCCTTGCTGTGTGCTCGCGCTCCATCGTAAGACCAGGCCCGTCGCCCGGGTTGCCTATGGCCTGGCCGCCGTCGCGATTGCCATCTTCGTCGGTCACGTCATCGCCAGCTACTTCCTGGTTTGGCTTGGTGGCGTGGTCTTGCTCAAACTGCCGCTGCACCAGTTCGGACGCATGCAACGGCTTGCTGCAACGGTCGTCTACTTCGCCATGTTTACCGCATGTGCGCCGCTGTCGAAGCAGTTCGGTGGCCCAGCGGATGCCTTGCTAGCCATCCTGACCGTCGCCTACGTATGGATGTTGTACGGCACCCGGGAGCAGGCAAAAGAGACGCATGCTTCTGTGCTCGCTCGGCAAGGCGCGCGGTTCTCGTATACGCTCTACCTCGTCCACTTTCCCCTGCTCTACTTCATCGCCGGGTTCTTTATTCACCAGACGCAACTGGTACCGAATGTTCGCAATCTCACATCTGCGTTCCTGGTACTGCTGCCTACCCTCATCTACGCCTGGCTTGTCGCCATGGCCACGGAGTTCAATCTGATCCCGGTACGTGACTGGGTAAAGACGCGTCTGGACCACATTCCCACGTAAGCTCCCTGCGTCGCCAACCTGCACGCCATCTGCGGTATGGGCACCATGCCCGGGCAAAGAGTCCTTTGCCTGCGCAACCAGAAGTCCTGCGTCGCTGCGGTAATCGGCCATCGTCGTCGCAACCTGCCGCAGAGTGCGCATGCTGCTGCAAAAAATCAGTTCGCTTTCGTACCAGCATCAAATGCGGCTGGAAACCACTCCCGCTCTCTTCTCCCGCTGGCGACATCCTGATACTCTCAATAGTGCGTGAGCACCATCTCCATTGCGACGGCGAAAGAGGTCTTTGACCTTCTCCGCGACGACCTTGCAGCCATTGAGCAGGAGTTCGCACAGCAGTCCAACTCCCCCGTCGACGTCATTACCGAGATTGCGCAGTACCTGATGTCGGGCGGCGGTAAGCGCATCCGTCCCATCCTGTTGCTGCTCTCGGCCAAGGCCCTGGGCTGTACCAGCGACGCGCGCATCCGGCTTGGCGCCGTCGTGGAGATGCTCCACACCGCCACCCTGGTCCACGACGACATCATCGATGAGGCTGACACCCGCCGCGGTCGTCCCTCCTCCAACACCACCTGGGGCAACTCCAAATGCGTGCTGGCCGGCGACTGGCTCTACATGCAGGCCTTCTCGGCCGCGCTGGCCGAGCGTAACTTCCACGTGCTCGATCTGCTCATCTCGCTCACCCAGCAGATGGTAGAAGGCGAGCTGTTGCAGATCCAGAAGCTCGGCCATCTGATCAACGAAGAAGAGTACTTTGACCTGATCTATCGCAAGACCGCCTGCCTGTTCAAGGTCTCCATGCAGCTTGGCGTGGCCATTGCCCCGGAGCAGAGCTTCGCCAGCCCGGAGACGCTGGACCAGCAACTGGGCGAGTACGGGCGCAACCTGGGCCTAGCCTTTCAGATTGTGGACGACGTGCTTGACCTGACCGCCTCCGAGGAGGTCCTCGGCAAACCCGCAGCGTCTGATCTGCGAGAGGGCAAGGCGACGCTTGCGGTCATTCACGCGCTGGAGCGTGGCACCGGCGCCGATCGTGAGGCCATTCGCACGGTACTGGCAGACCGAAGCTTTGAGCGCGTAGCCCACGGACAGATTCTTGAGATTCTGCAGCGCCATGGCTCCATTGACTACGCCATGGACACAGCCTGCGCCTACGCTGAGGCCGCTCGCCTGTCGATCGCGGACCTGCCTGAGACTGCAGCCAAGCGCGCGCTGCTTTGGGTGCCGGGCTACGTCACCACGCGCGACCGCTAGCACGCGGACCTACTTCAGGCTTCTTCCTCATCCGCATCTTCTTCCACCGCGTCTTCCTCTGCGTCCTCCACCTCCAGGTCACGGGCGACGCGTGCACTTCCCTGCTCCAGCAGCACCTGGATCCGGCCTTCGGCGGACTCGAGCTCCGACTTGCAGGCGTTGGAGAGCTTCAGCCCCTGTTCAAACAGGCTCACGGACTCCTCCAGCGGCAGGTCGCCCCGTTCGAGCTTCTCCACCACGGCCTCCAGT
>JAGWNX010000092.1 GCA_028872955.1 Acidobacteriota bacterium
AGCACAGGCTCATGCCGGAAACCACGGCGAATACATGATTCATGACGAAACCATACGTCGAGCCAACCCAGGACAAAACCACAGCAAAGGAGAACCGAGAAGTCGTTTGCCCAACCAGCTGTGCCCGCCACGGCCTCGCTAAACTGCGCGGCTAAGAGAAAAAACAACAGCAAAAACAATCCCCTTGACAACATGCGCTTTCATACATGACGTGTCCTCGTCATTCCGGTGCAGAGCACCGTGGGCTTTTCGCTGGACGCGGCACAGCTCCCAGATGGAGGCTACAGACGCAGCAAGGCCGCCCCCGAAGGGACGGCCTGTAGCAGGGGCACACTTCATTGGGGACGCTCACCCCTCAGAGGCTTGCGGCTCTCCCATGAACTTCTCGACCACCGAGAGGATCGCTAGGATTACACAGAAGTCCGCTGAGTCGATGGCAGCAATCGCGAGCGCCGGAACCCACTTCGTCGTCCACGGAATAAACAAGATCAGAGGAACATGAAGAGCAGCCACGATGATTATCGTGACCCAAAACCAAATGCGCTTCCTCAGCTTCCATTTCAGCGCGACTAGAAAACCTAGGACTGCGATGCTGTTCAGGACCGGCAATACGAGATAGAGCTTCCCAAAGCGATCAAACAGAGCAGCGCTAAAGGCAGCAACGATGACTCCGGGGAGCAGTATCCACCAGGGCAGGCGGATTCTTTTCGCCGCATTGATGTCATTCTTTAAGGATGTGAGTAGCAAGCGCTCACCGCCTTATAGGTCTTGTAAAGGTCCACACCAAGTGAAAGCCCAGAAGAGATTTGCCCCAGTCCGGGTATAAATCCAGCGATGGTTAGGGCAGTTGAAGTCAGCCCAAGAGCAGACGTATCCGTGATACTCGCAAGCCCGTTTACAGTACTCGTCGATTTTCCAAATGCCCCGATTACTTTTGCCCCAAGCTGATCGGCCACTACGCCACGATATCCAGCCTGATTGCCGATGAACCTCGCGACACCCCCAGCTTCAGGAATCAACCCAACCGCATCGATTCCGACGCTCACCGCATTGCTCAATAGCGCACCACTCACGCAACCGGGTCTCGGCCCGTTATTTGGGGCAGACGAACTACCGCCAGACGAACCACCGCCGCCTCCGACGGATCCTCCAGGTCCATAGTTGAAGATAATGATGTCACCAAAGCCTCCGCCGGTTCCTACATCTACTGTGGTTCCATTTGGATCGACGATCCCTCCGTTTCCGTTGCTAGCGTAGCAGGCACCACTTCCCGTCGTGTCGGGATAGGATCCGGGCGGGCAAGGAGGACCGCTGCAGTATGAGTATTCTTGGCAGTCCCAAGTGCCTTGGTCATTGGAAGGATCCATTCCAGACGGGTCGATAAGACCTAACGGACTATTGAGCACATAGCTATACCGGTTGAGTGTCTGCGGATTAGTGGGGTCGTAGCTTCCGTCGTACGGGTCCGGCCTCAACCATCGCCCCAGGCTCGGGCTCAGCTGCCGATACTGGGTATGGTACGTCGTGCTCTCGCTGTCCGTCTCATCACCCGTAAACTGGTACAGGTTGCCTGAGCCTGAGTGGTACACCTGCTGACCGCCGTACGGATAGTAGTCGATGTCATCCTCCACGGTTCCCGTCACCGTCGTACGCCAGCTGGATCACCCCGTCCGTCGTCATGTTCCCGGTGGCATGGTAGCAGCGCGGAGAGACAGAACTCAGGCTTCTGCCCCTTAATTGTTTCTATGGTGCCCGGAGGGGGACTTGAACCCCCACGGCCTTGCGGCCTGCGGATTTTAAGTCCGCTGTGTCTGCCGATTTCACCATCCGGGCGTATTGCGTGCTGGCGGGCTTTCTTTATCTTATGCCAACCCGGTTGTGGGCCCGGCGCGGTGCAGCGGCCTCGCTCGGGTGCGGCTACGCAGGCCTTCGACTGCGGATGCTGCCGTTCTCCAGGAAGAACTCTGCCGAGCAGCAGGCCGAGCCGCAGATGGTGGACTCATACCCCAGCATCTGTGCCAGCGTGACATAGCCCAGGCAGCCGCAGCTCGGGCATGCCAGTACCGCAGCGTAGGGGTTTTCCACACTGCCAAACTCCGCCTCTTCGCGAAGCAGGAACATCGTTCCTGGCTTCATCTGCTCGGGGATCCAGACGCTGAGAAGGGTGCACTCCTGAACCATCGCATGCCTCACTTGTTGTATGGCGTTGCGTCGACAACAGGCCCCACGCCGTTCCGCGTGGAGGACCAACCACTCGAAAGCTGTTGCACCTTACTTGGTGCAAAGCATACTGCATCTGAGAGAGGTGTCAATTCAATTTTCGTTGCATCCGCTACCGATGTATCGACCTCGGTGCCTGCATCAGCGTCCGCTGTACAGCAGCCGGTACATCTCGCGGTTACGCAGGATGGCTTGCACATAGTCGCGCGTCTCACTGTATGGGATCGACTCGACGAACTCGGGCAGGTCCTTGTAGTCGCCGGACGACATCCACTGCCGCACGGGCACGTCGCCGGCGTTATACGCCGCCAGCGCATACTCAGGCTGCCCGCCAAAGCGGTCCAGCACAGACTTCAGGTTGGCCGTGCCGAGTTGAAGATTTGTCGCCGGGTTCAGCAGCTTCACAATGCCGAAGCCCTTCATGCCCTGTCTGCGCGCCAGCACCTTGCCCAGCGAAGGCAGCAGTTGCATCAGGCCCACGGCGTTCGCATGGCTCACCGCACCGGGGTTGAACTCGGACTCCTGCCGTATGAGCGCCGCCACCAGGAATGGATCCAGCCCATTGCGCTGCGCATCTGCGGTCAGATCACTCCAGTAGGGGCGTGGAAACAGCAGCGTCCAATAGCTGGCGGGCACCTGGTCCACCGGCAGCGAGAAGAATGGAATTCCACTATGCTTCAGCGCCTGCAGCGCGCGACTGGTCTCTCCATAGGAGGAGTAGATCTGCGCCTCTGCCAGAGCGCCCCAGGCGCTGGAGTTTGGGCTGGACTGAATCTCCGGGCTGATGAACTCATTGAGCGCCGCGTTGGCCAGCAGCCGTGCCTTGATGAGGTGAGGCTCACCCTCAGGGAGTTGTCCGTTCAAGCCGGGATTGGCGACATGGCGCACCATACCCAGCACGGCAGACGGTGCAACCGACGGCTGCACACCCAGCACACTCAGTCGCTGGCGCGCCAGGTTGGCATAGTAAAAGCTGGTGTACGCACTCACGATGGCGCGATAGAAGTTCGCCGCCTGCGCAAAGTTATGCTCCTGGTCTTCCAGGATGCGCCCTCGCCAATAGAGCGCCGCCGGAACCTCGATGCCGGCTGGATAGCGCTGCACCTGTTCTTCCATCAGCCGTGCGGCCTCAGCATAGTTCCGCAGCCGATAGTTCATCCACGCTGCGCGCCAGTGGGCAGAGGGTGCGTAGCTGCTGGAGGGAAACATCTTCACCAGCAGCGAGTAGTGCAACGTTGCCTGTCGCGGATCGTGACGCAGCAGGTACATATTGCCGCCAGAGTAGAGTGCCTCCTCCAGCCAGCGGCTGGTAGGAAAGCGCTGCACCATCTGCGTCAGAATGGCATCGTGCTGGACCGTGTCGTCTTCGCTGCGCGAGACCTCGGCCAGCATGTACAGCTTCAGCGCTGCGCTGTCGTCGCTGGTGTTCGGCAGGCGCTCAATCTCGCGGCGAGTCAGGTGCTTCTGTTTCAGGTCACACACCGCCGCGTAGATGGCGAGCGCATCTTTGTCCGCAGGGTTCAGCGTGGCGTCGCGCTGCAGAATGGAGTGATACTCGGCACCGGCCTCAGCGTAGTGATGGGCGTTGAACAGTTGGTCTGCATGCTGTTTTCGCTCCGCTGCGGAGAGGTAGGCGCCCATCGCCTGCAGCTGGCTCAGCGCCTGGGCGGCCTCAGGAGCCAGCGGGTCGCCGATGTACAGCCCGCGATAGAGTGCCACGGCGTGGCCGGTGTCGCCGGTTAGCTGGTAGGCCCGCGCCAGCGTGTAGCGATAGTCCGTGTGCGAGGCCTCGCTGGTCGATGCCGCAGCCAGCAGCACGCGCAAAGCCCCGGCCGCATCGTTCTGCTGGATGTGCGCCGTGGCCAGCAGCACCGGCGCGGTCGCCGCAAAGATGCTCTCCGGATGCCGCGTGGCAAAGTGATCGAGCAGCGTGTAGGCGTCGCCAGGATGGCCGCCGGCTACGTCGGCCTGGGCTGCCAGATACTCGGCGTAGTCGTCCAGCGCCTCACCCAGCGCGCTGGCTCGGCGGTAGCTGGTCAGGGCCTCGGGGTAGCGATGGTCCTGGGCGTAGGCGTGTCCCAGCGCCAGGTATGCCGTGGCGGCGGCCTCGCCGGTGTGCGCCTGCGCGTAAGCCTGCACGCCGGCGTACGCGGCAGCGGAGCGCGTCGCGGCCAACTGCTGCGCCATCGGTCGCAACTCAGACGACTCCAGAAACGCGCTGTGAAGCTTGAGCGCCTGCCGTGAGAGAGGCTTGTGATGCCCGGCCTCTGCCTGAGCCTTCGTGTTGCCAGCTGCCTTTTTGCTGCGGTGCTTGCCTTCACTCGCCTTGCAGCAGGAGTCCTGCGCAACTGCCGCCGTGGCCGACAACACCAGCCCCAGCAGGATTGCCCAGGCAGGCAGCCACCCGTGCTGCCGCCTGTTTGCGAAGGTACCAGGATTCATGATGCGTTGTGCCTTCCCCACAGGTAGAACTTCATGGCGTGCAGCCCACACCCTTAACTCTAGTGTGCGGGCCGCACCAGATGCGAACCAACCGGCAAGCAGTATCTTGCAAGACACGTTCGTGCCGCGACGGGCCCGGGGCTGCCCTTTAACATCGCGTGGCACCGCGTGTATCATGCAGGCAAGCGACGCGGCGCTGTCTGTCAAAAAGGCCGTGGTCGATCGTGAAATCCTTGCACCCCTGAGCTATGGAAGACATCCAATCGCCTGTGACAGAAGAAGAGATTCACCCCGATGTTGCCCTAGTCGCGCGTGCCCGCGAGGGAGACCAGGCTGCCTTTGAGCAGTTGGTCCGCCAGTACGAGCGTCAGATCTATCGGGTCGCCCTGCATATTACTCAAAACAGGGAAGATGCTGAAGACATCACGCAGGACGCTTTTATGAAGGCCTACGAAAAGCTCGACCAGTTCCAGGGCAACTCCAAGTTCTCCACCTGGCTGGTGCGCATTGCCGTTAATGAGAGCCTGATGCGTCTGCGCAAGCGCAAGACCAGCAAGACCGTCTCCATGGACGAAGATGTACAAACCGAGGACGGCGCCATTCCGCGAGACTTTGCCGAGTGGCGGCCAGACCCGGAGCAGAACTACAGCCAGTCGGAGCTGGCCAGCATCCTGCAGCGCACCATTCAGGGTCTGCCCCCGGGCTTCCGCACCGTGTTTACGCTGCGGGACGTAGAACACCTCTCGACCGAAGAGACCGCCGAGGCGCTTGGCCTCAGCATCCCCGCAGTCAAATCTCGCCTGCTGCGGGCACGGCTCCAGTTGCGCGAGCGACTCAGCCGCTACTTCCGCCAACCTAAGGAGGGACAGCCGGCATGACATGCACGGACTTTCTCAGCCAGCTTACCGATTACTTCGATGGACAGGTGAGCCCCGAACTCATCGAAGAGGTGAAACGACACACCCAGGAGTGCTCGCACTGCGAGGTGGTTCTCGACTCTACCCGCAAGACCATTCAGGTCTACCGTGATAACGAGGTGTATGAGCTCTCTGCCGATCTGCGCGAGCGACTGCACAGCGCGATCATGGCGAAGTGCTTTGCCAAGTCCAAGGCCTAGCTACTCGCCTCTCCGGTGCCCGCGCCTTGCCCCTGCCTCGTGGCAGTGCGCGCTGTAGCACTTTCGTTCGCTCGCCTCCGCTTCCTGCTTTGATACTCTGACTCGCAGGAGCCAGCCCTGCAACCGTCAGCCTACAAATCGACCCCTCAGCCACCCATCGTAGTCGCCAGCGTCTTTCAGACCGGGCTTAACCTGATGCGCGACCTGACCCGTGCCGGCTTACAGGTGGTCGGCGTAGATTGCGAGCCAGAGCATGAGGGGTTTCGCTCCGTCTACGGCGAGTCCCGGCTTTGCCCGAACCCCGACCATCAGCCCGACGCCTGGGTAGCCTTCATGATCGCGCTTGCCAGGGAACTTGGCGCGCGACCTGTCATCATTCCCGCAGCAGACATCTTCGTTACCGCGCTGGGCCGCCACGCCCAGGCGCTTGCACCGCACTACATCTTCTCCATGGAGTCCATTGCCGTGCAGGCGCGGCTGGCGACCAAGGATCAGCAGTATGCGCTGGCGGCCGCCGCCAATCTGCCGATACCACGCACGGTGGCAGTCACCTGCCTGGCCGAGGTGGAGGCATATCTCGCCACGGTGCGCTTCCCTTGCCTGATGAAGCCCCACCACCAGCGCGAGTGGGAGCAGCTACCCGCGGGCAATCCGCTGCGCAGGGTCAAGCTGGTGACCGCGGAGAATGCCGAGGAGATGCTGGACTGGTATGCCCACACCAGTTCGCTGCGGCCAGAGGTCGTGCTGCAGGAGATCGTCGCAGGCGGTGACGATGCTAAGTACTGCTACCTCTCAGTCTACGGACAGAACAGCCGACGACTTGGCTACTGCGTCGTTCGCGAACTGCGCGCCCACCCGATCGGCTTTGGCAGCGCCTCGGTCGTGGAGCCGGTTGTGGACGAGGAGATTGCAACCATCTGCGATACGTTTTTGCGTCGGGTAGGCTACGTAGGAATCTGCGAGATCGAGGTGAAGCGCGATGTGCGCGACCATGGCGTTCGCCTGATCGAGGCGAATCCGCGCTACAGCGTTACGGCAGATGCTGCTCCTTACGCCGGCGTTCCCATCGGTCTGCTCCATTACCAATCTCTGCTGGGGCAAGAGGGAGCTGAGCAGACCACAACTCGTTTCGGATTCCGCCATGTGGCGCTGCGTCGCGAGTTGGCCGCTGTGCACCAGTACACCGAACGGGGCATTTCGACCTGGGTCGATCTGTGGGATTCTTACCAGACTCCATTGGAATTCTTCGATTTTGATCTGGAGGATCCGCGACCGACTTGGTCAACGGTCAACCTTGGGCTCCGCGCGTTCCTGCGCAACACTCTCAAGTCGTTCGGACTATGATTTTCTGAGATCCTTGAAACAAGCGTGCGAATGATTCGTCTCGCGCAAACGAACGTCTCAGACTTTTAGCTCGAAACAAGAAGGAAGGACGGATGTCGAAGCGGCTTCTCGTAGCACGATCCCTTGAGATGCTGGGCGCACTTCGTATCCTGGAAGGCCTGCGCAACCGACCCGGCGTGCTGGTACTGAACTACCATCGCATCGGGCAGCGCAGCAGCAGCAACTTCGACCGGCAGATCTTTTCCGCAACCGCCGATGAGTTTGACGCACAGCTGCGCTACCTGAAGCAGCACTTCTCCGTCGTCACTCCGGACGAGTTGCAGCAGCTCGTTGATGGTACGCTGCCCGTGAGCGATCTGCACATAGCCATCACCTTCGACGATGGCTATCTCGACAACTACACCACCGCGTTTCCCGTGCTGCAAAGTAACGGGTGCAAGGCAATCTTCTTCCTGGTGGCCGACTACGTTGGCAGCACCACTGTTCCCTGGTGGGACGAGATCGCCTACCTGGTGCGCAACACGCAGAAGAGCAAGCTGCACCTGAGCTGGCCACAGCCGCTGCTGGTTGAGCTGGAAGGGGACCACGAGACTGCCATCCGCACCGTGCTGCAGCACTTCAAACGATCGGACAATCGCAACAGCGCCCTCTTCCTGGAGCAGCTGCGCGAGATCACCGCTGTGCAGCTGCCGCATCGCAGCCGTCGCTTCCTCAGCTGGGAAGAGGCCCGCGAGATGCAGCGTGCGGGCATGATGATCGGGTCACACACGCAGACCCATCCCATCCTTGGTCAGATCACTGCGGATCGCCAGAGTTGGGAGCTCTCCGAGTCCAAGCAGTTGATGGAGTCTCTGCTGGGCAGTCCCATCACCTCGCTCGCGTATCCCGTGGGCACGCGCGATGGCTTTGACGCCACCACGGAGTCGCTGGCTCACTCCCTTGGCTACCGCATGTGCTTCTCGTTTTATGGCGGTATCAATCTCCCTGGGTCCATGCGCGCGACCAATCTGCTGCGCACCAATACCAACGAGCACCTCGCACTCTTTCACGCTGAGACGCTGCTGCTGGCCAAGCTGGGTACCTCGTTCAGCTAAACTGCTAAGCAGTCCATGTCAGCCAAGCTCATTGTGAATGCAGACGACTTCGGCCTGACGCGTGGCGTCAACCAGGCGGTCGCAGAGCTGCATGACGCAGGCGTGCTCACCTCCACCACCCTGATGGCGACCGGCGGCGCGCTGCACGACGCCGTCCGGCTCCTCCACGAGCGCCCACACCTCGGCGTGGGCTGCCACCTCGTCTTCACCGATGGTGTACCGCTGAGCCCGCCGGAAGCGATCCCGAGCCTGATTGGCCCCGACCAGCGCTCGCTGCGCCCCAGGCTGCTGGACTTTGCCGCAGCTGTGCTGCTGGGCCGCATCCATGAAGACGATCTGTTCCACGAGGCCTGTGCCCAGCTGCAGCACCTGCAGCACCTCGGTATCCACCTGACCCACGTGGATACCCACAAGCACACCCACTGCTTCCCGGTGGTGGCACGCGCTGTGTTACGGGCCGCCTTGCATTGTGGCGTTGCTGCAGTGCGCCATCCGTTTGAGCCGGAGTGGTCGGCCAGGCTCAGCCCTGCGGCTTCGCTGCGCCGGGTGCAGATCGCGGCGCTTAATCGTCTGCAGCCAGCTTTCCAACGCGAGCTGCAGGCTGCCCCTGGGGTCCGCACCACGCAGGGCACCATCGGCATCTCTGCGACAGGATCGCTGGATGCCGCTACGCTACACGACATCCTGCAGGCGCTGCCCAACCACGGCACCTTTGAGCTCTGCTGCCACCCTGGCTACAACGACGCCGAGTTAGATACCATCGTGACGCGGCTGCGACAGAGTCGAGAGGTCGAGCGTCTTGCACTGCTTC
>JAGWNX010000155.1 GCA_028872955.1 Acidobacteriota bacterium
GCCATAGCTCCTGAGCACCAACATACGACAATATGCCCACCGCAACGAAGAAGCCTGTAAGCTTGCGGAGCCTTCGTGACGTTCCGGGACACTTAGAAATACCGTACGTTCCAGCGAGATTTGGACAATAACTTTGGAGGCCTTGGCGAACGATGTGCCGTTCGGGCCGCCGGCTGCAATCGGTAAGTCACTAGTGCCCTACAGCATGGTGGTGCCACCCTGTCTCTGATCGTGCTGGTTGCAGAGATCGGCGTCGGAAGACCTCGGGTTCGTGCCCTTGCCGTGGCTGTGTTGCAAATCAGGCTCCACAGTGCGACGTGTCCATGTGAGGTGTCCACACTGCCAGACGGGCGTTTGCAACCGGTGCGCTTTGCCCGTCGAAATTTTGCATAAATGTGGTTCGGACCGAAACGAAGCGTTTTCGCTGGAACTTGGTGCAGGCTGGCACGGTCAGGGTACTGTGCAGTGCGCACTGTGGTCACTGTCGCCTGACGATGCCTGGGTGCTGCAATCACCGGTGGTTCGCAGCAGCCGCTGGGTCTGCGGGCCGAAGCTGCAGTGTTCCTATGAGCCTGGAGGGTGACATTGCTGAGGCCGCCGCTGACCAGCGAGTTGCAGCTGCGGACGCCACAGCCCGACTGTTTGGACCTGGACGCGACGATGAGGCCCCGCTGCTGCACTCGGCAGCAACACCACTGTACGGGACTGGCAGCACCGCCTGCTGCGGGCACTCTGGTGGCCCGGATTGTGACGATCGTGGCAAACGTGTCCTTCCCGGCGGTGTCCGTGTGCGCCGTTGCTGGTGCTGGCATGCCCAACCCCTGGACGTTCCTGCAGACGGTGTTTGGCGGCCGACAAACAGCGGCACAATCCTGGAAATCGGGCCGACACCTGGTCAACTCGACCACGTTGCAACACACTTGACGGCTACAGTGTACTGATGAGTGCTGTGGCGCTGGTTCGCATCAGAACGACCTGGATTGTGGCGCTCGGCTGCGCGACTCTCGTGGGACGGGCTGTGGCACCTAGCTGAGCTACGTGCGCTGTGAGATGCCGAGACTTAGGGCCTACGGTGCTGCAACGGTGGTGCGACACGCACGGCGAGACGACGAACTAAACTTCCGGGCGGCCAAAAGGCGCGGCACTGGCCAAACTTTCTTGTGGCGACTGGGCGGACGCGTACAATGCTGGGCGTGGCGGACTTGGTCTGTCAGGCGGACCGCGCGGGTGCGGAAACGCCACTCGAACCTCCGAGCCAGCTGGGTTGCGGCCGGGATGCAGCTGCGAATGCTTGACTCTGCCGACTGATGACTGCTGTAGTGTCTGGCTGCGGCAAGGGAAGAGTGCTGCCGCCTGCGATCAGCAACTGGTGCTCCGAGGAGCGCGCCCCGGGTCGTGCTCAGCTGTGGCTGGCAGCGGCTGTACATGCTTCACCGGCGGTGCGGTCGGTCAGCCCAGCTTCGCGGTGCTGCAGGCACGGGGGCGATGACAAGTGTCGGCGCCCCTACCTGCCGGTTGCCAGCGGCGTTGTTACGTTGCCGCCACAGCAGCCATGCCTGCTGTGCTGCACCGAGGACGTGCTTCGCTGCCCTGCGTGCGTTTGGCGTTC
>JAGWNX010000156.1 GCA_028872955.1 Acidobacteriota bacterium
CGCCGATATCGACGCCGACAAGGGAGCGTAGAGGAGGACTCTGGGTGGTTAAAAAGGTGGCAAATTCGCCAAGTCGTTGATTGATATCGTAGTGCAGCGGCCTGTAAAGCCGCCTGCGCCGGTTCGATTCCGACCCCTGCCTCCAGTGGCGTACGTGCAACATCTCAGCCATATTCGAGACGCTGCCCCCCGGTGCAGTCGCTTGCGGTAGTCCAGCTCTCGAATCATTTGCTCTGGCCTCCAGGTCAAGTTCCGCTGCAGGGGCGATCGGATTCTGCCGGGGTCCGGGATGCGTGTGCCCCAATGCGTTCGACGCCCGACGGCGCATTCAGGCCTTGCGTCTGGGCTTCAGGGCATCCGGCTTCTGACATTCTGCGGCGCATCCGCGCCAGCAGTCTGCATCCCTGCGCTGCCAAGGCATGCACGATGATGCGGTAGCCCTCCATGACCAGGGGCGCGGCCTCGCGCCGGTGCAGTGAGGTCTTTGTCGTGACGCTGAAATCGTCGTCGGTCATGGCATCAGCTCCTATTCCACGCAGCCAGCCATGAATTTGGCGGCCTGTGCTGACTAGCACGGATTCCGTGTTCATCTCAGGACACGAACGCGCTGTGACGTTGGGGGAGGGCTGAACCATCGTCAGCTGCCGGTGCCGGCCAACTGCAGCCGAAGCGCAGTGAGGGCTTTGGCGATGGATGACCGGTCTGGACCGGCATTTACGTACTTGAACATGGAAGGGCTCTGCGCCTACGCCCGCTGCACCGGAATTCGCAAAGTGCGTTGGCACACTTCTGCCTTTGCGTCGTGAGCCAGAACCTTCATCCCATTCCACTGAACCTCTGGAGATACACCATGCGCGGACTTCTCTGGCTTCTGGTCTTCCTTCTACTTGGCGAGGCGCTGGCCACCTGGACTGGACTGCCCGTGTCCGGCCCAGTAATCGGCATGGCGATGTTGCTGGCGGTGCTGTGCCTGCGCGGCGGCGTGCCCGAAAGCATCGACACTGCTGCCTCGCAATTGATCCTGCTGCTTCCCTTGTTCGTGATTCCGGCCGGCGTAGGCGTTCTGGCCCACCTTGACCTGGTGCGAGCGAACGGTTTCGCGATCGCGATGGCCATCGTCCTGAGCACATCGGCCGCGCTGCTGCTGACCGGCCGCCTGGCGCAACGCAAGGAACGTTCGTGAGCGCCGTGCTGCCGAGCGTCGCAGCCCTGTTGGCCAGCCTGCCAGGAGCGATGGCGCTCACTTTGGCCAGCTTTGCTGCGGGGCAGACGATCCAGCGCCTGTCGCGCGGCCATCTGCTCGTCAACCCGGTGCTGCTGGCCATCCTGCTGGTGATGAGCGTACTGGTGTGGGTGGAGATTCCGTATCCGCGCTATTTCGCAAGCGCCGCGCCACTGCACTTTCTGCTGGGACCGGCGACGGTGGCGCTGGCAGTGCCGCTTTATCGCCATGCAGCGGCTGTGCGCGCGCATATCCCGCAGGTGCTGGGCGCCATGGCTGTCGGGAGCGCAGTCGCCACGCTGGTCGCGATTGCGGTAGCAAGAGCGCTGCAGGCAGCACCGGCCATCCTCGGGTCGCTGCTCCCCAAGACGGTGACCACGCCGGTG
>JAGWNX010000157.1 GCA_028872955.1 Acidobacteriota bacterium
AGGATGCGATTCACCTTGGTGACGACCTCCTCGGAAAGCGTGGCCAGCTGGATCGAGAGTTCGCTGGTCTCGACCGTGGCGCGCACGAAGATGTCGAGGGTCTCGGAGGTGGTATTGACGAAATCCTCGAAACGCACCTGCTGTGCGGCATCGTCATCGAGTTCACGCCGCAGCAGGCGCTGCAGGATCGCGCTCTGGACCTTGTGGTTCTGGTCCAGGGCCTGGAAATGCTTGGTCAGACGCACGATGGTGTCGTCGAGAATGCCCGCCAGGCGCCCCATGTCCGTCGAGGCGTCGGCCTCGACGCGGCGGCTTACGCGTGCTGCCGCGACCAGTGCGCCAGCAAGCCGCGGCGGGACCACGGTGTCGGCAATCGCCTGCGTGTCCGCAACCACAGTGGCGGCCTTTGACGCCCGGCGTATGGCCAACTGCCATCCGGCTGCGAGGCCGGCGGTGGCCGAGAGGATGGCGACGACTATCAGGATGATCATTCTGGGCGTGCTTTCCGGTTGAGGCAGTGCCTGGAGCACCAGTCGGTATTACGGCAGGCTTGCCGGAGGACTTGAGATTTTGTGTTGCCGAGCGTCAGGCATTTGCACGGCTTCGGGGTCATGCGGGCGGCAGCGCCATCAGGATCATCGGGCAACCCGGTAGACCGAAGGGGAGTGCACCTGCAGACGCTCGTCGCTGCCCTTGACGCTTTCCGAATGGCCCACGATCAGCCAGGCGCCCGGATGCATGATGTCGACGACCCGCCGCACGATCTCGTTCTTGGCGGCAGGCTGGAAATAGATCAGCATGTTGCGCAGGAAGACCACCTCGAAGCGCCCGATATCCGGCAGGCGCTCGTTGAGGTTGATCTGCTGGAAACGGACCCGCTCGCGGATTGCCGCATCGACCAGCAGCGTGCCTTCCTGTGCCGCGCTGCCCTTGGCACACCAGTTCGTCATCAGGTGGCTCGGAATGCCGTCGATGCGCTGCAGCGGGTAGCGCCCGGTGCGTGCCTTGTCGAGCACCCGCCGGCTGATGTCGGAGCCCAGCACTTCCCAGGCGGCCTGCCGGCTGGCACCGAGCGCATCGGCCAGTACCATGGCAATGCTGTAGGCCTCCTCGCCACTGCTGCTGGCCGCGCTCCACACGCGCAGGGGGCGGTTGCGTTGGCGCTGCGGCAGGATTTCGTTGCGCAGCAGGTCGAAGTGACGCGGCTCGCGGAAGAAATAGGTTTCGTTGGTGGTGAGCAGGTCCACCACCATCTGGCGTTCGTCGGCCTGGGTGCTGGCACTGACCAGACGGAAATACTGTTCGAAGCTGTCGAGACCCAGTTGGCGCACGCGTGCACGCAGGCGACCGAACACCAGTTGCTTTTTGGCGTCGGAGAGGTGGATACCCGTCAGCTGCTGGATCAGGCGCTGGAAGGCGGCGAATTCGCTGTCGCTGATCGTGGCCTGCGGATCGTAGAGCGTACTCAGAGGAGCACTCCTTGGCTGCAATGCGCCGGACGTGCAAATCGCCCGGTCGTAGGCTCATTCGGCGGCCCCCCGGATTTCTTGAGGCCAAGCGCCGTGAACGCAGCGCTGCCGTTGGCGTTCAGCCGGCCTGGAGCAGG